>URAD01000034.1 GCA_900545745.1 uncultured Collinsella sp.
CACCGTGGGGACACATGTATGTCAATCCTGGTCTAACAGAGCCTTAAAAAATCATCCCGCGGGGCTTGTGGCTCACGCGGGATGATGGTCTCTTATTTTTTCTTGTCCTGCTCCAGCAGTTCGGACGGTGTGCGATCGGGCTTGCCGCCGCGGAAAATCTCGCGGCCATGCAGACGATGTTCCAGGTCACGCTCGGCCTTTTCCTCGTCAATCTTGGTCTGGCTCACCACCGGGTCCTCAATCAACGACGACACCGAGTTCACCTGCTTCTGAATGCGCTCGGCGATGGTGTCATCCATACTCACGATGCGCATCTTCCAGTCGATACTCGTGGCGTTGGATGAGCTCTTGGTCCACACGAACGTCAAAATGGCGCTCTGGTGGCCCCGCGCGGGGAACATGCCAAAGAAGGAATCGTGCTGAATGTTGCTATCCTCGTCGATATAGGCGTGAACGTTATACACCACGCGGTCGATCTTGTCGTTGAGCAGCGCGTTGGTCGCAAGCGCCGCGGCCTGGATCTGCCCGTTGGACAGCAGCTCGAGCTCGTTGGCAGACGATGTGTCCAACACCGTCACCTCGACCGTGCCCGTACGCTCATCGGCTTCATCGACGGTAAAGTCGAGCGGGAACTGCGTAAAGCCGTTGCCCCACTCGAGTCCACCCTTGAGTGCTGTAGAAACGGTATCAACCGAAACGCTCTCGGACAGGTTGGCGGTATTCAGACGGCGCATCACGCCGTAGCCGATCTGCATGCCCACGATCAGCACCAAAATACCGATGACCACGGCCATCGCGGTCTTCGTAATGGTATGGCTCACCTGCGAGCCCGAAGGATCGTCCTCGGACAGCGGGTCGATATGTTTTGCCTGGCTCGCGCGGTCCTCGCTGCGCAGCTGTGCTAGCGCCGCTTTGTCACCGCGCTTGGCCGCAGCCTCCTTCTCACGCATGCGCTCGGTACGCTTTTTGGCAAGCGTAGGATCCAAGACGCCGGATGCATCGATTTCGGAGAATAACTCCGTCACTTCTTCCGGAGTCAAAGGGTTCTTGTCAGCCATAAACTTCCTGTCATATCAATCAGTCGAGCTCGTGCGCACGCGCACCTTCGAACTGCATTCGATAGTAACGGGCATAGGTGCCGCCACGGGCGAGAAGCTGTTCATGCGTGCCACGTTCCACAACGCGACCATGCTCAACGGTCGCAATCTCATCGGCGTGTTTAATGGTCGAGAGACGGTGGGCGATGATGATTGTGGTACGGCCGCGTGCCAGCTCTTCGAGCGACTCCTGCACCGCCTCCTCGCTCTCGTTATCCAAAGCACTCGTCGCCTCGTCCAAGATCAGGATCTTGGGGTTCTTGAGAAACACGCGCGCGATGGCAACGCGCTGCTTCTGCCCGCCCGAAAGACGGCTGCCGCGCTCGCCCACGACCGTGTCATAGCCCTGTGGAAGCGATTCGATAAAGGTATCGATATTGGCGCGACGGGCGGCGTCGGCGATCTCTTCCGCCGTAGCGCTCGGCTTGCCGTAGGCGATGTTCTCGCCAATCGTACCGTCAAACAGATAGACATCCTGCTGCACCAGGCCGATGGCGCGACGCAGGCTCTGCTGCGTCACATCACGCACGTCCTGGCCGTCGATGCTAATGGATCCGGTAGCCACGTCATAAAAGCGCGGCAGCAGCGAACAGGTCGTGGACTTGCCGCCGCCCGAAGGGCCAACCAAAGCGATGGTCTGCCCGGGCTTGATGGACAGGTCCATATGGTCGATAACGGGACGCTCGTCGGCATCGCCCTCGCCCAGCTCGACATCCTCGTAGTTAAAGCACACGTCGTGATACTCCACGGCGCCGGCAGTCACCTGCAGATCCGTAGCGCCCGGCTTGTCCTGGATATCCGGCGCGGTCGAGAGCACCTCGTCCATACGCTTAAAGCCGGCGATAGCCTTCTGATACGTTTCGGCCGAATTAACGAGTGTCTCGAGCGGCGTGCAGAACAGCGAAATATAGAGAGCGAAGGTCGCCATATCGACCGCTTGCAGCTGCCCCTGGGCGACCAGCCAGCCGCCCAGCAGCACCACGATCACATAGAGCACGCCCGAGAGCAGGCCATACGTCGCAGTATAGACGCCCATGGCGTGATACATGTTCTCCTTGGACGAAAGATAGCGATTGTTGGAGGCGCGGAACTTGAAGCGTTCGGTCTCCTCATTGGCAAAGCTCTTGACCACGCGCATGCCCGCCAGCGAATCCTGCAGCTGCGCATTAATGCCGCTGATCTTCTTGCGGTTGTCGCTAAAGACCTCGCGCATGCGCATGTTCTGCCAAAACATGATGACCGCAAACGCTGCCGTCACCACAGCCATGGCAAGCGCCAGCACCGGGGCGATGGTAAAGAGAATCACAAACGAGCCGATAATCTCGATGCCGCAGATGATGACCCACTCGGGTACATGGTGCGCCGCCTCGCAGATATCGAACAGGTCGTTGACCACGCGGCTCATCATGTCGCCCGAGCTGTTGCGGTCGAAGTATGCAAAGCTAAAGCGCTCATACTGGTCGAACAGGTCCTCGCGCATTTTGGACTCCATACGCGCGCCCATCACGTGACCCCAATAGCTCACAAAATAACGGCAGGCGCAGCGGGCGGCATACATCAGCACCAAGCCCACCGCGATCATGCCGAGCGCCTGCATAATGGCAGCCTGACCCTGAGTAAACAGCCCACCGGTCAAATTGCGCAGGATAATGGGGAACGCCAGGTCAATGGCGGCAAGCACCAGAGCACAAACAGTATCAGCAACAAAAAGCCCCATCTGGGGCTCGTAATACGAAAGAAACCTCTTCAGCATGTGATCCTCAAAGAAATATCAGCAACGTAAGGCCCTGGGACAAAGCAATCAGTAGTACTTGTCCCAGGGCTATCCCCACTCGTTAAAGCTCCGTGCCCCCAAGGCGGTGTGCGATGCTGTCGCAGGCCAAGGCGCCCACGACGGTCTTGGCGTCTTCGATCTTGCCGTCGAGTACGGCGTCGATCAGCTCATGCAGCGGCACCAGGTCCACGTTGACAAACTCGTCATCATCGGGGTTGGGCGCATCAAACTCGAGCTTGGTAGCCAAGTAGATGTGGATAATCTCATCGCAAAAACCACAGGACGTGACAATCGACGTCAAAAAGCGAATGCGACCAGCCCTAAAGCCCGTCTCCTCATGCAGCTCGCGCTTGGCGCAATCGAGCGGGTCCTCGCCTGGATCGAGCTTGCCGGCGGGAATCTCGACCGTCACGCGGTCGATGGCGGTGCGGTACTGACGCACCAGTACGATCTTGCCGCTCTCGGTCAGTGCCACAACAGCCGCCGCACCCGGATGGCGAACGATATCGCGGGCGCTGCGGCGACCGTTGGGCAGCTCAACCTCAAGACGGTGGACGTCGAGGATCTTGCCCTTCCAGGCGCACTCCTCCGAAAGAATCTTCTCGTGCAGCTCGGCATCGTGCGGGTCGTCATCGCCCAGCACCAGCGCCGGCTCGTCAGCGACCTCGCCACCAGGCTCGCCCTCGGCGTGCCCATACACGCGGCTGTCCTCTTCGACGATCTGCGCGTCCACGAGCTCTTCGTTCTTCTCGTCCATCCGTCTCATTCCTCTCGGATTTTAGGCATCCCAGGCGTCGCGGCCGCGCAGCGCGCGCAGGCCGATGTCGTGACGCAGGGTCTTGCCCTCAAAATCAATCTTCTCGCAGGCCTCGTAGGCAAGGTTGCGGGCATTCTCAAACGTATCGCCCAGCGCGGTCACGGCAAGCACGCGGCCACCATTGGTCACGAGCTGGCCGTCCACCACGGCAGTGCCCGCGTGGTACACGGTCACGTTCTCCATGGCCTCGGCATCGGCGATACCGGTAATGACCTTGCCTTTCTCGTAGCTGCCGGGATAACCCGCACTCGTCAGGACAACGGCCACGGCCCACTCGTCGCGCCAGTCGAGTTCAATCTGATCGAGCTCGCAGTTGGCACAAGCCAGCATGACCTCGACCAGGTCGTTCTTAAGGCGCGGCAGCACGACCTGCGTCTCGGGGTCGCCAAAGCGGGCATTGAACTCCAGCACCTTGGGGCCGGCAGGCGTGAGCATAAAGCCGCCGTACAGGCAGCCGCGGTAGTCGATACCCTCGACAGCGAGCTCGGCCACGGTCTGCTCCATGACCTTCACCATCGTGGCGTGCTCCTCGTCAGTCACGATGGGCACCGGGCTGTAGACGCCCATGCCACCGGTGTTGGGGCCCTTGTCGCCCTCGAGCGCGCGCTTGTGGTCCTGCGAGGTGGCCATGGGGCGAACGGTCTTGCCGTCGGTAAAGGCCAGCAGCGAGCACTCGGGGCCAACGAGCATCTCCTCGATAACCACGGTGTTGCCGGCATCGCCAAAGGTGCCGCCAAAACACTCGCGCACGGCCTCCTCGGCCTGCGCAAGCTCGGTTGCCACGATAACGCCCTTGCCCGCGGCAAGGCCGTCGGCCTTGACGACCAGCGGGGCGCCCTGCTCGCGCACGTAGGCAAGAGCCGAAGCCTCGTCGGTAAACGAGCCGTAGGCCGCCGTAGGGATACCGGCGCGCTCCATGAGCTGCTTGGAGAACAGCTTGGAGCCCTCCATCTGGGCGCCCTCGGCACCCGGGCCAAAGCAGGGAATACCCGCCGCGCGCACGGCGTCGGCCACGCCCGCCACGAGCGGAGCCTCGGGGCCAATTACCACGAGTCCGCATCCGTGGCTCTGAGCAAACGCCGCCACGGCCGCAGGATCGCAGTCGTCGAGAACCACGTTCTCGCCGCAGCTCGCGGTGCCGCCGTTACCCGGCGCGATGTAGAGCTTGCCGGCGCGCGGTGATGCTGCGAGCTTGGCTGCCAGAGCATGCTCGCGGCCGCCGCTGCCCAACAACAGGATGTCGATGGTTTGAGTGTCCGCCTTCAAGGGTGCCTCCTCTATGGATGAATGGCCCGCTCCGCGCGAGCCCTTTGCAAGCAAATATACCCCTCGGCCGCCCGTCTGGGCTGCAAAGGGGTATATCGCAATAACCGTATAAACCGATTACTTCCAGAATCGGTTGATAATCTGCTCGCGACCAGCGCCAACGCCAATGAACGTCACGCGGGTGTGTGCCAGATCCTCGATAAACGCCACGTAGTCCTGAGCCTCCTGCGGCAGCTCGTCAAAGCTGCGGCAACCGGTGATGTCGCACTTCCAGCCAGGGAGCTCCTCGTAGATGGGCTTGGCATGCTCAAAGCGCACCTGATGCTCGGGCACGCTGGTGTAGCGCTCGCCATCGACGTCGTAGGCCACGCACACCTTGATGGTGTCGAAGGCCGAAAGCACGTCGAGCTTGGTCACGGCGATGTCGGTGAGGCCGTTGACGCGCGAGGCATAGTTGGCGATGGGGCCGTCGAACCAGCCGCAACGACGACGGCGACCGGTGGTCACGCCGTACTCGTAGCCCTCCTCAGTCAGCGTGTGACCGGCCTCGGACTCATAGGAAAGCTCGGTGGGCATGGGGCCCGAACCGACGCGGGTGATATAGGCCTTCATGACGCCCAGCACGCGGTCGACGTTCTTCATGCCCACGCCGGAGCCGGTGATGGCGCCGCCGGCGGTGCAATTGGAAGACGTCACGTACGGATAGGTGCCGTGGTCGATGTCGAGCAGCGTCGCCTGGGCGCCCTCAAACAGCAGGTTCTTGCCCTCATCGATCATGTTGTTGAGCAGCAGGCTCGTCTCGGTGATGTAGGGACGCAGGCGCTCGGCCATCGGCAGGTACTCGTCGCAAATCTGGTCCACGGTGTAGGTGGGCAGGTTGTAGATGAGCTCGAGCTCGGGGTTCACGCGGGCGAGAGCGGTCTCCAGCTTGTCGCGGAACAGCGCCTCGTCCAGCATGTCCTGCATGCGCAGGCCGATGCGAGCCATCTTGTCCTGATAGCACGGACCGATGCCGCGCTTGGTAGTACCGATGTTCTTCTTGCCGAGCTTCTGCTCAAAGGCGCCATCCAGATCGATGTGGTACGGCATGATGACATGCGCGTTGCCGCTAATCTTGAGGTTCTTGGTGGTGATGCCATCGGCCTCGAACATATCGATCTCCTCAAGGACAACCTTGGGGTTGACGACGCAGCCATTACCGATCACCGACACGTGGTCGGAATACATGATGCCGGAGGGCACCTGGTGCAGGCCGTACTTCTTGCCGTTGACGACGATGGTGTGGCCGGCGTTGTTGCCGCCCGAATAGCGCACGACGGCATCAAAGTCGCCGGCGACCAGGTCGCAGATCTTACCCTTGCCCTCATCGCCCCACTGGGCACCGACCAAAACGGTTGACGGCATGTTTACTCCTCACATTCATGGACTGTCTACGCGCCATGCCGGCACGCAGAAGCACAAAACATTCCCAGTATACCCGTGCAACGGGCGCCTGTCCTACTCCTCGGCATGCGCCCCATCAAGCTCATAGAACTTGGTGGATGCCGGCAGGAACATCAGGTCGACGTCGCCGATCGGGCCCGAACGGTTCTTGGCCACGACGATACGCGTAACGCCCTCGTCGGGTCGATCGTCGCGCGAGGCTTCGGCCTCGTCGGCGGAGCGGTCCAAGAACATGACGATATCGGCGTCCTGCTCGATAGAGCCCGATTCACGAAGGTCGGAAAGCTGCGGACGCTTGCCGGTACGGGATTCGACCTGACGCGAGAGCTGCGACAGCGCGATGAGCGGGATCTTGAGCTCCTTGGCCATGATCTTAAGACCACGCGACATCTCCGAAACCTCGACGGTACGGCTCTCGGAGCGGCGTCCCGGCGGAGGACTCACCAGCTGCAGGTAGTCCAGGATGATGATTGCCTTCTCCTTGTTATGGAGCATACGGCGGCTCTTGGCGCGAATCTCGGTCACTGTGGTGCCGGGCGTATCGTCAATCAGAATATCGAGCTTGGACAAGGTCTGCGTGGCCTCGTTGATATTGGCCCACTGTTCGGGGCTAATACGGCCCATGCGGAAGTCACTGATCGAGATCATGGCGTAGGCGCAAATCAGACGCTGGGCAATTTCCTTGCCCGACATCTCCAGCGAGAAGAAGCCGACGGTATAACCAGCAGCGGCAGCGTTAAGCGCCAGGTTCAGAGCGAACGACGTCTTACCTACAGCAGGACGGGCACCGATAATGATGAGCTGACCCTCGCGGAAGCCCATGAGCATGCGGTCGAGCGACGGGAAGCCCGTGGGCACGCCCGCAGCCTGGCCACCGGCCTGGCACACTTCCTCGGCCTCGTTATAGGCCTCGACCATAAACTCGGTCAACGTCTTGTAACTCGACTTGACCTCGCGCGCCGTAACCTTGAGCAGCTTGCTCTCGGCCAGCTCGACAACCTCTTTGGTGTCGGTGGGGGCATTATATGCCAGCGCGTTGATCTCGTTGGTGGCGCCGATCAGCTCACGCAGCATCGAATCGCGGCGAACGATGGCGGCATGATGCTGCCAGTTGACGAGCGACAGGGTCTGACCCATCAACTCCAAAATGTACGCTTCGCCGCCCACGGCATCGAGCTTGTTGATGCTTCGCAGGTAATCGATCAGCGAGATGGAGTCGATGGGAATGCGGCTGTTGTACATATCGACCATCGCGGTATAGATGGTCTTATGAATGGGCCGGTAGAAGTCATCGGGCTGCAGCTCGACCTGGGCTTCTTCGACCACCTCGGGCGATAGCAGCATAGCGGCCAGCACATTGGCCTCTGCATCTTGGTTTTGGGGAAGACCCAACTTTGAGCCGCGGTCCTCGACCGTCAGCCCGGTCTCCCTATCGTCATATGCCATGAGCATCCTCATTCATATCGCTTGCGAGCATCCATAGTATCAGCTACGGTCCCAAAACGCGCCGCGCGCCGCCAATCATCACCGAACCAAACGGATGAACGGTCCTGTATATAGGACTTCGACGCAACGTTCACCATGACACTCACTCAGCGCAAAAAACAAAAGAGCGCCCTGGTTTCCCAGAGCGCCCTTCTTAGAACAAGATTGTTGCGTTGCAGCAAATGCTACTCGGCAGCAGCCTCAGTCTCGACCTCGGCGGTCTCGGCCTCGGCGACCTCAGCGGCCTCCTCGACCTCAGCCTCGGCAGCGAGCTCCTCGGCGGTAACGCCGACGAGAACGACAACCTCGGCCTTGATCTCGCGGTACAGCGAGATGGCAACGGTGTGGGCACCGGCAACCTTGATGGGCTTACCGAGCTCGACGCGCTTGCGGTCGATGTCCATACCGAGCTGAGCCTTGATGGCGTCAGCGATCATAGCGGCGGTAACGGAGCCAAAGAGGATGCCCTCGTCGCCGACCTTGACGTCAACGGTGACCGTCTTGCCCTCGAAGGCAGCCTTGGTTTCGTTGGCGGTAGCCAGACGGACGGCCTCGCGCTTGGCGATGTTGTTGCGACGCTCGTCAAGCTGCTTGAGGTTGCCCTTGGTGGCGGCAACAGCGAGCTTCTTGGGGAACAGGAAGTTCTCAGCGTAACCCTGAGCGACCTCTACGACGTCACCCTCGCCGCCCTTGCCCTTGATCTCATCGAGAAGAATAACCTTCATGATGCGTCTCCCTTCTTAGCCGCGGTCGCGGTTGCCACGAGAGGAAACCACGGGGACGGTGTACGGCAGGAGAGCCATCTCGCGGGCGCGCTTGATGGCGTTGGCGATGTCATGCTGATGCTGCGTGCAAGCGCCAGTGACGCGACGGGGCTTGATCTTGCCACGGTCGGTCATGTACTTACGGAGAAGCTGAGTGTCCTTATAGTCGATGAACTCAGTGTTCTCCTTGCAGAACTGGCAGTACTTACGACGCGGCTGACGTGCAGAAAAATCATTAGCCATGTCAAAATACCTTTCATTTGGCAACTTCGGCGAACCGAAGCCGCCTCTCACTCAAAAATAGGTGAACAACCCTTAGAACGGGATGTCCTCATCGTAGACGTCGACCGCGGGCGGCGTAGCCACCGGCGCGGCAGGACGTGCTGCGGGCGCGGAAGCTGCGGGGGCGTAACCGCCCTGGTCGTAGCCACCCTGGCCACCACGGGAGCTCATAAACTCGATCTCATCGACGATGACCTCAAGCTTGCTCCGGCGCTGGCCGTCGCGCTCCCAAGAGCTGTAGCGCAGCTTGCCCTCGATCGCGACCTTGTTTCCCTTTGCCAGGAAACGGCTCACGGCCTCGGCGCGGGTGCCGAACATGGTGCAGTCGACAAAGTTGGGATAGTCCTCCCACTCGCCAGTCTGCGCGTTGCGGCGACGATCGTTCACGGCGACGCCAAAGGACAGAACCTGGGTTCCGCCGGCGGTGGCGCGCAGCTCGGGATCGCGGGTGAGGTTACCGGTGATGTTCACTCGATTGATGCTCATAACTCACTACTTCCTCTTGGGGCACAAGCCCAGTCCAAAACGACAGTCTTACTCCTGGTCGTCGCGACGGACGATCATGTGGCGGACCACAGCGTCGGTGATGCGCAGGACGCGATCAAGCTCGGCGATCTGGGTAGGATCTGCGTGGAAGTTGATGAGGGTGTAGTCACCATCGGTGAGGTCGTTGATCTCGTAGGCGAGCTTGCGCTTGCCCCACTCGTCAACGGAGTCGACCTTGCCAGCGCCCTCAGCGATCGTGGTATCGATACGCTTCATAACAGCGAGACGAGTCTCGGGGTCGAGCGACGGGTCAACAAAGAACAGCAGTTCATAAGCCTTCATATTGTCACCTCCTCTGGGCAAATGTGGCTTCAGGTCGTGAAGGTGCGCCTGAAGCAGGAAAAGACTTGGTAATAATATCTTTCAACCTCCTAGGCTGCAAGAATATGCAGCTACAACCTCATGACCTCCACATATGCCCATACTCGCACGGTGTTTCATGCGCATTCCAACCAAATGCCGACCAAATGCTTGACGGATTTGTGGACAAGATACGGTGCCGCGGGGACAAGCTGAGCCAAGCCGCAGGTCGATGGGCACAAGGCTGTGGTCGCAAAATGCATACCAGTGGCGCACAGCACCAACCAAAGATTTTTAAATTCATTGCCAAGTCGCTTATGAATACCCCTTTTGAACAATTGAGTTGATCAACCACGCTGGTCGGAAGCCGTTTTTTGGCACCTCAAACCCCACTGCAACGCCAAGCGCGGCCAAGCGTTTTAAAAAATGCCAACTTTTCTGTTTGCACTTTGCGATTCCTCGTGTATACTGACTTTCGCATTTAACGGAGAGTTGTCCGAGTGGCCGAAGGAGCACGATTGGAAATCGTGTAGGCGTCAAAAGCGTCTCCAGGGTTCAAATCCCTGACTCTCCGCCAGTTAATTCCAAAGCAGGCCTTTGAGCCTGCTTTGTTTTTACCCCACGCGGAGGGGTGGCAGAGTGGTTGAATGCGGCGGTCTCGAAAACCGTTTGGCCTGTATAAGGTCACGAGGGTTCGAATCCCTCCTCCTCCGCCATTTTGGTTGAGAAAGCTCCCAAGAATGGGAGCTTTTTTTGTTTTGAGTCTCTAACAAGCAAATACGGCGGAGGAGGAGGGATTCGAACCCGCCAGGGCGCGACGCGTAAAGAAAACGCGCCCGTGGCGCGTTTTTAGCGCAGCGCGGTCGGCGTAAGCCGACCGGATAAATTTTGAGCTCCGCTCAAAATTTGGACATCCCTCCTATTCAACCACGCCCCCATCGCGTTCAGCATCAACCCAGATCCCCAAACATGGCGCCTACGCCCGCATCCAGTCCCGACCGTTTGCCGAGCAATAGGATCGCAATCGGCGCCGAACATGTACTATGTACGGGCATTGTCTAAACCCACAATCCAAAGGACCCCATCTTGCCCGTCGTCGCCGCCATAACCATTACCTCACATGCCTCGGATGCCATGGTCGCTATTCCGTTTTGGCTCGAGATGTTCGCTGTTGTCGCTGCATCGATCTCGGGTGTGCTGGTTGCGCGCGAGCACAAGCTCGACCTGGTGGGCGCGGTCGCGCTCGCGGTGGTCTGCGGTCTGGGCGGCGGTCTTTTGCGCGACATGACGCTGCAGGTGGGCAACGTCTACATCCTCAACCAGCCGATGGCGCTGCCGCTTTCCATTGCCACGGCAGCCATCATCTATATTTTCCCGGCAATCGTCGACAAACCCGAAAAACTCATTCCCCTGCTCGACATCATCTCGGTCGGCATCTACGCCGCCACTGGAGCAGACAAGGCGCTAGTCTACGGCTTTGCGCCGGCGGTGTGCATCATGATGGGCTTTTTCACCGCGGTGGGCGGCGGCATGTTGCGCGACGGCTTTATGGGCGTGGTTCCGGGCATTTTCCAACGTACTAACTTTTATGCCATCGCCGCCATCGCCGGATCGACAAGCTATGTGTGTCTCGTTACGAGCGGCATCATGAGCAATGTCGCCGCGCTGGTCGTATGCGTTGTCGTGACCATGGGTCTGCGCTGGCTCTCGCTGCGCTTTGACATCAAAAGCCCTACCGAGGAAGACATCGCCCGCTTTTTGCATCGTAAAAAGTAGTTGGCGTGGCCTTTTACCTCGAAATGCAACCGAGAGGTTCTTTTAGAGCGCCCACGCGTTGGGTACCCTGTTAGGTATATGTCGAGCACCTAACGAAGGATTCACTATGCCTTGCAATCAAATCCCACCGACGCGCCGTCACAAAGCACGGAGTCATCTCTTTGTCGCCCTCGCCCTTATCGCGCTGGCACTCGCCGCCCTTCCCGCCGCAGCTTTTGCCGGCACGGATACCGCAGGCAATGTTCTTGCGACCGACAACGACTCCAATCCGTCCGGTGTTGAGGGCGACCTGTATTGGGCCGGTCAGAACCTCAACCTCGATGACGCCTCCATCGACCGCGACATTATCGCCGCCGGCGATTCGCTTTCGATTCACGACTGCACGGTGGGCGGTGCCGTTCGCCTGGCTGCACGCACCATCGATATCGCCCAGACCACGGTTGCTGGCAGCGTAACCGTCGCGGGACAGCATGTCGTCCTCAACACCGATAGCACCGCCAGCTGCTTCTACGCAGCGGGCGAGACGGTTGCCCTGCGCGGCTCCGTCAAGTCGGCAGCGCTCGCAGGCGACACGGTGACCATCGATGGCACGGTCGATGGCGATGTTGAGGTTTGGGCCGACAAGCTCATCCTGGGCAAGAACGCCCGTATCTCCGGCACCGTAAACGCGCACGTTTCCGAGGATCCCGAGCGCGCAGAGGGCGCTGAAGTTGGCGCGCTCAAGATCGACCGCACCGAGAACGAGGACACCTCCACCGTCAACGATGTCATCGGCGGCATCGTCGCCGCGGCGCTTTCCACCTGCTTTGTGGCCTTGCTGCTCGAGCTCGTCTTTCCGCGTGCGACCGCCAGCGCTGCCGGAATGCTCCACCAGCGCCCCACGCCGCTATGGGTGAGCGGTCTTCTGGGCACGGTAGCTATCGTCCCCGCCGTCCTGCTGCTGATTATCTCGATCGCAGGCCTGTCGCTCGCCGGAGCCCTCATGTGCGGCGTTATCGGTATCGCGCTGGTCTCGGCAGCCTTTACGGGCTGCGCCGTCGCGCGTATGGTCGGACACAGCCAGAACCGCTACGCCATGGCAGCCGTCGGCGGCATAATCGCGGGCGTGCTCACGGCAATCCCTCTCGTAGGCGACTTCATCAGCGGCGTAGCCTTCGTCTTCACGCTCGGCTACATCATCCAGATCATCTGGCGCAACGCCCACCTCAAGCCGCAGCAGCCCGCCAACATGCCGGGACTCCCCACCGCCTAAGCTGGCCAAACCACCACAAAGGGGCCAGGCACCTTTGTGGTGCATAGGGGTCAGGTTACTTTGCACCAAGAAACGAAGCGGGGCACCCGATCGAATACAATCGGGTGCCCCGCTTTTTCATGTCTCGTGTTGGCGGTCGAGGCGAGCGGTTACTCCTCGGAGCCCTCGTCGCGCTTACGACTACGGATAAGGTGCGCCACGCCAATGCACAGCACCGCGCCGCCAGCGATCCAAGTGAAGGTCACGCCGTTAAGACCGGTGAGCGGTAGGTTGGAGCCCTTCTTGTCGACAATAGTGAAGCTGAGCTTGCCAACCTCAGCCGTTAGGGTACCATCCTTGACAACATCTTGACCAGCATCAATGGTAGAACCACTAGGCGTCACATCCTGACCGGCCTGATTGAGCGTACGTTTGATGGTAAAAGTTACGCCATCCTTGGCAGAATTGTTGTACCCAGGTGCCGGAGTGACCTCTTTGAGGATGTAGGTGCCCTCATCGAGACCGACAACGTTAATCTTGCCGTTGTTATCCGTGGTAAGCTCTACCACTTCGCCCTCGTTGTGCTTAACGCCCCTAGCGTCGATGTACTTGTTTTCGGTGGTATCGCCATTCTTCTCCTGCAGGGTGAATTTAACCCCCGACAGAGTCGGGTTTTTGCCATCAACAGTGTCACTGCCGACCTTGGTAACGTCGATACCGTAGGTATAGTCGTAGGCGGGATGGACGACCGTGTCGCCAGTACCCTCGATGTGTGGGTTGTTGGAATAGGTCAGCTTGACATTGTTCACCTGGGCCTTGCCGAGCATATCCGCTGTAATCTTACCAGCAACCAGTTTTGCCTCATAGTTCACATAGACTGTCGAACTACCGTCAACGGTGATGGGACTGCCATTCGTGTCCTTTGCCTCTTTAAGATTTTCGAAGGAAACTTTGAGCGTATTCGTGCTTTTCCCCGGGACATAGGTCGCACTGTAGCAATCGGATTTAACGACCGATTCACCAATCTTGACTACAACGTCCGGCTTTCCGTCCTCGCCGAGCACCGGCTCCATCGTGGTGGGAAGCTCATCGGTGAAAGTGTAGCTGTACTTATCGTACGTATTGATGTTGCTGGCAACAGTGCCGGCAAGCTGGTATCCAACCGGCTGATCAGAGGCAGAGTCGGCGGCCTTGTTAGGATTGGTAAACACATCGGTACCAAACGTGCTACCGTGCTTGTCGTCCCTGACGGCCTTGGTCACAGTGGGGACGTTCTTCTTGGGGGTCACATTGACGTCCGAGCCACCGACGATGGTGAAAATCGGCGAAGTATATGCGTCAGTATTGCCCGCAGCAGCGCTGCTCGTACCGAGCGCATCGGTCACGAAAAGCCAGTAGCCATGGTCCAGATTCTCAAAGGTGCCCTTGCTGGAATTGCTCGGATTTGTCCAAGTGAGCGTCTTACCCTCCTCCAAGGCCTTGGCAATCAAGTCCAGAGTTGTGCCAGCATCAACCGCCGTAGCCTTTCCATGATTAGAGCCCTGAGTCCTGCTGATGAACTCCGCCCACTCCTGAGCGTCGGCATCCGGACTGGGCGCCCCATCCTTACCGGCGAGCGCAGTCCTCACAATGCTTTTCACGTCACCCGACGCCCACTTAATATCGGAAAGAGTCTTAGTGACTGAATCGTCCCAGGTTCCATCGGTCTTCTTATCCTGCGTAACCTTTGCGGCAAAGATCTGAATGCCCTTGAAAGATGTGCCGGCATATTCATTGTCAGTGATAGCCACCTTGCCCTTTTCAGTGGCCACCGTCGGCGTGCCCTCAGCAAACGCCATCGTCACAGGTACCATCACGCCACCAAAGCTCAATACTGCGGTGAGGCCTGCCGTCACTGCTAAGCGGGCGATGTTTTTGGTTGTCTTCATGTTTGGACCTCTTTCTTGGAGGTTGCTTTAAAACTTATCGATGCCAAAAGTCGGCAGGTTGTATCCCTGCGTCCAAAATCGCTACGGAGGCAGTACGCCACTGAGCAAGGGGGGTGTTCCTATAGTTTTGTCAACTGGGCAATGCTGTTTTCGAGATTGAAT
>URAD01000035.1 GCA_900545745.1 uncultured Collinsella sp.
CAACAGAGAGGAAACTACCATGGCTCATCCCGTAATTGATGCCGACGAGTGCATCGCTTGTGGCGTTTGCGTCGACTCCTGCCCCGCTGGCGTTCTGGAGCTCCAGGACGTCGCTACCGTCGCTGACGAGGATTCCTGCGTCGCCTGTGGCGCTTGCCAGGACGCTTGCCCCGCCGGCGCGATCACCGAGATCGTCGAGGAGTAACAACTCCCCCACTTGCACACTCACAAGTACACCGTGCACAAAAAAGGAGGCCTCCGCATCGCCGCGGAGGCCTCCTTTTGCATTCGTCGTTACTAGGACAGGTCATCTTCGTAGGGCATTAGGTCTGCCAGATAGCCCTTCTCCTTGAGCATGGCCTCGATCTCGTCGAGGGTTTGCTCGTCTTCTGCCGCAATGCGGTGGAAGTGATAGCCGCTGGTTACCGTCAGCAGCGGAAAGCTCTTACCGCTCTCGATATCGTGCAGGTAGCGCTCAACATCGCGACGATTGCGGATGTCCAGGTCGGCCGTGATCTTGCCGTACACGCGGTGGTTGACGATCACGTTGAGCACGGCGCCGCCCGCGTCGACGATGCTCGTGAGCTCATCGCCCGCTTGCTCCACGCCGTGGCGAACCTTGACCAGACGCGTGGGCACAGCCGGGCTGCTCGCCGCCTCCTGTAGTACATAGCCGCGATTGGTGGCGACGATATCGTGCCCGTCGGCGCGCAGCAGGGCGATGTCCTGCACCACGACCTGACGGCTCACGCCCACCTCGCGGGCAAGCGCACTGCCCGAGACAGGATCTTTGGCGCTCTCGAGCACGGCCATGATGGCACGGCGACGCTCGCGGGCGTCCATTATTTACCGTCCAGCAGACGCAGGTGCTTGAGCGAGAGGTCGAGAATCGGCGCAGAATGCGTCAGCGCCCCCGAGCTGATAAAGTCAACGCCCAGGTCGGCAAGCGCGCGGATATTGCTGGCGTCCACATTGCCCGAGCACTCGGTCTTGGCGCGACCGGCGATAAGCTCGATAGCGGCGGCCATGTCGTCGTGGGTCATGTTGTCGAACATGATGATATCGGCGCCGGCCTCAACTGCCTCGCGCACCATATCCAGGTTCTCGCACTCAATCTCGACCGTCGTGGTAAACGACGCATGGGCGCGCGCCATCTCAATCGCGCGTGCCACGCCACCGGCGGCGTCGATGTGGTTGTCCTTGAGCATGACGGCAGTCGACAGGTTATAGCGGTGGTTGCTGCCACCGCCGATCTCGACCGCGGCCTTCTCGAAGACGCGCATGCCCGGCGTGGTCTTGCGCGTGTCGACAAGCACGGTCTTGGTGCCCACGAGCGCAGCCGCCATCCGATGCGTGTAAGTAGCGATACCGCTCATGCGCTGCAGGTAGTTGAGCGCCACGCGCTCGCCCGAAAGCAGCACGCGCGCGTCGCCGCGCACCTGGCCCACGTGATCGCCGGCGTGCACCTCGTCGCCATCCGAGACATCGAACAACACGGAGCTCTGCGGATCCAGCAGCTCAAAGGTGCGGGCGAATACGTCCAGGCCGGCGATAATGCCGTCGGCCTTGGCGATGAGCTCAACGGTAGCGGGGCGCGCCGTGGGGCACACGCTCGCCGTACTCACGTCCTCAAACGTGATGTCCTCGCGCAGAGCCTGCAAAATCAGATCATCGACGACGAGCTTCATGGTAATGGGATTCATGGTCTACTCCTCCACGGCCTGCGTGCCGGCGGCACGGGCCAAATCATCGATTGCCAGGGGGTCGGCGCTCAGGGCGCGGTGACGCCCGTCAAGCGCGGGCTCACCGGCCTGCTCCACGGCCAGCGACTCGCCGGTGCGCATGTACCACGCGGCGCGGCGGCCCCAAACCAGAGACTCGAGCAGGCTGTTAGAAGCCAGGCGGTTCTTGCCGTGCACGCCATTGCAGGCCGTCTCGCCGGCGGCGTAGAGCTCGGGCATCGAGGTGCGGCCGTCCTTGTCGACCCATACGCCGCCCATAAAGTAGTGCTGCGTGGGTGTGACGGGAATGGGCTCGTCCAGGATGTCGCGGCCGTCCTCCAGGCAGCGCGCGCGGATATTGGCAAAGTGCCCGGTCACCACGTCGCGCTCGACGGGGGCAAAGCTCAGCCACTCGTGCTCGGTGCCGTCCTGCTTCATCTGCTCGCGGATGGCGGCGGCGACAACGTCGCGCGGCTGCAGCTCGTCGGTAAAACGCTTGCCGGCGGCATTGAGCAGAATCGCGCCCTCACCGCGGCAGCTTTCGCTGATTAGGAACGTGCGGCCCGGCTGCGGCGAGAACAGACCCGTGGGGTGGATCTGCACGTAGTCCAGGTGCTCCATCGTGATGCCGTGCTCCTGCGCGATGTAGCAGGCGTCACCGGTGAGCTGCGGGTAGTTGGTCGAGTGGTCGTACACGCCACCGATACCGCCCGTTGCCCACAGCGTGTGGCGGGCATGGATCTTAAACGGCTCGCCGGCATGCACGCCCTCGGCGGCGTTTGCCAGCTCGTCGGCGGGACGAACCGAGTTGTCCTCATCCACGGCGACGGCGACGACGCCGGTGCACACCGTGGCGTCATCGCGCTCGGCGGTCAGGATGTCGGTCATGGCAACGTGTTCGAGAATCTGCACGTTGTCCAGCTTGCGGACAGCCTGGAGCAACTTGGTCGTAATCTCCTTGCCCGTAACATCGGCATGGAAGGCGATGCGCGGGCGGCTGTGCGCGCCCTCGCGGGTAAAGTCGAGGCTGCCGTCGGCCTTGCGCTCAAAGTCCACGCCCATCGCCAGCAGGTCGTTGATGACCGAGCGGCTCGAGCGGATCATAATGTCTACGCTCTCGCGGCGGTTCTCGTAGTGACCGGCGTGCATGGTGTCCTCAAAGAAGGCATCGTAGTCCGAGCCCTCGGGCAGCACGCAGATGCCGCCCTGCGCGAGCATCGAATCGCACTCGTCGACCGCACCCTTGGAGAGCATGATCACGCGCGTGCTCGTCGGCAGATTGAGAGCCGCATACAGGCCCGCCACGCCGCAGCCGGCAATGACGACATCGCACTCCATGTCGGGGTATTGCTTAGTTTCCACAGGAATCCTCTCCCTTGTAATGTGGCATAAGGGATGGTCCCTCATGTCATATTGGCTTAGCGCGCCGCGTACTCGAGCATGCGGTCGAGTGTGAGCTTAGCCTGGTCGGCGGCCTCGTCCGACACGCCAATCTGCACCTCGCCCTCTCCCGTCTCCAGGCAGCGCACGAGCTTTTCGAGCGTGATGAGATCCATGTTGACGCAGGTGGGCTGCACCGCGGGGAAGTAGAACTTTTTGCCGGTGCCCTGGCAGCGGCGCTCGAGCTCGTAGAGCACGCCGCGGACCGTCACGATGATGAACTCGCTGGCGTCCGACTCCTCGGCATACTTGATGATGCCGGCGGTGGAGCCGATGTAGTCGGCCTCGGCCAACACGTCGGCCTTGCACTCGGGGTGCGCCAGTACGAGCGCGTCGGGATGTGCCTCCTGCGCATCGACGATCTGCTCGACGGTGATGATGTGGTGGCGCGGGCAGTAGCCCTTGTTAAGCAGGACGTGCTTTTGCGGCACCTGCTCGGCTACGAAGCGACCGAGGTTTTGGTCGGGAATGAACAGGACGTGCTGCTGCGGCAGCTCGGACACGATCTTGACAGCGTTGGAGCTGGTGACGCACACATCACTCCAGCTCTTGATCTCGACTGTGGAGTTGACGTAGCAGACGACAGCCAGGTCGTCGCCGTACTCGGCGCGGGCGGCGTCGACCGTCTCGCGCTTGACCATGTGCGCCATGGGGCAGTCCGCGCCCGGCTCGGGCAGCAGCACGGTCTTGGTGGGGTTGAGCAGCTTGGCGCTCTCGCCCATAAACTCCACGCCGCACAGCACGATAGTCTGCTGCGGCAGGCTCTTGGCGAGCTTTGCCAGGTAGAAGCTGTCGCCGACGTAATCGGCCACAGCCTGGACCTCGGGTGCCACGTAATAGTGTGCCAGGATCACCGCGTCGCGTTTGGTTTTAAGTTGTTGAATGGCCTCGACGAGCTCTGCGGGCACCAATGCCGCGCGCTCCGTTGCCGTCGTTGCCGATGCCAGGCCGGCCGCAATGTCGCGTGCAAGCTCCGATGCATCCATGTTCGCGCTCTGTGCCATCAAGGCCCCTCTCTTTTGGCGAATCTTGGGGCTTTAGTATGACACCTAGGTTTACAGCTGACAAGACAGCTGTAAACCTAGGTGTAAAGTTGAAATAAAGATTCGATCATGCGGCAGGCCCATTTTCGAACTGGCAAACTGAGGATAGCCGAGCTCTCGATAGCGTAGGAGGCATCTTTGGACGGCCGCCGCGCATGGTCGACGGCATGCCCGCCAGGCAATCGCTCGCCGGCGCCAATCCGCTACAGTGGAGCAGCCGCCGGGGTCAGCTGCTTGATATAGGCCCACATGCGCTGCTTGGCCGCTTTGTCGGTCAGCGCCGCCTCAAAGCCATCGAGCGCGAGCACGCGGCGGCCCTGCACATGGGCGATCAGACCGGGCTTGAGCATGGCGGTGTCGAAGTCATCAATCGCCACGAGCATATCGGCGTAAGTTTCGCGCATGACATCGGCCGCGCTGTTGTCGAGCAGTAGCACCGCCTCGGGGTCCAAGGCCTCAAGCGCCTCGCGGAACAGGTCGCACGGCAGGGCGTGGCCCACCGTCACAACTCCGTCGCCCGCGCCAGCAACACTCGCCAGCACACAAAAATCTTCGGGCGCGTAACCGATTGCCCCGAGCGCCTTGCGCAATGCGGCACCATCCGCGCCGGCGGCAAGTTCGCCGCCCGAGCGCTCGGCCTCATCCAAATCACCTTTAACCAGTACGATCGGCGAGCACGCGTTGCCCGCGATACGCACGCCACGGGCCGCAAGCGATGCAAGCTCCTGCTCGGCCGCTTGGGCGATGGCTTCTTTTTTCTGGCTTTGTGACGTGGACATGTGCTCTCCAATCGCTTGCGTGCCCACCATTATATAAAAGAGCCGCCCGTGAGTGGTTGCTTTGCGGACCGTTGGGTATAAGCACGGTCGTACTGAGTTTTACGCGGCCGAGCCGCGTCGCATTATGGAGGTCACCATGGCTGACATTAAGCAGATTACCCCCGAGAACTTCGATTCCGTCGTTAGCGACAACCTTCCCGTACTGGTTGATTTTTGGGCGCCCTGGTGCGGGCCCTGCCGATCGCTCTCGCCCATCGTGGACGAGGTAGCCGACGAGCTGGCCGGCAAGCTTGCCGTTGCCAAGTGCAACGTCGACGACAACCAAGACCTGGCCATGAAGTTTGGCGTCATGAGCATCCCCACGCTGATTGTCTTTAAGAACGGCGAGGAGGTCGACCGCTCGGTCGGCGCGCTACCCAAGGCAAGGCTGCAGGCATTGCTGGAGAAGCACCTGTAATACGCTGGTTACATTTTGGCGTCCTGCCACCGTCCATGAGCGCTTTTGCACCGCTCGCCGGACTTCTGGATACACCGCGTGCGACCACGGATAGTATGGTAAATACAAACAGCCCCCAGTGAACGGGTGCGGGTCACACAGACTCGCACCCGTTTTCTTATGCGGTAGCGCCCCGCGCGGGCGTAGTAGAATCTGAACCACTGGATTGCCCCGAGCATAAGGAGATTTCCCATGCATGACGTCGGAATGAACATGAGCCAGCTTGCCATGAGCGTCAAGCAGGTCGACGACACCATCGAGCTCGCCCACGAGTGGAGCCATCAGCTGCTGCATGCGACCGAAAATTTTGACATGGAACGCATTGGCGCCAAGCTCGAAGCCGCCATGGCCGCACTGCACGAGGCGCATGACGCGCTCGAGGGCTACGAGGAAGCCATCGAGGCTGACCACAACTCCGTCGGCTCCGTAAAGCTGGTGTAGGGTGTCCGAACACGAACACGAGCACGGCGGCGGGCACGACCACCGCAACGACACGGGCGACGAGGCGAGCTGCCGTTGCGGCGGCGGCTCCGAACTGGTCCGTTTTTCGGTCACCGCGCCCGATGACCTACTGCGCCGCTTTGACGAGCAGATCGCACGCCGCGGCGACGTGGCCAACCGCTCCGAGGCAGTGCGCGATTTGATTCGCGCCTCAATCGCCAAAGATCAGATGCGCACGCCCGATGAGCACGTTATCGGGTCGCTCACCATGATCTATGACCATCACACCGGCGATCTGACGCGCCGCCTGGACGAGGTGCAGCACGACTACACCGACGAGATCGTATCGACCATGCACGTACATCTTGATCACCACAACTGTCTGGAGATCCTGGCGCTCAAGGGTCGCGGCGAGCGCGTCTACGAACTAGCCGATCGCCTGCTGGGCCTGCGCGGCGTTAAGCACGGCGAGCTCACCTGCGCCGCCACCAGGCAAAGTCTGGGGCTATAGCGGGATTTCCCGCAGCGCACCTGCCAAAAAGGGACAGGTTTGTTTTGGCAGGTTTAGAAGTTTTACCTACCAAAATAAACCTGTCCCTTTTTGGTCGGTTTTGATGAGGGGTGTCGCATGCGGCATGTGCATATTCATGTGACGGGCATTGTGCAGGGCGTTGGCATGCGACCGTTTGTGTATCGCGAGGCCATGGCGCATGGCATTTGCGGCTGGGTGCTCAATGCAGGCGACGGCGTGCACATCGAGGCGCATGCTCCGGCCGATGCGCTCGATGCTTTTGTCACCGCGCTTTCTGAGCATGCGCCTGCGGCAGCCCGCGTAGAGCATGTCGAGCTTATGGACCTAGCATCCGGCGACTGGGACGCCACCAACGAGCAGGGTTTTCGCATCGTAGCATCGCAGGACCAGACCGCACACACGACGCTTGTCTCGCCCGATATCGCCACCTGCGACGACTGTCTGCGCGAGTTGTTCGATCCCGCCGACCGACGCTATCACTACCCCTTTATCAACTGCACTAACTGCGGCCCACGCTTTACCATCATCCGGTCGCTGCCTTATGACCGAGCGGCCACGTCGATGGATTGTTTTCCCATGTGTCCAAAGTGCGCCGCGGAGTATGCCGACCCACTCGACCGGCGTTTTCACGCGCAGCCCGATGCCTGCTTTGATTGCGGACCGCATATTACGTGGCACGAGGCTGTGAACGGCGATGTGTGCGGGAATTCGTCCGCGTCGCTGGCCGTCGGCACCACGCGCGAGACCAGCGACGCCATTATCGACCGCTGTGTTGAGCTGCTGGCCAACGGCGGTATCGTCGCCATCAAGGGTCTGGGCGGATTTCACTTGGCATGCGACGCCTCCAACGAGCAGGCGGTGGCCGAGCTTCGCTGCCGCAAACGCCGCAGCAACAAACCGCTTGCCGTTATGGTGCGCGATCTTGCCGATGTTGAACGCCTGTGCCATGTCAACGACGTTGAACGCGGCTTGCTGACCGGCAGCATTCGCCCCATTGTGCTGCTGCGCCGACGTGCCGTTTGCGAGAGCGGCGGCTCCCCCAACGCCCTCGCGCTCGCGCTGTCCGTCGCACACGACTTTCCCGAGCTCGGTGTTATGCTCCCCTACACCCCGCTTCAGCATCTGTTGCTTGCCGCGGCAGAAGCCCGCGGTATGCACGCGTTCGTCATGACCAGCGGAAACCTGAGCGAAGAACCCATCGAGACCGACGACAACCTTGCCTGGGAGCACCTCGTTGCCGCCGGCATCGCCGACGCGTTGCTCGGTAACGACCGCGCAATCCTCTCGCGCTACGACGACTCTGTGGTACGCGTGGTCGATGGCGCCGTTATGCCCGTTCGCCGCGCTCGCGGATATGCACCCCAGCCGCTGCCGTTGCCGGCGCTCGACGGCGCTCCGTCCTGCGTGCTCGCCTGCGGGCCACAACAAAAGGCCACGATTGCGCTCACGCGTGAAGGGACGAACGGCGAGGCAACCTGTTTTGTGTCGCAGCATATCGGCGATGTTGAAAACGGCGGGACCTTCGATGCCTGGAACGCCGCGTGCACGCGCTTGGAAGATCTCTTTGACTTGACGCCCGCCGCCTTGGCATGCGATCTACACCCCAGCTATCTATCGAGCCAGTGGGCGCGCGAGCAGGCGCGAAAATGCAATCTGCCGCTCGTCGAGGTGCAGCACCATCATGCGCATATCGCGAGCGTAATGGCCGAGGCTATCGCCGCGGGCCAGCTTACAACCGACGCGCGCGTCCTGGGCATCGTCTTTGACGGCACCGGCGCCGGCACCGATGGGACCATTTGGGGCGGTGAGTTTCTTATCGCCGGCCTTGGCGGCTTTGCGCGCGCCGCGCATTTGCGCACTTGGGCGCTCCCCGGCGGGGCGGCCTCCGTGCGCGACGCCCGCCGCAACGCCTTCGCCTTGCTCAGTGAGCTCGGCCTGCTTGAACACCCGGGGGCCGAGCGGCTCTTAGGCGACCTAGACGAGCAAACACGTAGCGTGACGGCAACGATGATCGAACGTGGCATCAACAGTCCGCGCACCAGCAGCATGGGGCGTCTCTTTGATGCCGCAGCCGCGATTCTGGGCATTTGCGGCCAGGCGACCTACGAGGGTGAACCCGCCATCGAGCTCGAGGCCGCCGCCTGGCGCGCGCTCAGCAGCGAAAGTACCTGCCCCACCGGCAATATGGCCAGCTTTTCCGTAACCGAATCATCCCGTCCGGACGACTGCCATGTTCTGAACTCCAAATCGCTTATTGAGGAGCTTTTGGAGGGAATCGGGGCCGACGTGCCCGCCGGCCAACTCGCGCTCGACTTCCATGTCGCCGTCGCACGCTCCTCGGCACACATCGCCAGCGAGATCTGCGCGCGCGAGGACATCGATGCCGTCGCGCTCTCGGGCGGCGTGTTCATGAACCGACTTCTGCTTCAGCTTCTCACCCGCGAGCTCAAAAGCGCAGGCTTTACTGTCCTTGTCCCCCACACCGTACCCGTCAATGACGGCTGCATCGCCTACGGTCAGGCAGCAGTCGCACGCACTCGCCTCGCACAGGTCGCGCCACAATAGGCTGTTCGGCCAGCCCGCAAGCCGCCGTCTCACAGGCGTAACGCGTTTGCCCGCGAACCCCGCGAGCGCTACCATCAACTGATGGATTATTGAGCGCTCATCCAGCGCAAAGCGTATACAAGGGGAACAATATGTGCCTTGCCGTTCCCGGTAAAGTAGTCAAACGCGACGACGGCCTCAAGGCCACCGTCGACATGATGGGCATCGAGCGCCCCGTGTCGCTGCGGCTCGTGCCGACGGCGCAGGTTGGCGACTATATTCTCGTACACGCCGGCTTTGGCATCCAGATTGTCGACGAGCAGGAAGCACAGGAAACGCTCGAGCTTGTTAATGCCATGTCCGAGCTGGTCGAAGAAGACCAGCTGGCCACCAACCCGGCGGAGGCTTACTAGTGGCGCCCGAGCAGCCGGCTCGCTCCGGTATCGATTTCTCGGCATTCCGCGATCCCAAGCTGGCTCGCGAGCTCATCGAGCGCATTCATGAGCTTGCCGGCGACCGCGCCATCAACCTTATGGAAGTCTGCGGCACGCATACCGTGAGTATCGGGCGCTATGGCTTTCGCTCCATTATGCCTGCCGGGCTCAAACTGCTGAGCGGTCCGGGTTGCCCCGTCTGCGTTACCGCCAACCGCGACATCGACCACGCAATCGCGCTCGCCAACATAGACGGCGCCATCATCACCACCTTTGGCGACATGATGCGCGTGCCCGGGTCATCCACCTCGCTCGCTGCGCAAAAGGCGGCAGGGCGTGACATTCGCATCGTCTACTCCCCGCTCGACGCGCTCGACATTGCCGAGCAAAACCCCGATCGCCCGGTCATTTTTATGGGCGTGGGCTTTGAGACCACAACGCCCACCATCGCCGCCGCCATTTTGGAGGCCGATGCACGCGGACTCCAAAACTTCTCGGTCTATTGCGCCCACAAGACCACGCCGCCGGCGTTGCGCGCCATCGCCAACGACCCCGAGACCGCCATCGACGGCTTTATCCTGCCGGGCCACGTCGCCACCATCACGGGCTTGGCGCCCTTTAGCTTTTTGGTCGACGAGTTTAAGACTCCAGGCGTGGTAACGGGATTTGAGCCGGTCGACATCTTGCAGGGTATCTGCATGCTGGTCCAGATGGTTGTTGAGGGGCAACCCGCGATCGACAACGCCTACCGTCGCGGCGTCAATGCCGACGGCAATCCTGTGGCGCGCCAGCTGGTCGAGCAGGTATTTGAGCCGTGCGATACCACGTGGCGCGGGCTGGGATCGATTGCGGCTTCGGGACTCGCCATTCGTCCCGAGTTTTCGCACTTTGATGCCAGCATGCGCTTTGACGTGTCCATCGAGCCGACGGTCGAGCCACGCGGGTGCCGCTGCGGCGACGTGCTGCGCGGGGCCATTACGCCGAGCGACTGCCCCCTGTTCGGCCACGCTTGTACACCTGAGCATCCCGTCGGCCCCTGCATGGTGAGCTCCGAGGGCAGCTGCGCGGCGTACTACCGATACCGCGCCTAGCCCGGACGCACCCGCACACCGGCACCACCCACGATTGGAGTTTTCGATATGTCCCATAGCGTTACCGACAGCACCGTCCTGCTGGGTCACGGCTCCGGCGGCCAGATGATGAAACGCATCATCGACGAGGTCTTTTTGGATGCCTTTGGGTCGCCCGAGCTGCTCGAGGGCAACGACGCCGGCGTCGCCGCACTGCCCGCGAGCGGGCGAATCGCCATGTCGACTGACAGCTTTGTGGTAACGCCGCAGTTCTTCCCCGGCGGCAATATCGGCCGCCTCGCCGTATGCGGAACCGTCAACGACGTCGCGACCTCGGGCGCTAACGTGCGCTACCTGTCGTGCGGCTTTATCCTCGAAGAGGGCTATCCCATGGACAAGCTGCGTCAGATTGTGCAGACCATGGCCGAGACGGCGCGCGAGGCGGGCGTGGCGATCATCACCGGCGACACCAAAGTGGTTGAGCGCGGCGGTGCCGACGGCGTTTACATCAATACCGCCGGCGTGGGCGAAGTGCCCGCGGGCGTAGCGCTCAGCGGTGCAAACTGTCGGCCCGGCGACGCCATCCTGGTATCGGGTACGCTAGGCGACCACGGCATCGCCATCATGAGCCAGCGCGAGGGCTTGGCGTTTTCGAGCAACATCGAAAGCGACGCCGCGCCGCTCAATCATCTGATTGCCGACGTGCTCGCCGCCGCCCCCGACACCCGCTGCTTCCGCGACCCCACGCGCGGCGGCCTGGCATCCACGCTCAACGAGTTTGCCCAGGCCAGCGGCGTTGCCATGGAGATCGACGAGGATGCCGTGCCCGTGCGCCCCGACGTGCAGGCGGCATGTGAGATGCTCGGCTACGATGTGCTGCAGGTGGCAAACGAGGGCAAGATGGTTGCCGTCGTGCCGGCCGAGCAGGCCGATGCGGCTCTAGCCGCCATGCGTGCTGCCCGCTACGGCGAGAACGCCGCGATTATCGGCCGCGTGCTGCCGCTTGGATCGGACGCTCGACCCGCTGTGCGCGTACGCACCGGCTGGGGCTCGACCCGCATCCTCGACATGCTCGTGGGAGAGCAGCTGCCCAGGATTTGCTAGCGGCAACGGCTCGCGGCCGGCGCAACGCGGTTCAAGGCCGGCAAAGATATTCAGATTCCAAACGTGCCCGATACGCAGGCCCAGTATCATGGAGTGCGTTTTATTACTCAAACGGCAGGAGCACCCATGGCGGCAGCGTTTTCCCATGTGATTTTTGACCTCGACGGCACTCTCCTCAACACGCTCGAAGACCTGGCAACCGCCGGCAACCATACCTGCGAGATGCACGGCTGGCCCACGTTTGCCGTTGACGAATACCGCTATAAGGTGGGAAACGGCATGCTCAAGCTGGTTGAGCGCTTTATGCCTGCCGAGTATGCGGGCGACGGCCGCATGTTTGAGCAGACGCTTGCCGAGTTTAGGGCTTACTACGGCGAGCACAAGGAGGACCACACCGCCCCTTATGCCGGTACGATCGAGATGCTCGACCGCCTGCGCGCCGCGGGTGTGCAGCTTGCCGTGCTCACCAACAAGGACCACGTCTCGGCGGCTCCGCTTATCGAGAAGTACTTTGGTCCCGACCGCTTTGCGCTGGTCCAGGGCCGTGTCGATGCGTTTCCGCCCAAGCCCGAAGCGCCCGTCACGCTGCATGTGATGGAAGCGCTGGGCGCCGACCCGGCAACCACGCTCTATGTGGGCGATTCCAATGTCGACGTCCTGACCGGTCACAATGCCGGCCTCAAGAGCGCGGGCGTCGCCTGGGGCTTCCGCGGCCGCGCAGAGCTCGAAGCAGCCGGCGCCGACTACGTGGTAGACACCCAAGCAGAGCTCGCAGCGCTGATTCTGGGCGAGTAACGGAGCCGCTGCTCAACGTAGCCGCCGCAATGCTGTTGCGCGGAAAGTAGTCGTTGGGGACGTTCTTAAACGACTGGTCAAACAATGGCAACGCCGCAGGTAGAGGACGGCATAGACCTTCTGGTCATGCCTCGCCTTTTGAATGACAAATTGTCGCCCTGGTGCCCGCGCAGCGTCGAGCCGTTACGCGGTTCGTAGAACCGCGTAACCCCCTAGCTCATCATCGCATTCATCATCTCGTTGGTTGCGGAATCGTCAGCAGACCACTCGCCGTCGTCATTGGCGGTGTACTTGAAGGTGACCGTGGTGTCCTTGGTCTTAGCAGCCTTGGTCACATCGACCATGACCTGACCGGCCATCTTGTACAGCTCGTCATCGGAAGGCATCGAATCGAGCGCGGCGACCTTCTCCTGGTACTGGGTGGCAAAATCCTCAACGATCTGGTTCATGGACTTGCAGGTAATGGTGACCTCGGCAGTTGCGGTGCCCTTGTCCTCGTCGACCGTCACGTCGCCGATCTTGTAGTCAAAACCCTCGAGATAGCTCTTGGCGTACTCCTTGGGATCGATGCCCAGCTGCTCGAACTCGTCGCCCGAGGCCTCTTTCAGGCCGGCGAGGAAGTCGTCGCCACCGTTCTTGACCTCATCAAACTGAGTCGTAAGGTCCTTGGTGATGAGCTCCTCGACCGAAGGGCCTCCGCAGCCGGAAAGCAGGACCACGCACGCAACCAAGACGGCCATGAGGGGCGCAAGCAGCAGCTTCTTTTTCATGTTGTTCCTCCCAATGAGCGGCACCGTGCTTCCCAGACACGGCGCACGTTGTAATAAGGTAAGCCCATACTATCCACTTATGAACACCCTCGGCAGTACGAAGGCGCGGTCGGTTCGTTTTAACGTCCAAACGGTCTGTAGACTTGCCCAACGTGCAATAAGACGCGTGCACCCGGTCTAATAAAAAGGGTGGCCGGACAATCCAACCACCCTAAAACATCCTCTGGACGCTACAGCTTACTTGCGAACGACCTTGACGATGACATCGCCGGCGGCGACGGCGGACTCAGCCTCAACGGCGAGCTCGACATCGGCAAACTCGGCGGTGTTGGACACGGCCACGACGACGCAGTCCTTGTAACCGGCAGCGGCGATCTTGGCGCGGTCGATCTTGAGTATGGGCTGGCCAGCCTTCACGACGTCGTCGGCCTTGACGAAGCCCTCGAAGCCGTCGCCGTTCATGTTGACGGTATCGACACCGACGTGCACCAGAACCTCGATACCGCTATCGGACTGCAGACCCACGGCGTGACCCATGGTGACGGTCACCTTGCCGTCGCAGGGAGCGTAGACCAGGTCGTCCTCGGGCCACACGGCGCAGCCCTTGCCCAGGACCTCGCCACCAAAGACGGGATCGGGCACATCGGCCATCTTGATGACCTTGCCCTTGACGGGCGAGCACAGCACGTCGGCGCCGGCAGAAGCAGAGATGGAGGCCGGAGCAGC
>URAD01000036.1 GCA_900545745.1 uncultured Collinsella sp.
ACATCGTTCTTGGAATCCTGCGCGGTCGCATGCAGCGTCTCGGACTCAATGCGATCGCCGAGCTTTTGGTTGAGGGCCGCCATCCACAGCTTTACAACCATCGAAAGTGCCAGGACTGCCACCAGGGCAAGCGAGAACTCGACAGGCTCCGGGTTGACAATACGCTCCACCGAGGACTTCACCAGTTCGATGCCAATAAGCAGCACGAGCGCCGCCACGACCAAACCCGAGAGATACTCGTAGCGACCGTGGCCGTAAGGATGCTCGGGGTCGGCCGGCTTGCTCGCCAGCTTAAAGCCCAGCACGCTCACGATATTCGAGCTGGCATCGGACAGGTTGTTCATGGCATCCGCCACGATCGAAACCGATCCCGACAGCACGCCAATTACGCCCTTCGCAGCGCATAGTGCCACATTGGCGAGAATACACACCACGCCCGTCAACGTGCCCACGCGCGCACGGTCGCCCTGCGCACGCTTAACAATCCACTCGACCATCTACATCCGCCCCCACGGTGCTACCTATATATCTATTGCTCAAACGGATTGTAGTGTAGCCACTTTGTCCCCCAGATACAAAAAGGCCGCAGCCCACACGGGCCACGGCCTTGGAATGTGACATGCGGGGCTGTCCCCTTGTCGATCGATTTATGCGCTTGCCTCGGCCACGCTCTTCGAGGTTTTGGGCGAATCGGCTCCGTCTTCTGCCGCCTGCCCCTTCGCCGGCACCACGCCAAAGCAGTAGCTCAGCGCCGCAGACACCGCAAATGACACACCGCCGGCAGCGCAGCACCACAGCAGGTTCGAGATACCGCCCGTGGCAAAGCCAATGACCATGAGGACATTCGTCATGCCGATGGTATAGGCCGTAACGTGGCCCACGGCTGCAACAAGGCCTCCGACGGCGCCGCCGATGGCCATACACGTCAGGCACCTGCCATATTTAAAGCCGCAACCGTACAGCGCCGGCTCGCTTACGCCGCCAAGCACGCCCGAGATCGAATAGCCCAGCATGAGCGCCTTCTCGTCCTTATCCGCAACGCGGAGCGACGCGCCAAAGGGCATGCCCCAAACGGCGAACGTTGCCATCGTCGCGGCGATCAGGATGCACGAATCCGTTCCCACACTCATAAACTGCGCATAGGCGAGCGATAGGACAACGTTGCTAACACCCGCGATCTTAAGGAACTCCCAGCCCGCGGCAAGCCCCATGAGCGTGAGCAGCGACACGATGCCACCGGAATTGCCAAGCATAAACATAAGCTGTCCCAACAGCATGCCCAGATAGCTGCCCGCCGGCGCCGTAATGCACAGCGAAACCGGAACCATGACGAGCATGGTTGCAAACGGAACGAACGAAAACGCCACGGCCTGGGGGATAACGCGCTTAAAGAAACACTCCACTCGCCATAGCACGGGCACCGAGATGAGAACCGGAATAACGGTCGTCGTGTAATCGTTGACCGGCGCGGGAAGCAGGCCATACACGGAAGTCATCGATGCCCCCGTCGTCGGTGCGGCATCGACGAGCTTAAGTAAATCGGGCGCAATCAATACGCCACCCAGCATCATGCCCAGCTGCTCCGAGCAACCGAGCTGGCGAGCGGCCGCCCAACCAAGATAAATGGGCAAAAAGTAGTAGCCGGCGTTATAGAGCCAACTGTAGAACAGGCGATAGATTTCGGAATCGGCAGACCACAGGCCCAGCATGCCTTCGCCCATAATGACGGCGACGGTGCGGAACAACGCCGCGCAGACAATAAACGGCAGCGCCGACATCATGCTTTTGGACAGATAGTCCACCACGGCCATGGCGTTTGATGAAACCGTCGTTGTAAACGAGGTGTTAGAAACTTGTGACATGGAACGCCTTTCTCAATGTGACATGCGGACTGACCCTTTGTCACATCGTGCGGTACTGACCGATTGCGCGGTACTTTTCGTAGCGGAGGTTTGTGAGGGTCGCGTCGTCGAGCCGCCCAAGCGTATCGAAGGCAGCAAATGCCGAGGACATGACGGCGCCGGCGATCTCCTCATGCGACAGGCCCCTATCGTCGACAACGTCGTCGATGATGCCGAGCGCCAACAGATCGGGGGCCGTGAGCTTAAGCGCCTCGGCGGCCTCATTCGCGCGCTCGGTATCCTTCCACAGGATCGACGCACAGGCCTCGGGGCTCACGACCGAATAGGCCGAGCTCGAGAGCATCAGGATGCGGTCGGCCACGGACAGCGCCAGCGCGCCACCAGAGCCGCCCTCGCCTGTCACCACCGAGACAATCGGCGTCTTAAGGCCGCTCATCTCCATAAGATTCTGGGCAATCGCCTCGCCCTGGCCGCGTTCCTCGGCACCGATGCCGCAAAACGCACCCGAAGTATCGACCAGGCACAGAACCGGTCGACCAAACTTTTCGGCCTGGCGCATCAGGCGACGCGCTTTGCGGTAGCCCTCGGGATGTGCCATGCCAAAGTTGCGGCGCATACGCTCTTTGGTCGTGGTGCCGCGCTCGATGGCGATGACCGTTACGGGACGTCCGTCTTTCCAGCCAATGCCAGCCACCACAGCGGCGTCGTCGCCAAAGTAACGGTCGCCGTGCAGCTCCACAAATCCATCCAGGCCCAGCGAGATCATCTCACCCGCCGTGGCGCGATCTGCCGAGCGGGTCTGCTTGACAATCTCGAGCGCGGTTTTTGGTGCCGTCGAGCGCTTAAACAGATGTCCCAGCTTCTTGCCGCGGCGCCCTGTATGCACGATCTCGTGCGGTGCCCCCAGGTCGGGCGCGTGCCCTTCGTGCAGCGCCAGCAGCTCGCCTACCGTGAGCGCAATCTCGCCACGCGGAACAACGGCATCGCAAAAGCCGTGCTCCAGCAAAAACTCGGAGCGCTGGAATCCCTTGGGCAGGCGCTTGTGCATGTTCTGTTCGATCACGCGCGGGCCGGCAAATGCCGTCAGGGCATTGGGCTCGGCCAGGATAATGTCACCCTCCATGGCAAAGCTCGCGGTTACGCCTCCGGTCGTGGGGTCGGTGAGCACCGTGATATACAGGCCGCCCGCCTCGCTGTGGCGCCTAACCGCCGCGGAAATCTTGGCCATCTGCATAAGCGATGTCACGCCCTCTTGCATGCGCGCACCGCCCGAAACGGTAAAGCCGACAACTGGCAATCCCAGCTCGGTCGCACGCTCAAATGTGCGACAGATCTTCTCGCCCACCACGGAGCCCATCGAGCCCATCATAAAGTTGGCGTCCATAAAGAAGAGCGCCGTATCGCAACCGCAGATTTTGCCCCTGCCGCACACAACGGCATCGCGCTCGCCCGAACGCTCGCTCACGCTCTTGAGCTTGTCGGCATAGCCAGGAAACGAGAGGAAATCCTCCGGCGCCAGATTGGCACCCCATTCCTCAAACGCGCCCTCATCGACCGTCATGCGCATGCGCGCGCGACCGCTCACGCGAAAGTGTTTACCGCAACGAGGGCAGACCTCGAGGTTGTCGTGCAGACGTGCCTCATCGATCACACGGCGGCACTCCGGGCACTTGATAAACACGTGGCGCGCGGGAAACTCGGCGCACGACTCGGTTATCGGCCCCTCAAGGACATTGACCGTCTTCGCTTTTCTATTCATCAGCATAGAGATGCCCCATCAGATCGGTGTGATACATGCCCGACAAGAACTCGTCGTTTGCCAGCACGTCGAGCTGAAGCTCGCTGTTTTCGCTCACGCCCTCAATCACGAGCTCGCCCAGGGCCGAGCGCATCTTGCGAATGGCGCCGTCACGCGTGGGCGCGCACACGATGAGCTTGCCGAGCATGGAGTCGTAGTACGGCGGAACGGCGGCCCCGGTAAACATGGCGGAATCCCAGCGCACGCGCGGACCACCCGGCACACGCAACGCAGTGACCGTTCCGCATGACGGCAGAAAGTCCGGCGTTTCGGCATTGATGCGGCACTCCATGGCGTGGTTGCGAACCGGCATGTCCTCCTGCTCAAAGGGCAAAGGCTGGCCGGCCGCCACGCGTAGCTGCCACTTGACCAAGTCGGTATCGGTCACAAACTCCGTAACCGGATGCTCCACCTGCAACCGCGTGTTCATTTCCATAAAGTAGAAATTGCCGTCGTCCGAATACAGGAACTCGATGGTACCGGCTCCTTCGTAGCCGACGGCACGAGCCAGGTCACGCGCCGCCCTGTGCATGCGAGCACGAATGTCGTCGTGTCCGTCGAGGCACGGCGCGGGGCTCTCCTCGATCAGCTTTTGGTTGCGACGCTGCACCGAGCACTCGCGCTCGCCGAGCGAAAACACATGGCCCTGTTTATCGGCCATAATCTGCACCTCAACGTGGTGCGCCGGCGCGACAAACTTCTCCATGTAGCACTCACCGTCGCCAAAAACGGCCTCGCCCTCGGCACGCGCCTCGATGAACGCCTTTGCCGCATCTTCCACGCGCTCGACTTTGCGAATGCCGCGACCGCCACCGCCTGCACGCGCCTTAATGAGCACGGGACAGCCAATGCGCTCGGCCTCGGCCGTTGCCTCCTCGGGGCTTTTGAGCAAATCGCAGCCCGGCACGATGGGCACGCCCGCCGCGGCAGCCGTTCGACGTGCGGCGTCCTTGTCGCCCATGCTGTCGATCACCTCGGCCGAAGGACCGACAAACGTCAGGCCATACTTGTCGCAGTCGCGCACAAAGCTCGCCTTCTCGGAGAAAAAGCCATAGCCGGGATGAATTGCCTTAGCTCCCGACTTTACGGCACAGGTGAGCACGGCATCGTCGTTGAGGTAGCTCTCGGCAAGACGCGGGCCGCCGATACAATACGCCTCGTCGGCAAGCTGCACGTGCAGCGCGTCCGCATCGGCCGTGGAATAAACGGCGACGGTCTTGATGCCCATATCGCGGCACGCGCGGATAACACGGACCGCGACTTCGCCGCGGTTGGCGACGAGCACTTTGTCGAACATGAAGCCTTCCTTAACTTTCGTGCATGAGTGCAAAAGACATATCGGCACGGCAGCAAACCTCACCGTTGACGCTCGCGGCACCCGTCGCAAAGCGGAACGGCCCGCGCGCACGCGTGATGGAGCACACCAAATCCACCGTGTCGCCCGGGCGCACCGGACGCTTAAAGCGCACCTTGTCCAGACTCGTGTAGAACGGCGTCGCGCCGCGCGCCTCCTCATCGTCCATCAGCAGCACGCAGCAGTTCTGGGCGAGCATCTCGCACTGAATCACACCGGGGACGACCGGGTTTCCCGGAAAATGTCCCTGCAAAAAGTACTCGTCGCCCGTAATCGTGATCTTGCCGTGGGCCTCGTCGCCCACCAGCTCGGCTTCGTCGAGCAAAAGCATCGGCTCGCGATGCGGCAACAGCTTCTTGAGCTCTTCTTTGTTCATGGATATCACCTACCCGATCCTCATGAGGCAGCTGCCGAACTCCACGAGGTCGCCGTCGGCCACGCAGATCTCGAGCACCTCGCCGTCTGCCTCGGCCGTCACCTCGTTGAGAACCTTCATGGCCTCGATGATGCAGAGGGTCTCGCCGGCCTTGACCTTGGAGCCCACGTGTACAAACGGCTCGTCGCCCGGCGCCGGGGCGGCATAGAAAACGCCGACCATGGGAGCGGTCACCTCGGTGCCCTTGGGCTCCGGTGCGGCGGCAGGCGCCTGCGCGGCGGGCTCCGGTGCGGCAGGCGCGACTGCGGGAGCCGCAACCGGAGCGGCCATGGCGCTCGGCATAGGCATGGGCACGGCAACCGGCTGCGCGACGCTCGCGCGCTCGAGTTCGACCGCGGTGCCATCGGGCTCCTCAACGCGTACGCGCGTGAGGCCGCGGTCCTCCATAACATCGGCTATCTCGGCAAGTCTTTTGGAATCCATGCTCTAGCTCCTCGTATATCTACGCAGTGCGATGGCGGCGTTGTGTCCGCCAAAGCCCAGATTGGTCGAAAGCGCCCAGGTAAGATCGGCGCGAACCGCGCGATTGGGCGTGTAGTCAAGATCGCAGGCGGGATCGGGTGTGTGGTAGTTAATGGTCGGCGGCACCACGCCCTGCTCGAGCGCCATGGCGCAGGCCATGACCTCGATGGCGCCCGTGGCACCGATCATGTGGCCGGTCATCGACTTGGTCGACGAGACATGTGCGGCGCGCGCCGCGTCCTCGCCGAGCGCTCGCTTGATGCCCGCCGTCTCGGACGAATCGTTGAGCTTGGTCGAGGTACCGTGAGCGTTGATGTAGAGGCCCTCGGAAGGCTTGACGTCGCCTTCGGCCACCGCCAGCGATATCGCACGGGCGATACCTGCTGCGTCCGGGTCGGGACTCGTGATGTGGTAGGCGTCATCGGTGTTGCCATAGCCTACGACCTCGGCGTAAATGTGCGCACCGCGGGCCTGTGCATGTTCCATGCTCTCGAGTACCAGCACGCAGGCGCCCTCGCCCATCACAAAGCCGTCACGGTCTGCATCGAACGGACGGCAGGCCGTCGACGGGTCGGGGTTGGTGGTAAGTGCACGGCAGGACGTAAAGCCCGCAACGGCATCGGGGATAATGGCCGCCTCGGCGCCGCCCGCGAGGATCGCGTCGGCATAGCCATGCTTGATGGCGCGGAACGCCTCGCCCACCGCATGGGCCGAGGTTGCGCACGCGGTCACCACGGGCAGGGTCGGGCCCTTTGCCTTGTGGCGGATTGCAATATTGCCCGATGCCATGTTGGGGATCATCATCGCAATCATATAGGGCGATGCGCGGCGGGGCCCACGGTCGGCAATCGTATGGACGTTGTCGACAAGTGTCTGCATGCCGCCCACACCCGAGCCTACGTAGACGCCCAGACGCTCGCGATCGATGGCGCCTTCGACATCAAAGCCCGCATCGTGCATTGCCTCGTCCGAAGCCGCCATCGCAAACTGAACGCAGGGGTCGAGATGCCTGGCGTCACGCTTGCCAAAGTACTCGCTGCCGTCAAAGCCCTTGACCTCGGCCGCCACCTTAACGGCGAACGCATCGGTATCGAAGTGCGTGATCGGGCCGATGCCGCACGTGCCGGCGCACATGGCCGCCCAGGTGGCAAGCGCCGTGTTGCCGAGCGGCGATACAGCACCGATGCCGGTGATTGCAACTCTCTGTTCCATCATGGTCTCCTCATCCAAGCCGTTCTTCGGCCCTGGTTTCTACATCGCCATTCCGCCGTCGACGCGTACGACCTCACCCGTAATGTAGGCAGCCGCATCGCTCACCAAAAAGCGCACCACGCCGGCCACTTCCTCGGGGCGCGCCATGCGCCTTAGGGGAATCTGCTCCTCGGTTGCCGCGCGAACTTTCTCCGAGAGCTTTGCCGTCATATCCGTCTCGACAAACCCGGGGGCGACCGCGTTCACTCGTACGCCGCGGGGCGCAAGCTCGCGCGCCACCGCCTTGGTAAGCCCTATCACGCCCGCCTTGGAGGCAGCGTAGTTGGCCTGTCCGGCATTGCCCATCAGGCCCACGACCGAGCTCATGTTGACAACGCAGCCGCCGCGTTGGCGCATAAAGGTCTTGCTGAGTGCGCGCGTCATATTGAATGTTCCCTTGAGATTGACATCGAGCACGCGGTCGAAGGCGTCATCGCCCATGCGCATGAGCAGGCCATCGCGGGTGATGCCGGCGTTGTTGACGAGCGCCCAAATGGAACCAAAGTCGCTGAGGATCGCTTCCACGCACGCGTTGACGGTAGCGGGGTCGGCCACGTCGCATTGATATGCGCGTGCCGCGGCGCCAACCGCCTCGCAGGCTTCGCACGTCTCGCGCGCCGCATCGACGCTGCCGGCATAGACGACGGCAATATCAAAGCCGTCCTCCGCCATACCGACAGCGCAGGCGCGGCCGATACCGCGCGAGCCGCCCGTGACCAGTGCCACGCGACGTGAGTCGTTGCGCTCGAGTGCGCCGTTGTTCAAGTTGCCCATGTCATTCCTTTCGGGTTACAGCCCTGTGGACTATGCGAGCTCGTCGGCAATAGCTGCGACCTGTTCGGCCGTTTCGCACGAATACACGCGAACGTCGCTCAGCGTACGCTTGACCAGGCCCGACAGCGTTTTGCCAGGACCGACCTCAATAAACGTATCGATGCCCTGATCCTGCAGAGTATGCAGCGTGTCGACCCAGCGAACGGCATGACTCACCTGGTTGGCCAAGACATCCGATGCCGCTCGTGGGTCCGCCGGATAGGGCGCTGCCGTCATGTTTGCCATGACCGGAATCAGCAGCGGAGACGGCGCGTGGCCGGCTTGGATATACGTCGCCAGCCCCTCAGTCGCCTCGGCCATATAGGGGCTATGAAATGCACCCGACACCGCGACTTTCATAGCACGGCCGCCAGCCTCTTTTACGAGGACGTCGAGCTCCTGCAGCGCCTCGGGCGCTCCGGCAACAACCGTCTGCTGCGGGCTGTTGTAGTTGACCGGCCAGCAGTCCTCGCCGGCCTGTTTTGCCAGGCCCTCGACTTGCGCCGCATCGAGCTTGATGACGGCGTGCATGCCGCCCGGATGGCGCTCGGCAGCCGCGGCCATCAGCGCCGCGCGCTCACACACGAGCTCAAAGCCCGCTCGCGTATCGAATGCCCCCGCAAAGGTGAGCGCGGCGACCTCGCCCAGCGAAAAACCCGCACAGGCGGCAGGTACCACGCCGCGCTCACGCAGGGCGGCAGCCGCTGCCAGGTCGTGAACGAACACGCACGGTTGCGTGTTCTCGGTCTGCGAGAGCTCCTCCTTAGAGGCGCTCCGGCACTGCTCGCTGGTCCCCGGGCGCACCTCGTCGGCAATGGCGAACACCTCGGCGGCCGCCGGCGATGCCTCAATGAGGTCGACGCCCATCGCGGGGTGTTGGGCGCCCTGGCCGGCAAACAGAAACGCTACGCTACCCATGCGGACGCACCCTTCAGGACGTGCTCGGCGCCATCGACCAGGTCGTCAACGATTTCACGTGCGCTCTGGCGCTCGTTGACCATGCCGGCAATCTGCCCACACAAAAACGAACCCTCTTCGTAATTGCCGTCCTTGGCGGCCTTGCGAAGGGCACCCGTGCCCATGGCCCCGAGCTCCTCGACACTTACGCCCGCTGCCTCACTCTTGGCGTAGACGTTGGTGAAGGGGCTCTTGAGGGCACGCACCGGGTGTCCCGTCGAGCGGCCGGTCGCACGCGTCGAGGTGTCGTTGGCCTTCAGGACCATCTCCTTGTACTGCTCCGATACGGTGCACTCGTCTGCGACCAGAAAGCGCGTACCCACCTGCACGCCGGCGGCGCCCAGCATAATGGCGGCCGCCACGCCGCGGCCGTCGGCAATACCGCCGGCAGCCACGACGGGAATGTCGACCGCATCGACGACCTGCGGCACCAGTGCCATCGTCGAGGTCTCGCCAATATGGCCGCCCGATTCGGTGCCCTCGGCAACAACCGCCGTGGCTCCACGACGCGCCACGAGGCGCGCCAGCGCCACCGAGGCAACGACCGGGATGACCTTGATGCCCGCCTCGTTCCACGCCTTCATATACTTGGTGGGATTGCCGGCGCCCGTCACGACGACCGGCACTTGCTCGTCAATCACAACCTGCGCGACCTCGTCGGCAAACGGACTCATGAGCATGACGTTGACGCCAAAGGGCTTATCCGTCCTGGTGCGCAGCTCGTGAATCTGGTCGCGCAGCCAGTTGGCGTCGGCGTTCATGGCTGCGATAATCCCCAAGCCGCCCGCCTCGGACACTGCGGACGCCAGCGAGGCGTCGGCAATCCAGGCCATACCGCCCTGGAACACGGGCTTTTCGATGCCGAGCAGATCGCAGAGAGGAGTCTTGAGCATCTCTACTTCTCCAATGCCGCCTCGACCGTATCGGCGAACTCGCCGACCGTCTTGGGATTCTCCTCGGTATCGAGCTGGATGCCAAACTCGTCCTCGACGGCGACGAGGATCTCGACGGTGCCCAGACTGTCGAGACCAATCTCCTCGAGCGTGGACTCGGGCTTCATCTCGACGTCGTCAAGGCCAGCGGTCTCGCGGATAACGTCGCAAACGTGCTCGAAGGTCTTCTGATCTGCCATGGTAGTTCTCCTTTGTTTGTGCCCTAGGGACGTTTTTTTATTTCCTATGTGCGACTACTTCCAACGAAGCAGATAGCCACCTATATCCAGGCCGGCGCCAAATCCAACGAGGGCGATGGTGTCGCCCGTATTCAGTGCGTCGGTGCGTACCAGCCGGTCAAGCGCAAAGGGAATGCAGGCGCTCGAAATGTTGCCGGTCTCGCGCAGTGTTCGAACCACGCGCTCGTCTGGAACGCCGAGGCGCTTGACCGCCTGACTCAGGATTCGTTCGTTAGCCTGATGGAATACAAAATGGTCGATGTCTTCGACCGAAATGCCCACATCGCTCGCAAGCATATGGACCGTGTCGCAGATGGCGTTGACGCCAAACTTGAACACGCGGCGGCCATTCATGGACAGCACGCTCTCGCAATCTGCAGAGGCCTTAAACGGCGAGGTGCCGACCAGACCGGGAACGCGCAACGTCTCGACGTCAGGCGACGTCGAAAGTGCAACAGCAAGGGGATTCTCTCCCCCAGCCTCTATGACCGCAGCACCCGCGCCATCGCCAAAGAGCACGCACGTGGCACGATCGGTCCAATCGAGCGCGCGCGTCATCTGCTCGGCTGCAACGACCAGCACGTGCTCGGCACGGCCGCGGGCGATATAGCCCTCGGCGACATCGAGCGCAAATACGAAGCCGGCGCAGGCCGCCGAGACATCGAAGGCAGGGCACGTCGCGCCCAGTCGCTCTGCAACGGCACACGCCTCGGCGGGAACAAGGTGGTCACCCGTCGTCGTCGAGCAGACGATTAGATCCAGCTGGCTCGCATCGATTCCGGACACCTGGAGTGCCCGCTCGCTCGCCGCTACGGCAAGGTCGTCAAGTGACTCGGTGGTGCAGACGTGGCGGCTCTTGATACCGGTGCGGGTAAAAATCCACTCATCCGAGGTATCGAGGAACTCAGACAGCTCGTCATTGAAAACACTGCGCTTAGGAAGCGCCGAGCCTGTTCCAAGAATCGTGAAACCCATCACTAACCTCCTTTGAGTTGTTGACGTGTTTACATCGACCAAGAGAGGATAGCGCATTTCAGTCGTTGTTGACGTGTTAACATTAAATTGTCAAAATGCGACAAAGGCTTCACATTGTGTCCGTCTCTCGACACCATTGCGTTATTCACTTATTCATTAAGGAGGTAGCAGCCGTTATGGATGCCAAATTAACGATAGTCGACGTAACCGGATCGACCAACGATGACCTGCTCGAAGCAGGAAAACAGGGAGCGACGCACGGCACAGGACTTGCCGCCCGGGCTCAGACAGCAGGACGCGGCCGGCGCGGCCACAAGTGGGATTCAACCGCCGGCAACCTATTACTTTCGATTGTCCTGCGTCCATGCGTTAATCCTGCAAAGTACTCTGGTCTTGCTGCCGTCAGCGGCCTAGCAGTGCTCGAGGCGCTCGAAAAGCAGGGCCTTGCAAACGAGATTGGCCTTAAATGGCCCAACGACCTGGTCGCGCGAGGACATAAGCTTGGCGGCATCTTAGTCGAGGCGGCTCGTGACAACGAGGGCAGGCCCTTCGCCGTCTGCGGCATTGGCGTCAACGTAAACTACACGCCCCAGGAGGTGCCCGATGGCGGCCTGGTGGCAATTGGCCTCTCAGACCTCAACGAGAAGGTTCCCACCGTCGATGCGCTCCTCGATGAGGTCTATCACGCGGTCATGAACGCTGTAGAAACATGGGCAGAACGTCTCAACGCCATGGAAGAAGACGCCGGACCGCTCGCGCCCGTCCACAGCGAATATATCGCTCACCTCAATTGGATTGGGGAGCACGTTATCGCCCGCTCCCCCGCTGGGGACGAGCTGGCGCGAGGCATCTTTAAAACCGTCGATGAGTTTGGTCGAGCGTGCATCGAGACGGAAGGCGACTTACGATCCTTCCATTTTGAGGAGGCATCGCTGCGCTCTTTGAGCGAATAGGGCGCTGCAGCCACCTACTCGGCAGCAATGCCCGGCAGTCCAAACCATTATTCAAAACAAAAGAGCCCCGCTACCAACATGGCAGCGGGGCTCTGTAAGCTATGAGCGATATCGCTTAGAGCTTGATGTCGATGTCGACGCCAGCGGGGAGGTCGAGACGCATGAGCGAATCAACGGTGCCCGAGGTGGGGTCGAGGATGTCGATGAGGCGCTTGTGGGTGCGCATCTCGAACTGCTCACGGGAGTCCTTGTTCACATGCGGCGAGCGGATAACCGTGTACAGGTTGCGCTCGGTGGGCAGGGGGACAGGACCGGAAACGCGAGCGCCGGTCTTCTGAGCGGTCTCGACGATGAGCTTCGCGGACTGATCGACGACCTCGTGATCATAGCCCTTGAGGCGAATGCGGATCTTCTGGGTAGCCAACTTAAACCTCCAAAGAGTGCGAGAGATGTTCTCGCGGATTACGTAACAGGGAGCTCGAACTTAGGCGTTCTTGCTCATGACCTCGTCCACGATGGACTTGGGCGCGGGCTCATAAGAGTCGAACTGCATCGTGTAGGATGCACGGCCCTGGGTCTGGGAGCGAAGGTCGGTAGCGTAACCGAACATCTCGCCCAGCGGCACCTTGGCACGGATGAGCTTGCTGTTCTTGCGATCCTCCATGCCCTCGATCTTGCCGCGACGACCGGAGAGGTTGCCCATAACGTCGCCCATGTACTGCTCGGGGGTCTCGACCTCGACAGCCATGATCGGCTCGAGCAGCTGCGGGTCGGACTTCTTGAGGGCGTCCTTGATAGCCATGGAACCGGCGATCTTGAAGGCTGCCTCGGAGGAGTCGACCTCGTGGTAAGAACCGTCGAACAGGGTGACCTTGACGTCGAGGACCGGGAAGCCGGCGATAACACCGGTGTTCAGGGCCTCCTGGATGCCCTTGTCGATGGACGGGATGTACTCCTTGGGCACGACGCCGCCGACGATAGCGTTGACGAACTCGTAGCCGAAGCCCTCCTCCATCTTCTCGAGCTTGATGACGGCATGGCCGTACTGACCGCGACCACCGGACTGACGGACGAACTTGCCCTCGGCCTTCTCAACGTCGTGACCAGCGGTCTCGCGGTAGGCAACCTGGGGCTTACCAACGTTAGCGTCAACCTTGAACTCACGGAGCAGACGGTCGACGATGATCTCGAGGTGCAGCTCGCCCA
>URAD01000037.1 GCA_900545745.1 uncultured Collinsella sp.
CTGCGGAGCCTCTTTGCGTCCTGCGGAATGTTCCGGAGAGAAACCCCGTCCCGCCCCCGGATTCCCTGCGTTTACGGCCTTGAGGTCGGCGAGGGCGGAGATCGTGGCTGATGGGGATACGTGTCCCGGTCGCTGTTTCGCGGCTTTGCCGCGAAAGGCGTGTCACTTTGGGATGGGTGGGGAGCGTGGTTGTTGCGGCAACTGATCCCCACCATAAATTACCCTCGGCATACTTGCGCGAACGATTGCTCGTGCTACACTTGCAATTGCTGTTTCAGGGCGGGGTGGAATTCCCCACTGGCGGTAAATCGGGCGGTGTCAAAGGGACGCCGTGGCGCAGGCGAGGTGTCTGCGACCGAGCCGATGAGTCCGCGACCCGTGCGTGTGTTGGTTCGCATGCCGGCTGAACTGGTGAGATCCCAGTACCAACGGTTAGAGTCCGGATGAAAGAGGCAGGTGATCTTATGTCTGAACAGTCGCAGCATATCCATTTTGAGAACACGAATAGGTGGAGCACCAAACAGCTCGTTACCATGGCGTTGATGTGCGCCTTGGGCGCCCTGTTTATGTACGTGCAGCTGCCTATCCTTCCTTCGGCGCCGTTTTTGACGTATGACCCGTCGCTGGTACCGGCGATGGTGTGCGGGTTTGCGTATGGTCCTGGCGCCGGCACTGCTGTTGCCGCTATGGCTATCGTTATCCATGCGCTCACCACGGGTGACTGGGTCGGCGCGCTTATGAACCTGGTTGCCACGCTGGGCTACATTCTGCCTGCGGCTATCGTCTATCAGAAGATGCATACCTATAAGGGTGCCGTGATTGGCCTGGTGCTCGGCGTTATTGCCGCTACGGCGTTGTCTATGGTCGCAAACCTTACCATTGGCGTATGGTTCTGGTATGGCTCGGTCGATGTGATCGCCCCGCTCATGATTCCTGCCGTGCTGCCGTTCAACCTTATCAAGACCGTGCTTAACTCGGTGTTGACACTGGCGGTGTATAAAGCGGTCTCCAACCTCATCACGCCTAAAAAGGACCAGGTCAAAGGCCGCGCATGATTGAGTGTCGGGGCGTTTCCTTTAGCTATGACGGTGCCGTGTCGGCACTCGACGGTGTCGATCTGAACATCGAGGACGGGGAGTTTTTCTGCATCCTCGGTGGCAATGGGTCGGGCAAGTCGACGTTTGCCAAGCATCTGAATGCGCTGCTGCAGCCCGATGCGGGCACGGTGCGCATTAACGGCATGGATGCGTCCGATCCCGAGCTGGTCTACGACATTCGTTCGACCGCGGGCATGGTATTCCAGAATCCCGATGATCAGCTGGTGGCAACGCTTGTCGAAGATGACGTTGCGTTCGGTCCCGAAAACCTTGGCGTGCCATCGGCGCAAATTGCGCAGCGCGTACGCGAGGCGCTGAAGGGTGTGGGCCTGGTGGGCTTTGAGCGCCACGAGACCCACGCGCTTTCGGGTGGCCAAAAGCAGCGCGTGGCGCTTGCCGGCGTGCTCGCCATGGAGCCGCGCGTTCTCATTTTGGATGAGGCTTCCTCGATGCTTGATCCGCGTGGGCGCAAGGGCCTCATGAAGGCTTGCCGCGCGTTGCACGATCGCGGCATGACCATCGTGATGATTACGCACTTTATGGAAGAGGCCGCCGAGGCCGATCGTGTCGCGGTGTTTCGGGCGGGGCGCGTTGCCATGCTCGGTACGCCCGAGGAAATCTTGACGCGAGCGGACGAACTTGCGCAGCTCAACCTGGATATGCCGGCGTCGTGCTGCTTAGGTAGGACGCTTCGTGCGAAGGGCGTGCCCGTTTGCGCGCAGGTACGTGAGGCGGATATGGTCGCCGAGATTGCGCAGACTTATGCCGAGCGAAGTGGGGCAGGCACCGCGGGGCAGTCTTCCGCATCCCAGTTGGAAATCGCTGACGGCACTGTTCCGGTAGACAACGAGGGCAACGCGTCGGAGCCCGTCATAGAGCTATCCCATGTTTCGTACAGTTATTCGCTGAGCGCCCGCGAGCGTCGCCGTTGGCGCAAGCGCTCAGCCGCCGAGGGCACATCGAACAAGCAGGCCCTCTGGGGCAACGACCCTAGCAGCCCCTGGGCGTTGCGTGATGTGTCGCTAACGGTGCGTCGTGGCGAGTTCCTGGGCCTTGCGGGCCATACCGGTTCGGGTAAGTCGACGCTGGTTCAGCATCTCAACGGTCTGATTCGTCCCCAGGAGGGTTCCGTTTACGCATTGGGGCTCGACCTGGCAAACAAGAAAGATGCCGACGCGGTTAAGGCAAAGGTCGGCGTGGTGTTTCAGTATCCAGAGCGTCAGCTGTTTGCCGAGACCGTGGCACAGGACGTGGCATTTGGTCCGCGTAACCTTGGCTTGTCGCAGGCCGAGGTTGCCCGCCGCGTTGAGTCATCGCTCGCGCGCGCGGGCCTCGACCTGGCCACGGTGGGCGACAAGAGCCCCTTTGAGCTTTCGGGCGGTCAGCAGCGGCGTGTGGCATTCGCCGGCGTGCTCGCCATGGAGCCCGAAGTCCTGGTACTCGATGAGCCCATGGCGGGGCTCGATCCGGCTGCGCGCAGGGATTTCCTTGAGCTTATCGATCGACTTCACCGCGATGGCCTGACCGTTGTCATGGTTTCACATAGTATGGATGACCTGGCCAATTGCTGCGACCGTATTGTCGTGATGAACGAGGGCGCGGTGTTTGCCGAGGGCACGCCCGCTCAGGTTTTTGCGCATGCGGATGAGCTTAAATCAATCGGCTTGGGTGTTCCCGCTGCCCAGCGCATGGCGCTGGCGCTTGCGAAGGCAGGCGTGCCGCTGCGCTTTGACGGCCTCTATACGGTTGAATCGCTGGCAGACGAGTTGGTGGACCTGCTAATCGGTCGCTCGGGAGGTCCTTCTAACGTCGCGGACATTGCTAAATCCAAGACGGTCGCGCGAGAGGAGGGCTGCTAATGGAGGCGTTTTCGTTTGGCAGCTACTATCCCGGCGATAGTGCGATCCACCGCCTGGACCCGCGAACTAAGTTGCTCTTGGGCTTTGTGTTTCTGATCACGACGCTCACAGTCAGCAGCTTCCGCGGACTGGCCCCGGTCGCAATCTTCGTTGTCCTGATCTATGCCGTGTCCCGGGTGCCGTTGCGCCGGGTCCTATCATCGATGGCACCATTGCTGGCGATTGTCGTGGTGGTCGCAGTGCTCAACCTATTTTCCGACCAGAGTGGGCGCATTCTGTGGCAGCTTGGCTTTTTGCAGATAAGCGAGGGTTCGCTGCATTCCGCCGCCTTTATGGCGTGCCGCCTGAGCTTGATGATGGCCGGCATGAGCGCCATTACGCTCACCACACCGACGCTCGACCTCACCGCGGGCTTTGAGCGCCTGCTCGCGCCGTTTGCGCGTGTGGGACTTCCTGCGCACGAGCTCGGCATGATTATGGGTATCGCGCTGCGCTTTATGCCGCAGTTTGCCACCGAGATGAAGCAGACGGCAGATGCGCAGGCGAGCCGCGGTGCGCGCGTGACGGGAGGCCCGCTCGGCGGTGTGCGTATGCTCGGCAGTGTGGCGATTCCGCTGTTCACGGGCGTGTTCCGTCATGCCGAGACGCTTTCGGCCGCCATGGATGCCCGTTGCTATCATGGCGAGCAGGGCCGCACACGTTTGCATGCGCTTGCATTTGGCCGCAGCGATGCGTTGGCGGCGGTGGTGACGGCGTTGCTGCTCATCTGCGTCATCGTCATCAATCTTCAACTTGTTTAGGCGCGATTCGAGCGCAAGAAAGGGGTCCCTATGACCGACAACGACCGCACGGCTCAGCTTGAGCGCGCCTGTTCGTATCTCAGGCGCATTCCGGCGTGGTATCTGGCCACGACCGATGTGGCCGACGGGTATCAGCCTCGCGTGAGGCCGTTTTCGTTTGCCATGGTCGATGACGGCAAGCTGTGGTTTTGCACGTCGCGCGACAAGGATGTGTGGGCGGAGCTGAGTGCGAATCCCAAGTTTGAGGTATCGGGCTGGAAGCCGGGGGAATGTTGGATCGTATTGACCGGCGAAGCCGCACTTGAGGACGACGCAGTTGCGAGTGACAAGGTGCGTCAAGCGGGTTTTAAGCACATGGTGGGCATCGGCGAGCAACACGATAGTGCCAACGACGGCCGCCTTGCGTTCTTCTCGGTCCGCAACATCGCCGCGCGGTTCTGCGATATCGACGGCAGCGAGGAGCGCCTGGGGCTCTAATTTCCCAAATTGACTACCCATTCCAAAAAGACTGGTCAGGCGACAGGAGGAAACGTGGACGGATTGAATACGGTTTTGGAGTATCTGACGTCGGTGCCGGCGTGGTATCTGGCGACGAGCGTGGATGGGCAGCCGCATGTGCGTCCGTTTTCGTTTGCGCAGATTCAGGGTGGCAAGCTGTGGTTTGTGACGGCACGCACCAAAGATGTGTGGCAGGAGCTGCTGCAAAACCAGCGCTTTGAGGCCACGAGTTGGTGGCCGGGCCATGGCTGGCTCATTTTGCGCGGGCGCGCCGGCTTGGATGACCAGGCTGCCCCCGATATGCGCGAGGCTGGCTGGAAGCACCTAGAGCGCCTAGGCGAGCACTACGAGGGCGCAGCCGATCCCACGCTCGTCTTCTTTAGCGTCGAGGAGCCGGAGGCCTTCATTTGCAACCACGACGAATGGGTGCCGGTCGAGACCTAAAAGAGTTCTCCTGCCGGCCCCAACAATTTAAATACCCGTCTATGTCGGGCTCCACATCGCAACGGCACCGCAAAGTGCACCGGGCGATATGGGGCCCATTGTTATTTGTCAATTCCTTCGCGTGAATGTGTCTGGTTTGTTTCAATGCATGAATATGCAAAAGATTTGCGTATAAATGCATCTTCTGGTGCTAAAGTTTCAACCCACCTCATAACGACCGCTGCGAAATGCGCATCGGTGCATAAATCGCAGACAAGGAGTCTGATATGTCTTTGAAGGTTGGAATCGTCGGTGCGGCAGGATATGCCGGTGCCGAGCTCATTCGCCTCGTCCTCGGTCATCCCGAGTTTGAACTTGCTGCCATTACGTCCAACGCCGATGCCGGCCAGCCGCTGTCCGCGGTGTACCCGAGTTTCGCCGGCGTGAGCGATCTTGTCTTCACGACGCACGATGCCCCCGAGCTCAAGAACTGCGACGCGGTCTTTTTGGCCGTGCCGCACACGGCTGCCATGGCACAGGTGCCCGCCCTGCTTGCCGCGGGAGTCTCCTGCATTGACCTCTCGGCCGACTACCGCCTGAGCGATCCGGCCACCTTTGAGGCTTGGTATGCCGCTGAGCACACAAGCCCCGAGCTACTCAAGAGCCGCGCCTTTGGTCTGCCCGAGCTGTTTTGCCAGGATTTGAAGACTGCTGCATCCGACCGCGCCGACGGCAAGCCCGTACTGGTCGCCTGCGCCGGTTGCTATCCCACCGCAACGAGTCTTGCCGCCGCGCCTGCCGTGCGCGCCGGCTGGGTTGCCCAGAGCGGCCCCGTGATCGTTGACGCTATCAGCGGTGTAACGGGTGCCGGTAAGTCCTGCAACGCCCGTACGCATTTTTGCAGCGCCGACGAGAACCTGGAAGCCTATGGCGTGGGTAAACATCGCCACACGCCCGAGATTGAGCAAATCCTTGGCTTAACCGATCGCATCGTCTTCACCCCGCATCTGGCACCGCTCAAGCGCGGCCTGCTCTCCACAGTGACGCTGCCGCTCGCGCCGCAGGCTCTAGACACGCTGACCCTTGAGGACGTTGTCGACCATTACAAGCAGTTCTACGCCGGTCGCACCTTCGTGTGCGTACTCGATGCCGGCCAACAGCCCAAGACGGCTTCGGTCGTCGGCACCAATGCCGCCCAGATTGGCCTCGCGCTCAACAAGCGCGCGGGCGTTCTGGTGGCTACGGGCGCCATCGACAATCTGTGTAAGGGTGCAGCAGGCCAGGCGGTCCAGTGCGCCAACATCGTCTTTGGTTTTGACGAACGACGAGGCTTGCCCACAGTGGCGTGCCCGGTGTAGCACATTCGATTGTTATCGATTTAGTAGTCGGGTATCGAGTTGGGCGCCACTTTTAAGCTGGTCTAGTAGTTGCGACCGGTATGGCGTGCCAGCCGATGCCCGCTTTTTTATTTGATATAAGGAGTCGTAGGGACGATGAATATAGAGCAGCTCGATATCAAGATTCGCGCCGTCGAGGGTGGCGTTACGGCAGCGGCCGGCTTTAAGGCCGCGGGTATTCATGCCGGATTCCGCAAGAATCCCGAGCGCCTGGATTACGCGCTCGTCGTGCCCGATAAACCCTGTCCCGGGGCCGGCGTGTTTACGACTAACCGCTTTTGTGCGGCGCCCGTGCAGGTGAGCCGTGCCAACCTGGGCGGCGCCGACAAGGGCTACGGCGTCATTGCCGGCGTTTCGGTCAACTCTGGCAATGCCAACGCCGCCACGGGCGAGACCGGTCTTGCCTGCGCGCGCGAGACCTGCAACATCGCCTCGCAGGTCATCGGCTGTGAGCCCCAGCAGATTCTGGTCGCCTCCACGGGCGTAATTGGTCAGATTCTGCCGATCGACACGTTTGAGACGGCGATTGCGGCAGCTTATGAGGCGCTCTCCGCTCATGGTGGCGCCGATGCCGCTCGCGCTATCATGACCACCGACACGCACTCCAAGGAGTATGCCGTGTGTTACCGCAGCGAGGCCGCGGGGCACGCAGGTAATGCCTATACGGTGGGCGGTATGTGCAAAGGCTCGGGTATGATCATGCCCAACATGGCCACCATGATCGCAGTCATCACTACCGACGCCCCCGTCGAGCCGGCGGCGCTCCACGCCCTGTTGCTCTCCACCGTCAAGCAGACCTTCAACAAGGTAACGGTCGATTCCGACACCTCGACTAACGACACCTGCATCATGCTCGCTTCCGGCGCTGCCGCAAATGCCGAGCCTATTGTCGAGGGCTCCGATGCCTTTGACGAGTTGGCCTTTGCCGTGCATGAGGTGTGCGAGAGCCTGGCGCGCAACATCGCCGCAGATGGCGAGGGCGCATCCAAGCTCGTGACGGTTAATGTCACCGGCGCCGCGAACGACGAGGAGGCCGATATCGCCGCCCGTGCTGTTGCCAACTCGCCGCTCGTCAAGACCTGCATCGCCGGCCACGACTGCAACTGGGGCCGCGTTGCCATGGCGCTCGGCAAGTGCGGCGTGCAGTTTAACCAAGAAGATGTGTCCATCGACATGATGGGTATGCCCGTCTGTCGCGATGGCCTGACGGTCCCCTTCGATGAGGACGAAGCCCTGCGACGTTTTGAGGCGCCCGAGATCGTGATCTCGGCCGACCTGGGCGCAGGCGACGCGGCAACGACCGTGTGGACCTGCGACCTCACGCATGAGTACATCTCCATCAACGGCGACTACCGTTCCTAGATTCCGGGCACGCTGCGCATCTTGCCGCGATTGCGGACAGCGGAGCACGGCGCGATAACGATACGAAAGACGAGGCAGATTATGAAATTCGCACGCGATTGTCGTTCGAGCGAATCCAACGAAGCAACCGCGCAGCTGCTGTTCGAAGCGCTGCCGTGGATTAAAAACCTGACCGGCAAGACGGTCGTTATCAAATATGGCGGAGCCGCCATGGTTGACGAGCAACTGCGCCGCGACGTGATGAGCGACATCGTTCTGCTCAAGATTATCGGCATGCGCCCTGTTATCGTGCACGGTGGCGGCAAGGCCATCAACGAGGCGCTCAGCCACTACGACATCCCCGTCGAGTTTAAGAACGGCCAGCGCGTGACTACGCCTGCCACCATGGACATCGTGCGCGAGGTACTGGGTGGCAAGGTCAATCAGGAGCTGGTCGCGGCGCTCAACCACCACGGCAACCTGGCCGTGGGCGTGTCCGGCAGCGACGCCGGTACCCTTATCGCCGAGCCACTCGACCCAGAGCTCGGCCGCGTAGGCAAGGTCACGCACGTCAACACCGACTATATCGAGCGTTTGCTCGACAGCGAGTACATTCCCGTTATCGCCACGGTCGCGGCAGGAGAGGACGGTGGCTTCTTCAACATCAACGCCGATACCGCCGCCGGTGCCGTTGCGGCGGCACTTCATGCGCACAAGGCGATCTTCTTGACCGACGTCGACGGCCTGTACAAGGACTTTAGCGACAAGGATTCGCTCATCTCCAACCTGACGCTCGATGAGGTTAACGAGATGCTCTATGGCGGAGAGGTCGATAAGGGCATGATTCCTAAACTGCGTGCGGCCGTCGATGCGCTTACCGCTGGCGTGTTCCGAGCCCACATCATCAACGGCACGACGCCGCACTCGCTGCTGCTGGAGCTGCTGACCGATGCTGGCGTCGGTACCGTGATCCATTCCACCGAGACAGCCTACGAATTCGATACGCATCCGCACCCGCTTTCGACGTTTGCGGCGCGCCTGACCGAGAACCTCGACGAGGTCGAGAAGCTCCAGACGGTCTAGCTGACCCGCGGTCGTCGCGTCCCTGCACCCATAGCCCTGCGCCGTACGGCGCCTAACGAAAGGCATCCCATGTCACTTGCAACTCAACAATCGCTCGAATCCCATTACGTTATGCATACTTTTGGTCGCTCGCCGGTAGAGTTTGTCGAAGGCCACGGCATGAAGCTCACCGGCGACGATGGCCGTGAGTACCTCGACTTTCTTGCCGGCATCGGCGTGTGCAGCCTAGGTCATGGCGACCCGGCTGTGCTCTCGGCGCTCGAGGCTCAGACCAAAAAGCTTCTGCACGTGTCTAACTACTTCTACATCGAGCAGCGTGGACAGGTCGCGGCGCTGCTGTCCAAGCTTGCCAACGACGACGTAGATGGTGCGTGCGTTCTGGCCGATGCCATTGCCGCCGGCGATGAGACCACGGCCGCTGCGCTCGGCGCTCCGACGGCGGGCGAGCAGGTGTGGGAGGCGTTCTTTGCCAATTCTGGTGCTGAAGCCAACGAGGGCTCGATGAAGCTCGCGCGTCTGTACGCCAAGCGTGCTGGTAACGGCGGCAACACCATCGTATGCATGCGCGGCGGCTTCCACGGCCGTACGCTCGAGACCATTGCCGCCACCATGCAGGATTGGCTGCAGGATAGCTTCCGCCCGCTGCCGGGCGGCTTTGTGGCCTGCACACCCAACGATGTCGATGAGCTGCGTGCAATCTTTAAGCAGCTGGGAAGCGAGATTTGCGCCGTCATGCTCGAGCCGATTCAGGGCGAGAGCGGTGTGCACCCCATGACCGAGGAGTTTATGGCGGCAGCGCGCGACTTGGCACACGAGGTGGGTGCCGTTCTTATCGCCGACGAGGTCCAGTGTGGCATCTTCCGCTCCGGCAAGCCGTTTGCATTCCAGACCTATGGCGTGGAGCCCGACATTATGAGCCTTGCCAAGGGGATTGCCGATGGCGTGCCCATGGGTGCCGTGGTGGCAAAGAAGGAGATCGCCGACGTGTTTAAGCCGGGCGACCACGGCTCGACCTTTGGCGGTAGCTGCTTGGCTGTCGCGGCGTGCGCCGCGACGCTCTCTGCGCTCGTGCGCGGCGACTACGCTGAGCATGCCGCCAAGGTGGGTGCTTATATGGAGCAGGCGCTGGCCAAGCTTCCGCACGTTACCGAGGTACGCGGTCGCGGCTTAATGCTCGGCTGCGATCTGGATGACGCTGCGGGCGATGCGCATGATATTGTTGCCCGCGCGCTGGCCGCCGGCGCCGTGATTAACGCTACTGGTGCCCACACGCTGCGTTTCCTGCCGCCGCTTGTCTGCGAGGAAGCCGACGTGGACAGCCTGATCGAGATTTTGTCGGACGTTTTGGCCTAACACAGCGCAATAACTCAATTTGGACCGGGTTCCGGACTGCGGACGTGCCATATGCGGCACGATTCAGCGGTCTGGAGCCCGTTTTGTTATCGATTTACCATGGCTGGGATAGGCCGTGTGCAAAAAGTGGCAAATATGAGTACGGGCACTAACTTCGTAACATATAAATTAGGCGTTTTTAGATGAGTTGGGCCACATATGTCCAGTTTTGCAGTAACTAAATTGGCTTAACTGGACTATCAGTCGTCGTTCTAATGTCGGATTTGCCTTTTATGACTTCGAAAACGCTGCTACCAAAAAGGTAGCAGGTCGCGCGCGCAGACGTGGTGTAAGAGTGTCCTGAGGTCCGTCGCTGCAAGTCCCGATGTTACTCCTTCTTGAGACCGCGCTTCTCGACTATCTCGTCCACTATCTCCCTGGCGCGCCGCCCGAGCGCGCGGCGCCTCCCCTCTGTCGGGGCCGGCCTGTCCGCGGGCTCGGCGAAGCCCTCGGCGGCCGAGGCCTCGGAGAACACGCGCTGCTGGGACCACTGCCCCTCGGTCTCCATGAGGCTCGCGCACGTCAGGCGCAGCATCGACTCCCTCGAGGGGAAGGACTGCACGACCCTGTAGCGGCGCTTGATCTCGCGGTTGGCGCGCTCCTGGACGTTGTTGGTGCGGAGCTTGGCCCAGTGCGCCCTGGGGAAGGCCGTGAACGCCAGCGCGGAGTCCTCGGCCTGCTCGAAGACCTCGCCGGCCCTGGCGGACACCGACGCCACCCAGGGCGCCGCCTCGGCCCACACGCAGCGCGCGAGGTCGGGGTCGTCCTGGTAGACCGCGGCGTGCACGAGGTCCCTGACGGCCGCCTTGGAGTCCTCGGGCCTGCCCGAGCAGGCGCTCTGGAGGTTGCGCTGCAGGTGCGTCACGCAGCGCTGCCAGGCGCAGCCCTGGAACAGGCGCGAGACGGCGGCCACGAGCCCGGCGTGGCTGTCGGAGACCACGAGGCGAACGCCGGCCAGCCCGCGCTCGCGCAGCCCGCCGAGGAATGCCGCCCAGGAGTCCTCGCTCTCGGTGTCGACCACGTCGCAGCCCAGGAAGTGCTTGCGCCCGTCGGCGCCCAGCCCGATCGCGGTCACGACGCCCTGCGAGACGACCGACGAGCCGACCCTGCAGCTCATGTAGGTGGCGTCGAGCCACAGGTAGCAGCACGGCGTGCCCGAAAGGTCGCGGCGGCGGAACTCCTCCACCTCGGCGTCGAGGTCGGAGCAGAGGCTCGAGACCTCCGAGCTCGACAGCGAGGATATGCCCAGCTTGGACGCCACGCGCTCGACCTTGCGGGTGGACACGCCGCACACGTACATCTCCTGCACGATGGAGGCCACCGAGGTGTCGACGCGCGACCATCGCGCGAGCATGCCCTCGGGGTAGTAGGTGCCGTGCCTGAGCTTGGGTATCTCGAGCTCCACGTCGCCCACGGCGGTCTTGAGCGACCTGGGGCGGTAGCCGTTGCGGCTGTTCTCCCTGCCGTCGCTGCGCTCGTTGCGGCTCGCGCCGCACATCTGCTGGGCCTCGGAGTCCATCAGCGCGTTCATCACGCCGTCCAGCACCCTGCACGCGAACTCGCGCGCGTCGCCGCACTCCTGCCAAAGCCTCGCCGCCTCGAGGGCCTCGTCGCGGCCGAGGCGCAGTACACTCTCTTCTTGGGGCATCGCCTTTCCTTCCATTCGTCACCTTCATTGCTCCAACGACGAATTCTAGGCGGTGTCCCCTCCCTTTCAAGAAAGAGAAGAGGCGGGGCATGCCCCGCCTCTTACACCACATCTCTGCGCGCTACCAGGTAGCAGTACTCATATTTGGCATTTTTTGCACATGGGTATTCGCCAGGGGGTGCGGACGATTTCTTGGACCGCGCCTAGGCGTATCCAAGCTTCCTGCGGT
>URAD01000038.1 GCA_900545745.1 uncultured Collinsella sp.
CCAGCGATGCGCCCGCCTTTGTGGGCTGCGGCGGCGCCGACTGCGGCATCTGCGGCTGGGATTCGCTTATCGAGGCCGACCTCAACCTGCTGCAGCTGGTCGATTTGGGCTACGGCCTGTGCACGTTTATCGAGGCGGAGCCCGCGTGGCGTGCCGGCCAGGCCGAGCGCAACTATGCCCGCCGTGGGTCGCTTCGCGTGGCCACCAAGTATCCGCGCATCGCGAGTGCCTGGTATGCCGAGCGCGGCGTGAATGTCGATATCGTCTCGCTGCACGGTAACATCGAGCTGGGCCCCATCGTCGGTATGACCGACCGTATCGTGGATATTACCGCCACGGGCGCCACGCTGCACGATAACGACCTGGTCATCACCGGCCGCATCATGGACTGCACGGCCCGCTTCTTTGTCAATCCGGGTGCCGCTCGCTTGGATCCGCGCGTGCGCAATCTGGCAGATCGCTTGGCGGCGGCCGTGAAGGACAAGCATTTTGAGCCCGTCGCGGGCTCGGCACAATAGCGTGAGCACGCACGGGCGACCCAACGTACGGGCTGCGGGTCGACTGGCGCCGCCGCCCGGCCTCTCGTTTTTCGAACATAGCCTCGACCGATAGGGGATACCGAAATGAAGACCATCAAGCTTGCTCCCGGTGAGCGCCTCGTTACCAACCAGCTCAACCGCAAGGGCGTGCTGCCGCAAAACATCGTCGACGCCGCCCGCGATATCGTGGCCAACGTGCGTGCCAACGGCGATGCTGCGGTGCGCGATTACTGTCAGCGTTTTGACGGCGTTGAACTGCAGAGCTTCCGTCTGCCGCAAGAGCAGATCGATGCCGCGCTCGAAGGCCTCGAGCCCGCTTTTGTCACGGCGCTCGAGAAGGCTGCACGTCAGATTCGCGAGTTCCACCAGCGCGAGGTCGAGCAGAGCTGGTTTACCACGCGCCCGGACGGCACGATGCTCGGCGTTAAGGTGACCCCGCTTGCTGCGGCCGGCATCTATGTGCCGGGCGGTCGTGCGCAGTACCCCTCCACGGTGCTTATGAACGCCATTCCCGCCAAGGTGGCCGGCGTCAAACGCGTGGTCATGGTAACCCCGCCGCAAAAGGATGGACTGATTAGCCCGTATACGCTCGCGGCCGCCAAGCTCGGCGGCGTGGACGAGATCTATATGGTGGGCGGCGCCCAGGCCGTGGCCGCGCTGGCGTACGGTACCGAGACCATTCCGCGTGTCGACAAGATTACCGGCCCGGGCAACGCCTTTGTCGCCGCTGCCAAGCAGATTGTCTCGGGTGACGTGGGTATCGATATGGTCGCCGGTCCCTCCGAGGTCTGCGTGCTGGCCGATGCCACGGCCAAGCCTATGGTGGTCGCGGCCGACCTGATGGCCCAGGCCGAGCACGACCCGCTGGCAGCCTGCTACCTGGTGACCTGCGACGAGCAGTTTGCGCGTGAGGTCGAGGCGGGTATTGACATCCTGGTGGCGCAGTCACCGCGTGCCGAGATCACGCGCGCCTCGCTCGATAACGAGGGCACCATCGTAGTGGCCGCCGACATGGCCGCTGCCGTCGAGGCGGTGAACACCGTGGCGCCCGAGCACCTTGAGCTGCACTGCAAGGACGCGATGGGCCTGCTCGGCGGCATCCGCAACGCCGGCGCCATCTTTGTGGGCGCCTGGAGTTCCGAGCCGCTCGGCGATTATGTTGCCGGCCCCAACCACACGCTGCCGACCGGCGGCACGGCCATGTTCTCCAACCCGCTTTCGGTCGAAGAGTTCGTTAAGCGCTCGAGCGTCATTTGCTATACGCCCGAGGGCTTGCTCTCGGACGCTCCCGCCACACAGCGTCTGGCCGAGGCCGAGGGCCTGTGGGCGCACGCGCTTTCTGTCGCTCTGCGTCGTCGCGTGCTGGAGCAGGGCGAGGATGCCGTGAGTGCCGAGTCTCTGGCCGCGGCCGACCTGACCAAGGTCGCCTGGCCGGGTGATACGACCGCGACGGTTGCCGAGGGTGTGGACCTGGCGGCTGCGGGCGGTGCCGCTGGCGCGGTCGTCGGGGAGGCCTAATATGGCCGAGCTGACGTCTCGTATGAAGGAGCTTGTCCAGCCTTACCTGGCCGGCATTGAGCCCTACGATCCCAACTTTACGCCCACGCGCATCAACCTTTCGGCCAACGAGAACACCTATCCCGTGCCGGCCGGCGTGCGCGAGGCGATCGACGCGGCCCTGGCTGCTACACCGCTCAACCGCTATCCCGATCCCATGTCAAACGACCTGCGCGACGAGCTTGCTGCCTGGCATGGCGTGACGCGCGAGAACATCTGCGTGGGCAACGGCGGTGACGAGCTGCTCTATAACTATCTGCTGGCGTTTGGCGGCGCGGGGAGGACTCTGCTCAACTGCCCGCCGTGCTTTAGCGAGTATGCCTTCTTTGCGTCTCTGTGCCAGACCGAGGTGCGCGACGTTTGGCGCGACCCGGCGACCTTTGAGCTCGACCAAGCTGCTGTGCTCGCGGCGGCGCCGGAGTGCAACCTGGCAATCGTGACCTCGCCCAACAATCCCACGGGTGATGTGGCGCCGCTCGACTTTGTCGCGGCGCTGTGCGATGCGTGCCCCGGCATGGTAATGGTCGACGAGGCCTACGTTGAGTTTGCCGACGATTCGTTTGGCGCGGCCACCACGGCGCAGGGGCTTATTGCCGAGCATCCCAACCTGGTGATTCTGCATACGCTGTCCAAGGCGTTTGGCGCCGCCGGCACGCGTCTGGGCTATGTGATTGCGGCGCCCGAGGTCATCGATGTGTTCGCGGCGATTCGCCAGATCTATTCGGTCAACGTACTGAGTCAGGCCGCCGCGCTTGCCTGCGTGCGTGCCCGCGATGCGTACGCGCCCGTGGTGGCACAGGTTGCATCCGAGCGCGAGCGCGAGCTGTGCGCCCTACGCGCGATGGCTGCCGAGGGCTTGCCCGTGGAGGCATGGCCGAGTGCGGCGAACTTTGTGCTCGTACGCACGCCGCATGCCACGCGCGTGCGCGAGCGTCTGCGCGACGAGTATTCGATTTTGGTGCGCGACTTTAGCTATGCGCCGGGGCTCGTGGACTGCCTACGCATTACCGTGGGTACGCCGCGGGAAAACGACGAGGTACTGGCTGCGTTTGCCGCGCTGGTGAAGGAGGAGATGTAGATGGGCCGTTATGCCGAGGTGACCCGCAAGACGGGCGAGACCGACATTGTCGTAAAGCTCGACCTGGACGGGAGCGGCGTGTGCGATATCTCGACCAGCGTGCCGTTTTTTGACCACATGCTCAACGCGTTTGGCCGCCATGGCCTGTTCGATCTGACGGTACACGCGGTGGGCGACGTTGAGGTCGACGCACATCACACCGTCGAGGACACGGGCATTGTGCTGGGCGAGGCGTTTTGCCAAGCGCTGGGCGACAAGGCGGGCATTGCGCGCTTTGCCGACGCGGCGATTGCCATGGACGAGACGCTTGTGATGGCTGCTGTTGATATTTCGGGCCGTGGGCAGGCCTACTGCGAGCTGCCCGTGCCGACCGAGCGCGTGGGCAGCTTTGATACCGAGCTGGCCGTCGAGTTCTTCTATGCCTTTGCGCGCGATGCCAAACTCACGCTGCACGTGCGCGAGCTGGCGGGCGGCAATTCGCACCACATTATCGAGGCCGCCTTTAAGGCTGTGGGCCGCACGATGCGCCACGCCTGTGAGCTCGATCCCCGCGTGCAAGGCATCCCCAGCACCAAGGGCTCGCTGTAACCGCCACAAAGGCAAAAACCACCACGAAGGTGCCTGTCCCCTTTGTGGTGGTTTTGGATGATGGAAAAAGGAGGGTCGCGTGGGCGAACCGAAGATCGTGGTGGTCGACTACCACAAGGGCAACTTGTCGAGCGTCGTGCGCGGGCTTGCGCGCGCCGGTGCCGCCGCCTGCACGTCGGACGATCCGGAGCAGATCCGCAACGCCGACGGTCTGGTCATCCCGGGCGTGGGCGCGTTCTACGACGCGATTGCCTTTATGCGCGAGAGCGGCGAGGCGGACGCGGTGCTCGACTCCGTTGCCGCCGGAACTCCGCTGCTCGGCATCTGCCTGGGCCTCCAGCTATTTTTTGAGCGCGGCGACGAGGGCGTGCCGGCGGACGAGGGCGCAGTTGCCGACGGCAACACCCCCGAGCAGGCCGGTGGCCCCTGGGTCGATGGCCTGGGCATTATGCGCGGCTCGTGCACGCGCCTGGAGTCGAGCCGACTGAAGGTGCCGCACGTGGGTTGGGACCAGGTGCACATGACGCCCGCCGGTGCGGCCGATCCGCTGCTCGCCGGTTTTGCCGAGGGTGCCAACATGTACTTCACCCACAGCTACGCGGTGGCAGACGACGCTGATGCCGCCAATGTGCTGGCGCGCACGCACTACACGCGGAGCTTTCCGTGCATCGTGCGCCACGGCAATGTGTGGGGCTGCCAGTTCCATCCCGAGAAATCCTCTGCGCTGGGCCAGCGCATTCTTAAGAACTTCGTGAGCATCGTCGAGGGGGCCGGCCGATGATTCTGTTTCCCGCAATCGATTTGATCGGCGGCAAGGTCGTGCGCCTGGAGCGCGGCGACCGAAGCCGCTGCAAGGTATATTCCGACGACCCCGTGGCCGTTGCCCGCTCCTTTGCCGAGCAGGGCGCGAGCTGGGTGCACGTCGTCGACCTGTCCGCTGCCTTTGGCGAGGACGAGGATGCGTGCGCTGCCAACTCAGCAGCGATCGAGGCCATCTGCGGCGTCGACGGTCTGTCCGTGGACGTGGGCGGTGGCGTTCGCTCGCTCGCGCGGATCGACGAGCTGGCCGGCTACGGCGCGCGTCGCATCGCACTCGGCACGGTGCTCGTGACCGAGCCGGGATTTGCCGAGGTGGTGGCTCGCGGCTTTAGCGAGCTGTTGGTGGCAGACATCGCCGCGCGCGACGGTCAGGTCAAGGTGAACGGCTGGCGTGACGGCGCGGGCGTGGCACTCGACGACGCCGTGGCGCAGCTCACCGAGCTGGGCTTTAAACACTTGGTCTATACCGATATCGCGCGCGATGGCATGCAGACGGGCATCGACGTGGCGGCATATCGCCATGTGGCCGAGGTCGCGGGCTTTCCCGTTGTGGCTTCGGGCGGTATCTCGACACTCGACGATATCCGCGCGCTTGCCGCGGTGGGCGAGGATGCCATCGAGGGCGCCATTACCGGTCGTGCGCTCTACGAGGGCAACTTTACGCTGGCCCAGGCGCTGGCCGCCGCCCGAGGGGAGGAGTAGCCCATGCTTACCAAACGCGTAATTCCCTGTCTGGATGTTAAGGACGGCCGCGTGGTCAAGGGCGTCAACTTTGTGAGCTTGCGCGATGCGGGCGACCCGGTGGAGCTAGCGCGTGCCTACGATCGCGAGGGTGCGGACGAGGTCGTCTTCCTGGATATTACCGCCACGAGTGACAACCGCGCGACGACTATCGAGATGGCGGCGCATGCGGCCGAGGAGCTGGCTATTCCCTATACCGTGGGCGGCGGCTTTCGCGATCTTGCGGGCATGCGCACCATGGTTGCCGCCGGTGCCGACAAGGTGTCGCTCAACTCGGCGGCCGTGCGCGACCCGTCGCTGATTAGCCAGGCTGCCGCGGCGTTTGGCAGCCAGGCCGTGGTCGTGGCGATCGATGCCAAGCGCGTGGGGCTGCCCGGGGAGCCGGGCGCCGATAAGTGGGAGGTCTTTACGGCGGGCGGCCGCAACGCTACGGGTATCGACGCGGTGGCGTGGGCCGAGGAAGCGGCTCGTCGCGGCGCCGGCGAGATCCTGCTCACCAGTATGGATCGCGACGGCACCAAGGCCGGCTTTGACCTGGCACTCACCCGTGCCGTGGCGCGCGCGGTGCCAATCCCCGTCATCGCGAGTGGTGGCGTGGGCACGCTCGAGCATTTTGCCGAGGGTGTGATCGAGGGCGAAGCCGACGCCGTGCTGGCGGCGAGCGTCTTTCACTTTGGAACCTTCAGCATTCGCCAGGTGAAGGAGTATATGGCCAGTCAAGGCATCCCCGTGAGATTGGATTTTTAAATGGAGCAAGTGACAACTGCGTCCGAGCTCAAATACGACGCCTGCGGGCTGATTCCTTGTGTGGTTCAGCAGTATGACACCAGCGAGGTGCTTATGGTTGCTTGGATGAACGAGGAGTCGGTGGGGCTGACGCTCAAGACCGGTACCACATGGTTTTGGAGCCGCAGCCGCCAGGAGCTCTGGAACAAGGGCGCGACGAGCGGCAACATGCAAGAGGTCAAGGAGCTCTGGGCCGACTGCGATAGCGATACGCTGCTGGTCAAGGTCGACTCGCCGGGTCCGGCCTGCCATACCGGCAACCGTACCTGCTTCTTTAAGAAACTCGCGTAGGGCGGGCGCTCGGCTAAGCGCTTGGCCAACCAGAAAGGATTGAACCATGGGTGTGCGCACCGCGAATGTTCAGGATGGAAATATCGGCGAGACGCTGACGGGGCTGGCCGAGGTGATTCATGGTCGTCGCGACGCGTCGCCGCAGGAGAGCTATACCGCTCGTCTGCTGACCGACGTCGAGGATGAACTGCTCAAGAAGCTTGCCGAGGAGGCGAGCGAGGTCATCATGGCCTGTAAGGATAACGACCACGATCACATTCGCTACGAGGCCGGCGACCTGGTCTACCACCTGCTCGTGACGCTCGAGCGCTACGGTATCACCCTTGACGAACTGGCCGGTGAGCTCAACGCTCGCCGCCACTAGTCTTAGGCGAGGGGTATGGATTCCCATTCTCCGGTGGGGTGGGGGATGTCGAAGGTTCGATAACCACAGTCGTAGGCGTGGGCCTGAGCCTCGCGGATGTTCCAGCAAATATCACAGGCGCGGTGCGCGTCCGAGCCAAAAGTAATCGGCACCTCGGCATGGGCAAAGCGACGCAACAGCCCGGTCGCGGGGTAGTAATCGTCGAGCCCCTTGCGCGGCGCAGCCGTCGAGACCTCAACGCGGCGACCCGTATCGTGGGCGCATTCGGCCATCTGCTCCCAAAACGGCGCCGGGTCAAAATCGGGCGCAAAGCCCTCCTTCGAAAAGCGCATGACCAGGTCGGGATGGGCCATCACGTCAAAGTTGAGTGAGCTTTCGCAAGCGCGGCACCAGTCGTCGACGTAGCGCTCCCACACGCCGCGTACCCCCAGGTTTTCCCAAACGTGCAGGTTGGTGTCGTCGTCGATCCAACCGCAAAGGGAATCGGGTGTATCGGGGCGAGCGACGTTTTCCGTTCCCGCCGTACCCGCGGCACCGGCCATGATATCGCCGGGGTCGCCAATCCAGTGCACGCTGCCCAAGCGCACTATGGCACCCGCGGACCAGCGCTCAACCAAAGGCTCGCAGCCCTCGTACCAATCGCATTCAAAGCCATAGATAAGCTCGAGCTCCGGCGCAATCTGCGCGGCGAGTTTGCGGGCGTCCTCAAAGGCCAGACGATGTGCCGGCAAGTCGCCCTCGACGACCTGCACCTCGCAGTTGGCGTCCATGCTGGCGGGCAGGGTGAGGTGGTCGGTCGAGACCATAACGCGGCAGCCGGCCGCAGCAGCGGCGCGAACGTTGTCCTCAAACGAGGCGTGCCCGTCCGAAAACGAGGTGTGAGTATGGCAATCGACCAGCGGGCAAGCAGGCATGGCGGCTCCTTTGCGTCAAGCGAATCCGCTCCATTGTAATGGTGCAACTCTCAACACGCCGGGCACGCCGGAGCTCGAAATCGATTGGAAAGGCTGCGCGGTGCGGCCCCGCTCCAAAACATGTACGTCAGCCTCCAAAACCGACAAAAAATGACATGTTTGGAGGCTGATGTACATGTTTGGTTAGGAGCGAGGGCGGCGACGGACGAAAGTCGCGCCTGTGCCACGTCCGATGTGCTAGCGTTTGGGTGAATAAAACGAGCCCGCGCGGAAAGGATTCGGACCGTATGCAACGTGGAAGTACATCTCCGCTGTCCCGCGAGACCGATGCACCCGAAACCATCGTCAAGCTGGAGTGTGACATCGACGATGCGTCGCCCGAGGTACTCGCCTATGCCGCCGACCGCCTGCGCGAGGCGGGCGCCCGCGAGGTGCACTGGCTGCCTCTTTACTGCAAAAAAGGTCGTCCCGGCTGGCAGCTGCAGGTAATCTGCGCCCGCGAGGACATTGACCGTCTGCAGACGATCATCTTTTTGGAAACCACGACCAACGGCATTCGCCGCCAGGTCATGGAGCGCGTCTGTCTGCCGCGCCGCTTTGAACAAGTGGCGACGCCATGGGGCGAGGTATCCGTTAAAGTGGCCACTCTGCCCGACGGCAGTGAGCGCGCGGCGCCCGAGTACGAGGACTGCGCCCGTCTTGCCCGCGAGCACGACGTGCCACTCCAGCGCGTGATGCAGGCGGCACAAGCCGCGGCGCTGCGATTTGAGTAACGCGGCCGGTGGCACGCCACGCCCAGCCCCATCAACCCCACCCGAAAGGACCACCATGAAATACCTCATCGCTTCCGACATTCACGGCTCGGCATATTGGACCGAACGCCTGGTCGCCGCCATCGAGTCCGAGCAGCCCGACCGCATCGTGCTGCTGGGCGACCTGCTCTACCACGGCCCGCGCAACGACCTGCCGCGCGACTACGCCCCCAAGCGTGTGATTCCGCTGCTCAACGCCCTGGCCGACCGCATCATCGCGGTGCGCGGCAACTGCGACGCCGAGGTCGACCAGATGGTGCTCGACTTCCCTGTCATGGCCGACTACGCCACCCTGTTTGACGAGACCGGCCGCGAACTGTTCCTGACGCACGGCCACGTCTTTGGCGCCGGCATGCATAACAGCGTCGACCACGCGCCCGCGCTGCCCGAGGGCTCCGCGCTCGTCTACGGCCACACGCACATCAAGGTTAACGAGGCGAGCGAGGCGCACCCGGGCCTGTGGCTCTTCAATCCCGGCAGCGTGAGCATTCCCAAGGACGGTACGCACAGCTACGGCATCTACGAGGGCGGTGCGTTCCGTCACGTGATCCTGGAGGAGGAATAACCATGGCGCAGCACATGGTTCAGCAAAATGCCGAGGGCTCGCGCGATCTGTCCACGCTGGTCGACGCGTCGGCCGAGCTGCAGCATCTGGTGCAGACCATCTGGCGTCTGCGTCAGCCCGATGGCTGCCCGTGGGATCGCGAACAGACGCATCAGAGCATCGGCAAGAACATGATCGAGGAAGCCTACGAGGCGCTCGATTGCATTGAGGCGGACGACGTGGCGCATCTGCGCGAGGAGCTCGGCGACGTGCTCATGCAGGTCGTACTGCATGCGCAGATTGCGGCGGACGCCGGTGAGTTTACGCTGGCCGATGTGGCACGCGATATCGACGCCAAGCTCATCCGCCGCCACCCACATGTGTTTGGCGATGCGGATGCCGATAACTCCGACGAGGTGCTCAAGATCTGGGACGAGGTCAAGCTTGCCGAGAAGGCTGCCAAGGACAAGGCCGTGGCAGCGGGCGAGGCTGCGCCCGAGGGCCTGCTCGACGGCGTGCCTACGCACCTGCCGGCGCTGATGCAGGCTCAGAAGGTGTCGCGCAAGGCGGCTGCCGTGGGCTTTGAGTGGGAGACGGTCCAGGACGTGTGGGACGAGGTTGCCGAGGAGCGTGCCGAGTTTGAGGCCGAGGCTCCCGGCTCGCCCGAGCGCGAGATGGAGTTTGGCGACCTGCTCTTTGCCCTGGTCAACGTTGCGCGCAAGGAGGGAATCGATGCCGAGAGCGCTCTGCGCGCCAGCACGGCAAAGTTCCGCCGTCGTTGGGCTGCGATGGAGCAGATGGCGGCCGACGCCCACGTGGATCTGGCTGAGCTTTCGACCCACGGTCTCAATGACCTGTGGGATGCCGCAAAGGCAGAGGAGTAAGACTGCGGGAACGACGAGCCGGCACGCCTCGTCGCTCCCGCTAAATTTTTCGAAAAACAAGTGTATCCCTCGGCTAACTTAGGGCATAATGCAAAAAGTGCGACATGGCTAACTTACGGAGGCGCACCGACGGTGCACGGTCAGCCGGTCGCTTGCAACCACTACGTTTCCAAGTGAGAGGGAGACAACATGAGCGATATTTTGGATGTCTACGGTCGCGAGGTGCTCGACAGCCGCGGCAACCCCACCGTCGAGGTCGAGGTCGTGCTCGAGGACGGCAGCTTCGGTCGCGCGATGGTGCCTTCGGGCGCTTCGACCGGCGCTTTCGAAGCTTGCGAGCTGCGCGACGGCGACAAGGGCCGCTATCTGGGCAAGGGTGTCTCGCAGGCCGTCGAGCACGTCAACAACGAGTGTGCCGACGCCGTCGTGGGCCTCGACGCCTTCGATCAGCGCGCCGTCGATGCCGCGCTAATCGCCGCGGACGGTACCCCCAACAAGACCAAGCTCGGCGCCAACGCCATTCTGGGCGTGTCGCTGGCCGTTGCCCGCGCCGCTGCCGAGTCGGCGGGTCTTTCGCTGTACCAGTACCTGGGCGGCGTCAACGCTCACCTGCTGCCCACGCCCATGATGAACATCCTCAACGGCGGCGTGCATGCCGACAATAACGTCGACTTCCAGGAGTTCATGATCATGCCGGTGGGCGCCCCGAGCTTTGCCGAGGGCC
>URAD01000039.1 GCA_900545745.1 uncultured Collinsella sp.
GTTTCAAACCGGGCTCGAACGAACATGCCTATTGACAATGGCTTTCTCATATTAGGAAAGGCCCCCATCGCTGGGAGCCTTTTCAATCAAGTGGTGGGCGATGAGGGATTCGAACCCCCAGCCTTGTGCGTGTAAAGCACCTGCGCTAACCGTTGCGCCAATCGCCCGCAGGGATTGAGTATAGCGGAAACCCCGTGCTGTTCACTGCTAATTCATAACGAAACTTACGCGGCGACTTCGGCGTCCGTGTCCTCGTCGATAAAGAAGCGCTTGTACCAGATGAGGAACGTCAACGTGGTATAGATCTTGCGCTGGTTGAGCGCGCGACCCTCAAAGTGATCGTCAAGCAGTTTCATGAGCGCATCGGTGTCAAAGAAATCGGCAGCCCACGGTGCGGTGAAGTATTCCTTTACGTAGTCGTAGTACTTTTGCTCGCGCAGCCAGAACTTGACCGGTACGGGGAAGCCCACCTTCTTGCGCGTTGCCCACTCGTCGGGCAGCGTACGGTTGGCAGCGTGACGCAGAACGAGCTTGCAGCCTTCTTCGTTAACACGGTAGTTGGCGGGAATGTGCTCGGCAAACTCCATGACCTTCTTGTCCAGGAACGGGACGCGAAGCTCCAGAGAATGCGCCATGCACATCTTGTCTGCCTTGAGCAGGATGTCGCCCGGCAGCCACATGTTCATATCCAGGTATTGTTTCTTAGAAAGCTCGCAGCAGTTGGGAACCTGCTTGTAGTACTCGGCGCACATCTCCGCGGCGTTCTTGCCGGTGTCATAAGCGGGCTTGAGCACCTTGTCGACCTCGGAGGGATCGAACACCTTTGCCTGACCCACATACCAGCGCTCGGGAACCTCGGCGCATTTCGTCAGGAAGTTGTGGCCCTTAAAGTAGGGGAGATGCTGAACGAGCGAGCCCAGGGCGCGACGTACGCCGAGCGGCACGCGCTTCTTAAAGGAGCGCATCTCGGGGGTGTCCTCGTACCACTCGTAGCCGGCAAACAGCTCGTCGGCACCCTCGCCCGAAAGGACGACGGTGACCTCCTCAGAAGCCATCTGCGCCAGATAGTACAGCGGCACGCTGGACAGGTTCGATTGCGGCTCGTCCATGTGATACTGGATATCGGGCAGTGCATCGAAGAACTCGTCGGCGGTAATCATCTTGCGCACGTTCTTGATGCCCAGCTTGTCGGAAAGCTCGGCAGCGTAGTTGGTCTCGTTGAAGTTCTTGTAATCGAAGCCGACAGAATACGTGGTGTCGGGCATGAGACAGGCGGCAATGTAGCTGGAGTCCACGCCGCCAGAAAGGAACGAGCCCACCTTAACATCGGCGATTCGGTGCGCGGCGACGCTTTCGTGCACGACCTTGTCGCACTCGTCCACGTACTCCTCGAAGGTCTTGGAGTTGTCGTCGGTGAAGTCACAGCTCCAGTAACGCTTGATGTCCATGGTGTTGGTCGTCAGGTCATACGTAAAGCAATGCGCCGGGGCAAGCTTGAACACGCCCTTAAAGAAGGTCTCCTCCGTGGCGGGGAATTGCAGCGTCAGGTAGGGGCGCAGCGCGTCGTGGTTGACAGCCTTCTCAAACTTGGGATGGTCTAGGAAGCTCTTGATCTCGGAGCCAAATAGCAGCGAGCCATCGGATGCCTGGTAGTAATAGAACGGCTTGATACCAAAGATGTCGCGAGCGCCAAAGAGTTTGTTCTTGTTCTGGTCGTGAATCACGAACGCGTACATGCCGCGCAGGCGGTTGACCAGGTCCTCGCCCCACTCCTCGTAACCGTGTACCAGGACCTCGGTATCAGCGTTGCAGTGGAAGGCGTAGCCGGCTGCCTCCAGCTCGGCGCGAAGCTCCTGGAAATTGTAGATCTCTCCGTTGAATACAATCGTGACCTTGCCGTCGTCGCTCGACATGGGCTGAGCTCCAGCTTCGGAAAGATCAAGAATCGAAAGACGACGGAAGCCAAGGGCAACGTTGTCGACGATATGCTGGCCGCCCATATCGGGACCACGGTGGATGATGCGATTCATCATAGCCGTGAGAACCAGCTCACTCTGTTCATCTGTACCGGTAAAACCGACAAAACCGCACATGCAAGATCCTTTCTGCTGACGGCTCAGGTGTACTGCCGCAAGGATTGTGGCAGCTGATGTCAAATAATCTTTACTATCATGCCAATCTTTTGTTTCGTGATAGGGCATAAGCACCGAGCGAACCGAAAAAACCACGGCCCGATCTTCAGACGAAGCGGCGGGCCGTGGTTGCGAACGCTATGTACGAGCGGTTAGCGCTTGCTGCGCTTGGCGAGACGGTGCTCCACCTTGGTGACGATGTGGATGAGCGGAATCGTCACGACCAGATAGTAAAGTGCGGCGCAAATGTAGGGCGTAATGTTGCCCGTGGTGGCCGTGAGGTTTTTGGAGAACAGCATGAGCTCCATGACGCCAACGCTCGAAAGCAGTGACGTGTCCTTGTACAGCATAACGAACTCGCTGGTCATAGTCGGTATAACGCAACGTACGGCCTGCGGGATCACGATGCGCGACATAACTTGGGACCAAGTCATGCCAAGCGAGTAGGCAGCTTCCGCTTGACCATGCGGTACGCTCTCGATACCGGCACGGAAAATCTCGGCAAGATAGGCCGAGCAGTTGATGGCGAGCACGCCGACGCCGAGCGGCAGATTGGGCACGTTGAGACCGATCATAGGGAACCCAAAGAACGCAATGTAGATCTGCAGGAAGAGCGGGGTTCCACGCAGGACGTTGATGTATGTCGCGGCGATGCCGCGCAGCATACGACTATGACTGATTTTCATAAAGGCAAACAGCAAGCCGATGGGGATGGCGAGCGGAAAACCGATAGCGGTCACGGCAAGTGCTATGCCCCAGCCCCTAAAGAGCGAGGCGATTGAGGTGACGATAATCTGCGGCTTGCAGAACATGCCCAAAAACGGGTTGGAGTTCCATGCGGCAACCCAAGGCTGGGCATCGAGCCAGGCGACGATTTCTTGCACCATGGTGCTCTCCGAGACGCTGATGGTGGGGCTCTCGGGAAGATCTCGCTTGTCGCCGTCGGCGACATAGCTGCCGGTGACGGCATAGGCACCCGCGTTGCTCGGGAATACGACGTCGGGGACGACAACGCGAATCTGTGAGCCGGCGGCGACGGGATCGGCGAACTTAATGACGAGCTTTGAGCCGTCCAGCGAGCACGATGCCTTGACACCCGTCTGGTTCAGCCCGTCGAGCAGCGTGACCTTAACATCGGTGCTTTCAAATGACCCGCCCTCGGGCAACTCAAGCTCAATTTGCGAAACGTCGCCCTCGTCGCTACCCGTTGTCGCTTCCCAGGTCAGGCGGGTTGCGATGCCGCCGAGCACACCGTTGCCGCCGTCTTCGTTTGACTTGGCGGTCGTCGAGGTGACGGCGAGTGAAGTGCCCGTCGCGTCGTCTGAGCTCGAGGCATCCTCGTTATCGGACCCGCTCGTGGGTGCCATGCCAAACCACTTCTCGTACAGTTTGTCATAGGCGCCGGAGCTCTTGATCTTGGCGAGGGCATCGTTGATGGCCTGTGTCAGCTCGGGGTTGTCTTTAGAGACGGCAATGCCAAACTGCTCGCCCGTCGGAACCTCTTTGATGATCTCCATACCGGTAAAGGAGTTCGAAACCATCCACTGCTCAACGGGCAGATCGCATACGACCGCCTGGCACTGACCACTCATGACGGCGGTGAAGGCTGCCGTCCAGTCGTCAAAGTTGACGGTGGTTGCCTGCGGCAGGTTTTCGATTGCCCACTCCTCGGACGTGGTACCCGACTGCACGGCAATTTTGACGCCCGGTGCGTTGAGGCTATCGACCGTGTCGTATCCAGTGTTCTTTGCAACTGCGACGCCCTGGTTGGAGTCGATATAGGGATCGGTGAAGTCGACCTCTTCCTTGCGCTCGTCGGTAATCGTGATGTTACATGCGCCGACATCGGTCTTTACACCCTGCTTGACCATGGGGATAATGCCGTCGAACTTTTGCGCCGGCAAGTAGTTGAGCTCCAGACCGAGTTCGTCTGCGATCATGCCCATGAGTTCATAGGTAAAGCCCTGGTCTTCGCCGGAATCGTTGACGTATTCAAACGGGGGCGTGGCCAAGTCACTTGCGACGGTGAGCTTGCCATTCTCGACGAGTGTGTAGGTGCTCGAGGCGTTCTGGGAGGACGAACAGCCGCTCGCGCCGATGATGGTGGCAAGGGCCACAACGATCGTCGCGAAGGCGCAGACGATGCGCCGGGTCAACTGGACATGTGCCGAGCGGTGGCGACGTTCGAAGTGTCGTTTCATCTGGAATCCTTTGCTTGGGCATGATGAGTCGGCATTGTGGGTCAATGAGGCGCATCAAGACATTTGGATAAAGAATAGCACCCAGATTTCCTTGTTTTTACACGGGGTGGACACTGTTGTCATTTATTGGCCCACAGCACAGTCCATGCAATTTTTTAGAAGGCTGCAGTGCGCGCAAGGTCAGGTGGCATATTAGGATGGTTGATAATACAGAATGTTTCATCGTTTCTGCCGCGGGACGTCTTTTGCCCTTTAAGGCTGAATTTAGCGAGAGAGGTCTTTGTATGTCGAGTCCGACACAAGAGAAGCTAACTCTGATGCGCTATATAGAGTTGCTCGAGGAAGATGACCTTGTTGTTTCCAGACCGAGCGCTTCGTGCGACCAGCGCATTGAGTTTGCGACTGACGACTCGCGCCAGGTGCGTCCGGGCACGTTGTTTGTCTGCAAGGGCCGCGCGTTTAAGCGCGAGTACCTGCTTTCGGCAATCGCCGATGGCGCCGTGGCCTACGTTTCCGAGGTCGATTACGATGTTGATCTTCCCGCGGTGATTGTGAGTGATATTCGTCGCACGCTCGCCGTGGTGGCAGATGCCTTTTATGGGCACCCGTCGGGTAGGGTGAAGGTCTGCGCCTTTACAGGTACCAAGGGCAAGTCGACCTGTAGCTTTTATCTGCGCGGCATTCTCGCCAACGAGGCCAAGCTTACGGGCTGTCATCGACCCGCTCTTAATACGGGCATTGAGTTCGACGACGGCATCGAGACGGGTCCTTCCAAGCTGACGACTCCCGAATCCTTTCTGCTGCAGTCTCGCATCGCACATGCTGCGGAGGCGGGTGCTCCGTGGCTGGTTATGGAGGCATCGAGCCAGGGCCTCAAATACGAGCGCACGGGCAAAATCGCCTTTGAAGTCGGCGCCTTTACCAATATCGGCGAGGATCACATTTCGCCGATTGAGCATCCGACACTCGAGGATTACTTTGCCAGCAAGCTCAAAATCTTCTCGCAGAGCCGCTTTGCCGTGGTCAATCTCGATATGGATAAGGTCGATCGTGTGCTCGAGGCGGCATCTCGTTGCGAACGTACGGTGACGTTCTCCCTGACCGACGAGCGTGCCGACGTGCTTGCGCTGGCGATTCGTAACGGTGACTGCGGCGTGGTGGCAACGGTGCGCACGCCCCGCTTTACGCGCGACATTGTGATTCCCACGCCGGTTAAGTTCAATGTGTCCAACGCGCTTGCCGCTATTGCCTGCGCCGAGGCTCTGGGCATTTCCGAAGAGGGTATCGTCCACGGCTTTGAGGGCGTCTTCGTTCCCGGCCGTATGGAGCTCTATCCGTCCGTATCGGGCAAAATCCTGGGCATCGTCGATTTTGCACATAACGGCATGAGCCTCGAGACGCTCCTGCGCGACTTGCGCGAGAACTATCCCGAGCGCGAGCTGGCGGTTGTATTTGGCGCTACGGGCGGTAAGGGTGTCGATCGACGCACCACGATGGGCATCGCCGCTGGCAAGTATGCCGACCGAATCGTGATTACCGAGGACGACCCCGGCCCCGAGAATGTCGAGGACATCTGCACCGAGATCGCGCGCAACGTTCAAGCGCAGGGAAATGATAACTGGCAAATCGTGACTGATCGCGTTGCCGCTATCGAGACTGTCGTGCGCGAAACTGTTCGTCCTGCCGTGGTCATCGTGACCGGTAAGGGCGAGGAAGAGCGTATGCTGCGCAAGAACGGACCCGAGCCTTGTGAGCGCGACGGCTCGATTCTCAAGCGCACCCTTGCGGCGTACGACGCCTAAGACCAGAAGCCCCTTCTACGTAAACGGAGTAACCATGTCCCACAACACCCTGCCGACCGTTGCCGAGCTTTCGGGCGAGATGCGCGAGCGCTTGGCCAAGGTCAAGTACGTCTTTACCGACCTGGATGCCACGATGCTCGCACCCGGCTCGTGCGTGCTACGCGACAACGACGGCAACCCCTCGACCAAACTCGTCGAGGCTGTCGTGGCACTTGCCCGCGCCGGCATCCAGGTGGTCCCCACCTCGGGCCGCAACCGCACCATGATCCACGAGGATGCGCGCGTGCTTGGCCTCAACTCCTACATCGGCGAGATGGGTGGCCTGGTCATGTACGATCTCAAGGCCAACGACTGGGAGTATCTGACCGGCGATATGCCCTACGACCCCGCCTGCGGCCTCACGCCGCATCAGGTGATCGAGCAGACCGGCGTGTGCGAGAAGATTCTCGCCCGCTGGCCGCATAAGATCGAGTACCACAACGACATGTCGACTGGCTACAAGTACCGCGAGGTCACCGTCGGCATGCGCGGCGATGTGCCCGACGACGAGGTCCAGGCCATTCTTGACGAGGCCGGCTGCGGCCTGGTCTGGGCCTGCAACGGTCACCTGACGCATCTGTCCAAGCCGACGACGCTCGAGCTCGAACGCGTCGAGGATGGCCGCGCGTTTAACATCAATCCCGCCGGCCTCAACAAGGGCGTTGCCATCGCACGTTTCTGCGAGCACCTGGGTATCGAGCGCGAGGAGACGCTGGCGCTCGGCGATTCCGAGTCCGACTTCTACATGGCTGACCACGTGGGCACGTTCTGCCTGGTCGAGAACGGTTTGACCAGCGCCGGCGCGCCTGAGTTCCTGGATGCCTGCGATAATGCCTACGTCACGCGAGGCAAGATTGTCGACGGCTGGGCGGCAACGGCCGAGCTGCTGGTCGCGGCTCGTTCGTAGTGCGGTCCTATCGCGCTGAGCCATATCTTTTCGAGAGAGAATCTGGTGAGGTCATGTCCGATATTGAGAATCTGGCTGGTGACACGCGCCCCATTGGCGTATTCGACTCGGGCCTGGGCGGTCTGACGGTTGCGCGTGCGATTGCGACGGCGTTGCCGCACGAGTCCGTCTACTACTTTGGCGACACCAAGCGCTGCCCTTATGGCACCCGCACCGAGGACGAGGTGCGCTCGTTTGCACTGCAGGCGGGCCGTTGGCTGTCGAAGCACGACGTCAAGATCATGGTCATCGCCTGCAATACGGCGACCGCTGCGGCCTTGCGTTTGGCCCAGCAGGTGCTCGACGTCCCCGTCATCGGTGTGATCGCACCGGGCGCACGCGCGGCAATCAACAGCACCCGCACGCGCCGGGTGGGCGTGCTCGCCACCAACCTCACCATTCGCTCAGGCGCTTACACGCGTGCCATTCAGGACCTGGATGCCGGCGTCGACGTATACGGCTGCCCTGCCTCGAGCTTTGTCGAGGTCGTTGAGCACGAGCTCGCCTCGGGCGCACATCTGCAAGGGCAGTGGCTCGAGAACGAGGACATCTTTGATACGCCTGCCGTACGCGCGCTGGTCGGCGCCACGGTTGAACCGCTGCGCGACCACGGCATCGATACCGTGGTACTCGGCTGCACGCATTTTCCGCTGCTCGTGGGGCCTATTCGCCATGCGCTGGGTCCCGGAGTGCGCGTGGTGAGCTCCGCCGAGGAGACCACGCGCGAGCTGACCGATATTCTCACGCGCCGCGAGCAGCTGGCGGGCGACGCGGCCGAGCCGCAGCATCGTTTTGCAACGACGGCCGATAACATTGCTGAGTTTGCGGTGGCGGGCAGTTTTATCTTTGGCCAGCCGCTCAAAAGCATTGAGCATATCGATATCGACGAACTGAAATAGATATAAGGTCACCGACCAAAGGCTCACGTTCACCTTTTGCCGAAAGGATTTTTCTATGGAGTATATGCAGGTCAATCGCGCCAACGGCCGCGCCGCCGATGAGCTGCGCCCCATCAAGCTTACCCGCGGCGTCATGAAGCACGCCCACGGTTCGTGCCTGGCCGAGTTTGGCGATACGCGCGTGCTGTGCGCTGCCACCATCGAGGAGGGCGTGCCGGGCTGGCGCAAGGGTGCCAAGGCCGGTTGGGTAACGGCGGAGTATGCCATGCTGCCGGCATCGACCGGCAAGCGCTGCAAGCGCGAGCATGCCAACCGCAAGGGCCGCTCCATGGAGATTGAGCGCCTCATCGGCCGTAGCCTGCGCACCGTCGTCAACATGAAGGCGCTTGGAGAGTACACCGTCACCGTCGACTGTGACGTGATTCAGGCAGACGGCGGCACGCGAACGGCGAGCATTACCGGCGCCTGGGTGGCGTTGCACGACGCCCTTGCCATGTGGGTCGAGGCGGGTAAGCTCGAGCACATCCCGCTCACGGGCCAGGTCGCCGCGATTTCCATGGGCGTTGTCGACGGCAACACCCTGCTCGACCTAGATTATTCCGAGGACAGTCACGCCGAGGTCGACATGAACCTCGTCGCCACCGATTCCGGTGAGATGATCGAACTCCAGGGTACCGGCGAGCAGGCGCCCTTCGATCGCAAGCGTCTCAACGCCCTACTCGACCTGGGTGACAAGGGTATCGCCGAGCTCATCGAGCTTCAGCGCCAAGCCCTCGCCTAACCTGCCAAAAAGGGACAGGTTTATTTTGGCAGGTTTTATCTGGGAAAACGTCGAAGTATAAGACTGCCGTTGATTGAGACGGGAGAGAGGCCGAAGTCCTCGTCGTCCTCAACTCGGCATTGCTATAGAGACAAAGGAGGCCAGCTATGGCACTTGAGAAGATTGACATCGACACTCTCGACCCGGCGGCGACCATCGTCGTGGCAACCGGCAACGCCCATAAGCTCACCGAGATCGAGGCCATTTTGGGCAAGGTCATGCCCGAGGTGCGCTTTGTGGCGCTCGGTCAGCTGGGCGATTTTGAGGACCCCGAGGAAAACGGCACGACGTTTTTGGAGAACGCCATCATCAAGGCGCAGGCTGCCGTTGAGGAGACGGGCCTTATGGCCATCGCCGACGATTCTGGCTTGGTCGTCGACGCGCTGGACGGCGAGCCGGGCGTGTATAGCGCGCGCTATGCGGGCGTGCATGGCGACGATGCCGCCAACAACGCCAAGCTTCTCGTTAACCTGGAAGGCGTGGCAGACGAGGATCGTACCGCGCGCTTTATGAGCGTCGTCGCGCTTATCGATACGGACGGCCTGGTCACCTATGGCGAGGGCGCCTGCGAGGGCGTTATCGCGCACGAGGGCCGCGGCGATCACGGCTTTGGCTACGACCCGCTGTTCCTGCCGGTCGATACGCCGGGCAAGACCATGGCCGAGCTCACGACGGACGAGAAGAACGCCATCAGCCATCGTTTCCATGCGCTCGAGCATCTGTCCGCCAAGCTGACGGGCGAGGAGTAGACCGTGCGTGCGGTGGTGCAGCGCGTGCTCAACGCCAGCGTGACAGTCGACGGCGAGTGCGTGGGCCGTATTGGACGCGGCTACTTGGTGCTGCTGGGCGTGGGCCACGGCGACACACGCGCCGAAGCCGACAAGCTGTGGGGCAAGCTCCGCGGGCTGCGTATCAACGAGAACGAGAACGGCAAGACCAACTTGGCGCTGGCGGATGTCGACGGCGAGGTGCTCGTGGTGTCGCAGTTCACGCTGTTTGCCGACTGCCGCCACGGCCGCCGTCCGTCGTTTACGGACGCCGGCGCGCCCGATGTCGCTAACGAACTTTACGAGTACTTTCTGACGCTCGTCGCCCAGGACGTTGAGCATGTAGCGCACGGCATTTTTGGCGCCGACATGAAGGTCGACCTAGTCAACGACGGTCCGTTTACCATCGTTCTGGACACAGACAATCTGTAAGTAGTCAATTTGAGATCGGGCTTTTTTAGCTGCTTGCGTATGGCTGCAGCAGGGTGCTATAGTATTAGAGTTTTGTCTATCTTAGGGGTATTATCCCCTTTTTGAATTGCACCCTCTGGAGGCCCTATTCATGGAAGAGATGGAAGTCAATCACGTCGACGACATCCACGAGAAGCTGACCGATATGGTGGGCGATCGCGTCAAGGTTAAGGCCAACATGGGCCGTACCCGCGTCATCGAGCGCATGGGCACCATCAAGAGCGTCCACCCCGCTGTCTTTATCGTTGAGGTTGACGAGCGTCGCGGCCGCAAATCGCGTCAGTCCTACCAGTACATCGATGTCCTTACCGGCCAGGTCGAACTGTTCGACCCCGAGAGCGGCGAACATATCTTTACCCCGCTCGGCAACCAGCTCGAGGAGCACTAACGGTGACCGATCGGTCCCTGACTCTTTCCGCGCCGGCAAAGATTAACCTCTA
>URAD01000040.1 GCA_900545745.1 uncultured Collinsella sp.
ACGGGCGTCTCCCCCACCGGCAAGCAGTCCACCGACAGCACGATCACGCTGACGGTTTCGCTTTCTGGCTCTGCCTCGGGTGACGATTCCGACACGACGACTAACTAGTCGACAACCCATCACCTGCAGCGGCTATGGCCGCAAACATATTCGCTCAACGGCGCCCGCTTGCTCCCCAGCAAGCGGGCGCGTTATTTATCGACAGGCCAGGGCTCCATAGCAACGCAAAGAGGCCCGCAAAAGCGAGCCTCTCAGGTAACAACAGATATGTGATGCAGTAATTACTAGCCGCAGAACTTCACCATGGTCTCGACCATGGACTCTTGCCTATAGACAAAATGTCCAGAAGCAAGGAGATGAAAGAGTAAGGACAACGCCCTCTAAAAGAAGGCCGTATATGAAGATTGCATATCCCTTTTGCCTTCATATACTCAAGAAGCACCCCTCGAAGCGCTCCTGAGAGGCCCCCTTGGATGCAACCCAGGGGATCCAGATTCTGGTAGACATCGGCACAGCAAAATCCTGCCGCGCAGGCACGAACGGACATCTTGACTCCCAACGCAATGCGGGGCGCCCCAAGACACCCCGCCACGACAAAAAACTAGTTCTCGTAGACCAGCGGGTGGCCCCAACTGCCCTCGATCTTGCAGGTCTGCGCCGCAAAACCGGCAGCGAAGTCCAAGCTCTCGCGAATTGCGGCCTCGCCGCACTCGCCGGCCTTCTTCTTGGAAAGATAGGTGACCAAAAACGCCGTCAGCAGTGAATCGCCGGCCGCCATAGCGTCTTTGAGCTCCTCGGGCGCCACGGGCTTGATGCCCTGCTCGTAGAAGTTTTCGCCGTCATAGGCGACGGAACCCTTGCTCCCGCGCGACGCGCATACGATTTGAGGGCCAAGGGCCTTCACCCACTCGAGCTTCGCCTTGATATCCTCCAGGGAAGCGTCGCCCATGGACATAAAGGCGTACGTCACAAATGGCGCAATCTGCTCGAAGTACTCGTCGGTGGAGTCATCGGAGAAGTCGAAGCTGATAGGCACACCGGCAGCCTTGATCTTGGGGAGCTCGCGCTCGGTGAAGCAGTAGTTGCCGCTGTGCACCAAATCGAAGCCGCTGACGTACTCGGCGGCGAAGCGGTCTATCACGTAGCGCATGTCGCCACGTATGCCGCCTTCATTGGAGCCCAGGAAGATACGGTCCCCGGTCTTGTCAACGGTCACGCGAGCGGCGCCGTTGACGCCCAGGACCTGCTGGCAGCGAAGAAGCTCGACGCCCTCGTCCTCAAGCGATGCTATAACGTGCTCGGCCTCCTCATCTGATCCGAAGATTCCCATGTAGGCGCTGCGATCGACACCGAGCTTCTTGGCGAAGACGGCGAAGTTGACTGCGTTGCCGCCGGGATACATAGTCTTGATATGCTCGTACTTATCGACAACGTTGTCTCCAAAGCCGAGCACGCTTATAGGATAGGCTGCCATGGTTATCTCCATTCAGGTAAACCGCCGTGGCTACGGCGAGCAGAAGAGGCGCGAGGATTCGCACGTCTCAACGCGCTTCGCGCCCCGTTCTAAAATCGCTAGTACTTCTCGATGCCCATGTAACGACGCACGTCCGGGTGATGGTCGAACACCTTGCCGCGAGCGGAGCGCAGCTCACAGTTCATCGCGTAGAACAGGATTGGATCAAGGAACGCGCGAACGCTTGCCGGTACTTGGTCCATGCCGTACTCCATGGCGTCGAGCACCATAAGAGTGTCGGTATGGGTCTCGAGGAATGCGAGGGCGCGCTCATCCATGGCTCGGCACTCACTGGAAGACATCTGCAGGAAGTAGAAGACTCCGGGCTCGGTCACCTCGAAGGGGCCGTGGAAGTACTCGCCGGAGTGGATATAGGCGCAGCTCTGCCACTGCATCTCCATAAGCGAGCAGATAGCGAAGCCATAGGTCTGGCTAAACACGGGACCGGATCCCAAGATATACAGGAACTTGTGGTCCTGGCACAGGGCAGCGAAACGGTCGCAAAGTTCGGCGTTGACCTTCTCGCGAGCCGCAGGCAGGATCCGGTCCATCTTGGCGATGCCTTCGTACATATCGGCAAGGTCAGCATAACCTTCCTGCTGATCCAAGAGCTCGGCAGCGAGAGCCAAAGAGATGCCGGCGGGTACCTCCGCCTGCGGAACTCCCTCGCCCCACGGATATACCCAGCACGTCCACTCACCGTTATCGATGCCGGAGCCGGCGTTGTCGGTCTGTGCGATAACGGTTGCGCCCGCCGCCTTGGCGATCGAGCACGCATCGATTACCTCGGGAGTGTTGCCGGAGTGGCTGCAAGCGATAACAAGGGACTTTTCGCCCAGGCGCTTGGGACGCATGATATCGAACTCGCGGGCGGTATACGCCTCACTGGCAAACGTAGTCGCCTCGCGCTTAAGCAGCTCATGGGCGGGCAGCAGGTCGATGAGGGAGCCGCCGCAGGCAACCCAGAAGACGCTATCGAAACCGCCCTTTTCGGCGATTGCGTCGGCGATGAGATCATGTGCGTTCATTGTTATTCTTCCTTTCGATACGGCGGACGAATCCGCCAACGTTTACTGCAAGTCTTCTCGTCAAGCGTGTTGACTGCCCCACGCGAATGGGAGCTACGCGCTAGTCGACAAAATACCTCTCGAAGGCGTCCATGTTGCGCCGGTCCGCTGCTGCGGGATCATCGAAATACCTTCCATCGGTGATCTCCTGGCCAAGATAGCCCTCGAACCCATGCGCGTTGAGGACACGCACGAAATCGTCCATGCTGTGCTTTCCATCGCCCCAAACCAGATGGCCGTATGGGTCGCCATCAATGAAGTGCATGTTCCTTATGGCACCATCGCCAAACTCGGCAAACCACTCTTCAAGGCTCTCGCCGGCGACTCCCATAGCAGTAGTGTCCACCATTGGAGTAAGGTGCGGGTTGGCTACTTGGTCAAGCATGCGCCTGGCATCCGCGAGTGTAACCACCAAGTTGCTCTCTTCCGGCCTCAGGCTCTCCATGCAGAGGGTCACGCCGTGCTCGCCGGCATAGTCCGCAAGAATCGCCAAGTGCTCGGCAGAGCGCTTCCAAGCTTCCTCGCGGTCCTCGTCCCAATCGCCCCAACCGGAGTTGATGGACATATACGGGGCGCCGAGCACCTCGGCGAGCTCGATGCCGTGCTTGAAGTAAGCGAGGCTCCGCTGCGCGTGGAGGGGCTTTCTGGCAGCGTACTGCCACGGATACACCACGTTCTCCGGGCACAGGGAGCTCCCGGAGAGTCCGCGGGACTCGATCTTGCGGCGAAGCTTGTCGGCCTCGAAATACCCCGTGTGGTCCAGCGTCACGTGCGGCTCGGCCGCCCAAAGCTCGATGGTTTTGAAGCCAAGGCGCTGCTGAACATCAAGGAAATAATCGAGCGACCACATGATGTAGTGAATGTTCATGCCGGCGACCTGCTCGCGACGCAGGCGGGGCGCGGAAGCGTTTAAATCCATGCTGGGCATCTCCTCTCCTAGCAATCTTCGTACACGACCCGACCATCGCTCAGCGTGAGCGAGACCTGGATGTCTCTGGCATCTTTGGGGTCCACCGCAAACACATCGCGGTCCAAAACGCAGATGTCCGCGAGCTTGCCCGCCTCGAGGGTGCCGAAATCGTTCTCGCGAACCAGATCGTAGGAACCCCCGGCAGTCCATGCCCGCAGCAGCTCGGCAACGCTAACGGTATTCTGCGGGTTGACGTCCAAACCGTCGGCGAAGTACCCTCCGCAGGCGCTGTAGATCGAATCTCCTAGATGCGGGATAAGGAGGGGAAGATCGGTTCCGCAGCACAGCACACATCCGCCATCCACCATGGCGCGACGGTTCCAGCTGCGGGAGAGCCTCTTCTCTCCTATCTGGCGACGCATGGTCGAAAGGCAATCCTCGCGCTTATCAAGAGTAAGGATCTGGGGATAGACCTCGCAGATACCGCCGATGGCGCCCATGCGCGCCAGGTCAGCTGGATCGGAGTTCTCAAGGTCCGTAATCGAATGCCTGCGAGCGAGCCTTCCCGACTCATCACGCGGTAGCCGCTCATACAGGTCGATCGTCTTGCGAACGGCCCCATCCCCCTGGCAATGCAGGGAGTAGCGGAATCCCTGGGCATCGATCTCGGACAGCTCGCGAGAGATGAGGTCCCATTCGGGCTCCTCGACCACGGTCTTTCCGCCGGCACCCGCATCGGCCCCCTCCTCGTAGGGATCGATCATCTCGGCCAGGCCGCACCACACGCCGCGATCGGTCATGCGATTGAAGCCGGAGAACCTGACGAAGTCTCCTTGGAAGCGGTCCCGCGCCGAGCAGGCGTAATCAAGGTCGGCTCCATGCCCGACGGGCTGGCTCATCATGTCGACCCTAACCGTAAGTTCGCCTTCCTGCTCGCGGCGATACATCTCGTCCGCAAATCCGTAATAATCGTCAAAGCACATCTCCTTGATGGCGGTGACGCCACGGGAGTTAAGCATGGTCATGTAGTCGCCATACGCATCGCGGACTTCCTGAAGAGGTAGATAATCGCGCATAAGGTGCCAAATCATCTCGGCATAGCAAGCCTCGGGCGTAAAACCATAGCGCGCAGATGCGGCGGAGTTGAGCACGCAGGTCTCCGCGCCGGCAGTAAAGGCGACGGCAGGCGTGGATGAGAACTTCTCGTCCAACATATCAACCAAGTCGTCACCCATAAGGGTCTCCGGAAGGTTCATGCCCAACGCCATAGGGGCCTGGGGCCGCTCCTCCTTCCAATTCGACATCGCGGTGAAAACATCATCTGCCGAGGTCGCATCGATAAGATCGGCGCCGATGCGACGGAGCACCCAGCCGGTAAAGAACGTGTGCACGTCGACAAGGCCTGCCATGACGGTTCTGGAGCCAAGGTCGCGAACCTCGTCCGCATGCGCAGTATATTCGGCAGCCCGATCAGAGGCGCCCACGTATTCGATGCGATTACCGCGAATCGAAACATATCCGTCGATCGGTTCATCGGAAAGGCCGGTAAAGATGCTGCGGGACAGCAATACTAGCGAACGATCAAACACCGGGCACCTCCTACATCGGCAGTAGGCCGGAGATCGTAGTCGCGACCAATCCGAACAGGACCATGAAGATAAAGAACTTCCAGATGGTCTTCCACCATTGCCCGAAGGAGATCTTCGCTACGGCGAGACCCGCGACGGTCATGCCCGCAACGGGGCTGATGGTGTTGATGGTCTGGTTCGCGAACTGCAGAGCGGTGACGGCAGCCTCGGGATTGAGACCCATAAGCTCGGTCAGCGGGCCCATGACTGGCATGGTGAGTGCAGCGAGGCCGGAGCTGGAAGGAACCAGCAGCGAAAGCAGGCCGAGGACGATGTACATGAAGGTGGTATAGATGAAGGACGGAGCGCCCGCAAGGAGTCCGACGAGCCAGTTAAGAATAGAGTCGATGATCATTCCGCCCTCTGCAACGACCAGGATGCCGCGGGCGATACCGATGATGCAGGCTGCGTAGGCGAAGTCGGCGATTCCGCGGACGAACTCCTCCGCAATGGTCTTCTCGTCCAAGCCGCCGAGTATGCCGGCAAGAAGGCCCATGGCCAGGAACACCATAGAGATCTCGTCCATATACCAGCCCTGGGTAACGAGGCCCCACACGATAACGCCCATGCCGACCGCGAAATCAATGAGGACGAGCTCGTGGCGAAGCGTGAACTCCTCTTCGATAGAGGCGTCGGTGACAGAGAACTCGATGCGCTTCTGCTTATCGTCCTCATAGGTGATGGAGGACTTGGGATCGAGCTTGACGCGGCGCGCGTAGCGCATGGCCCAGAAAATGCCCGCGGCGGTGAAGATGGCCCACAGGATGGCGCGGAGCCAAAGCTGGGGATTTCCCTCGATGCCGATAACGCCCTGGGCGATCAGCACGTTGAAAGGATCGATAGTGGATGCGCAGTAACCAAGGTTGGGGCCGAGGAAGCAGATGATGAATGCGGTCATGGAGTCATACCCGATGCTCAGCATGATGGGGATGAAGATCGCGTAGAACGGCAGCGCCTCCTCGGACATGCCGAACGTGGTGCCGCAGATCGAGAGCAGGACCATGGAGATGGGGATGATCAAGATGTCCTTGTTCTTCAACTTCTTGATCACGCGGCTCATACCGGCGTTTAGGGCGTTGGTCTTGGTGACGATGGCGAACGATCCGCCGATCAGCAGGACGAACGCGACGACATCGGCCGCAGCCTGGATGCCCTTGGCGGGAGCCTGCAGGACGGCATCGATGCCCTGTCGCAGATCGACGGTCTCCCCCGTCTCCGAATCGGTGTAGACCTTGTCGACTTCTTGGTACGTTCCGGCTACGGCGACTTCTCGCTCGCCCGCGGCCGTCTGAATGGTCTGACGGTCGAACTGACCCGATGGGACGATCCATGTGAGCACCGCGAAGAACACAATCAGCATGAACGCGATGGTGTACACATGGGGAAGCTGGAGATGGAATCTGCGCTTGGGCTTCTCCTGTTTGGCATCCGACATTCTTAACCTCCTGTCAGAGCAACGATGCTTGCCAAAAAACCTTCACGTATAAGCAAACATCTTAGGTTGTCCTATGTATAACCTGCATGAAGGTGCCGGTCAAGAAACATATTAGGTTGTTCTATAAGTGGTAACTTTTACGCGCTAAACGGACCTGTTGCGGCGATGGCGAGAACAGCGCTGCGCGAGACAGAGCCGCTAGATATCGAAGCTGTAGCGCGAACCCACGTAGTACTGCCTGCCATAGCAGAAGCGCTCTCCGTTGGAATCGAGAAAGCCCGCGTTCATGAAGAATAGCGGCTCCCCTACTGGGACCTTGAGCTCGCGGGCGGTATCAATTCCCGCACGGGCGATCTCTAGCCTGCAGGGATCGGATGAACAGGGATACCTACCCGTACGCTCCCCCACGGCCTCGAATATCGAGCAATTGGAGAGACCGATATCTTTGAGAAATTCGAATCCGTCAACAGGATAGTAGTTGTTCTCGAACAGGACCGGCACGCCGTCTGCGGTACGCACGCGTGAGACCAAGATGAGGTCAGAGCCTTCATCCAAGCCAAAGAAAGAAGCGAGGTCGCGATCGGCGGCAACGGTCTTGCGGGCAACGACGCGAGCGCCCGCCTTCATGCCGTTTTCAGCGCATGCTTGGGTAAAACTCTGAACATCGTCCTTCTGATGCACCTTGCGAATTATCTTTGTCGCGGTCACAAACGTACCACGCCCCTGCCGCTTGGTGAGATACCCCTCGCCCACAAGCTCCTCTATTGCGCGACGAACCGTGACCCTTCCCACGCCGTACATCTTAGAAAGCTCAAGTTCCGTTGGAATCTGCGAGTCAACGGGATATGTCCCCTGTTCGATATCGCTCTTGAGCAAATCGAGCACCTGTTGATACAGCGGGGCGGAAGAGCCCCCATCCAGATGCGTATCCACAAAAACTCTCCCTTTAAGGCGTTCGCGATCTCAACTACTCCATTCTACCGCACACGGAAAAATGAGGTTAAACACATAGGGGCCCTGCATGTTTGAGCAGATCGGGAATCTGGTCGATGATTTCGTCCGCATTTGCTTGCGAAAAACCAAAACGCTCCTCGCGCTTGGCGAACACGGTGAGACCCGCCGTCTTGCCCGCGGCGATGCCCGACATCGTGCCTAGCAGCGCCGAACGCATGCAGTCCGGCTACACCCGCGGCGGCAGGCCCCAAGCTGACAGGCCCCAGCAATTAGACATCCCGTTCTCCGACGTGCTCTCGGTCGAGATCGCGGGGCGTTCCGCATAGCGGTGCTGCCGAGCACACCTACGGCGTGGTGGGGTCGCTGTGCGAGAACAACGACAAGCTCGCTATCGACCGGCGCCCGCCCGAAGTGGAGGAGGGCGACTTGCTCGTCATCCACGATGCGGGCGCGCACGGGTTCTCGGTGGGCTACAACTACAACGGCCGGCTCAAGCGTGCCGAGGTGCTGATGCGTCCGGACGGGTCGGGCCAGCTCATCCGCTGCGCCGAGGAGCCGCGCGACTACTTTGCCACCTTTGACTGCTTCCCGGCCGACGAGCGGCTCGCCGTTCGCTCCAGTATCCGCTGGGTTGCCACTATGCCGTGTAGCAGGCGGTTGTCGATACATGCGGCGATGATGCTCATGTGATGTTGGCTTCCTTCCTTTGCTTGCGAGGCGCGTCACTCGTCCTGCTGGGCCGCGGGCCCATCGTTCAGCGTGGCCTGCCTGCGAGGGGCATGCCGGGAATTGATGTAGTCGTATGCGTAGGCGATCTCCGTGACGGGGACCTCCACGTGGTAATGGGCGGAAATGTCAGAGAAGCTCGTGCGGAATGCGATCGAGGTAGGCTCTGTGTCTCGGGGATGTTCATGCGGCTGGTCCTCCTTTCGCCACACACCTTACGGGCGGGGTGGTGCGCGGAACGGGTTGGCGCCAGTGTTTCGTCACGGGCGCGTGCGCTTCGGCACTCCATGCTACATCTGAGTGGCATGTGGCGACTTCTCGACACTCGCGCTCGACACAGCGAGCGGCAATGGCGCTGCCTGCCGAGCGCCTCACGGGCGCATCCCGACCGCAGAAGTGCGCGCGAAGGCTCGTCGAAGTGCTGGGCTGGGGACCGGCGGTCTGGATACGCGGTTTCGTTCGGCGAAGGCGGCGAGGCGAATGGCATGGCGAACGTACGGGTTTGACGTGAACGGGTTGCCCGTGGCGGCGTGGTATCGGGAGGAGACGGTCGAGCAGGTGCTCGCGCCGCTGCTCGTCCGTCTCGCGCGCTCGCATCAGGAGAAGGGGTCACAGGCCCATCTCGGCGACCCGGTGCGCATACGCTATTGCGACCGGGACGGCCACGTGTCGCGAACGGATATCGTCCGCCAGGTGGACGTCGCGCCGCGAAATGCAGACTCGCCCCAATCGTCGGTAAGGGATGCCGCGGGCGATACGATGGAATCCACGGACCGCACCGCGCCGCCGAGATTGCGACGCGAATGCAGGCGATGCGCCCGAAAAACTCCTCCGCGCATGTAGGGCGAAACGCCAGATTGGAGCTCCATGAACGATTTCTCCCTCTACTCCCCCACCCGCTTTGTCTTTGGACGAAAAGTGACCGACAAGGTTGGGGAGACCCTGTCCGTCTCCGGCCACCGCCGAGCGCTCATTGTCTACGGCAAGGGTTCCGTAGTCCGCTGCGGAACGCTCGGCCACGTGAAGGCATCGCTCGACGCCGCGGGCGTGGAGCACATCGAGCTTAGAGGGGTGCGTCCAAACCCCGAAATAGGCTTGGTGCGAGAAGGCGTCGAGCTCGCACGGGAAAACGACGTCGACATCATCCTGCCCGTGGGCGGCGGCTCAGCCATGGACTGCGCGAAGGCCATCGCGCTGGGGGCGGTATACGACGGCGACGTATGGGACTTCTTCCGCAAGCGCGCCGTTCCCGCCGACCGCATCGACGTCGCCTGCGTGGCGACCATCCCCGCATCGGGTCCGAGGCCTCTAACTCCTGCGTTATCAGCAACGACGAGGAGCACCTCAAATGCGGCATTAACACGGACCTCAACCGCCCGGCCATCGCCTTCCTCGACCCGGAACTGACCTTCACCCTGCCCGCCTACCAGACCGCCGCGGGAGTGACCGACATGATCGCCCATACATGGAGCGACTCTTCTCCGGCGAGCCCGCCGTGGGCGTAACCGACAACAGCGCCTGCGGGCCAGTGCGCGCTGCGATGGAGGCGGCGTCCAAGGTGATGGAGAACCCAGATGACTACGACGCCCGCGCCGAGATCATGTGGGTGGGTACGCTCGCCCATAACGGCCTCGCCGGCTGCGGCCTGGGTGTCCCCGGCCTGCGCGACGGCGATTGGACCTGCCACGTCCTTGAGCACGAGCTGTCCGCACTGGACACCAAGATCACGCACGACGCCGGCCTCGCCGTCATCTTCCCCGCTTGGTTGCGCTACGCATGGCGAGAGCACCCCGAGCGCTTCCTGGAGTTCAGCGCCCAGGCCTTTGGCGTCGAACCCGTCGATTCGGACGCGGACGAGCTCGATGTGGAGGTAACCCCCGAGCAGGCAATCGAGTACGCGGTCGAAGCGACCATCGACGAGCTGCAGGATTTCAACGTCTCGCTGGGAATGCCGCGCACGCTATCGGAGTTCGGAGTCACCGAGGACGATATCGAAAAGATGATTCCGGACCTCAAGATCAACCGCGGAGAGCTCTTCGGCAGCTTCAAGAAGCTCACGCTGGACGACGCGAGAAAGATTTACCGCAGCACACTCTAGGAAACAGATGCCCATCCCCCACGGGCGAGCAGCACGGCGGCCCCCGCAAACCAGAAACGGCGCCGCTCCCGCGACGCCGTCATATTCCCTGGTGCCCCCGGGCGGATTCGAACCGTCGACACCCGCTTTAGGAGAGCGGTGCTCTATCCCCTGAGCTACGGAGGCAT
>URAD01000041.1 GCA_900545745.1 uncultured Collinsella sp.
TCCGCACATGTGCGGATGAATGTGGGAAGTGTTCGGATGAAGTTGATAATCAAGGAACTTGCATAGAATTGTTTCGAAATGCGTTCTTATACACAAAAGCCTTCAAATAGCGTTAAACTATTCAATCACTGATTGATTGTCTCCGCCATCTTTTGGAGAGAGGGTTTGTATGGCTAAAAAACGCAATGGGCGCCAGGATGCCATTAGAGATATTGTGCGCAATAAGGACGTCCGCACGCAGCGCGTGCTGGTCGATGAGCTCCGCGCTATGGGCTTTGATTGCACGCAGGCGACTGTCTCTCGCGATATTGCCGATATGGGGCTGCGTAAGCTCCCTGAGGGCATCTATGTTCTGGCAGAGGACCTGCACCTGCAGCGTATGGTTTCCGAGCTCGTAACGGGCGTTCTGCGCACCGATAATCTGGTTATGATCAAGGCTCAGCCTGGCACGGCTTCCGGCATCGCCGCCGCCGTTGATGCGGCAGAGCTGCCCGATGTGCTTGGCTCGCTTGCCGGCAACGATACGATTTTGGTTATTGCCCAGACGGCCGAGGACGGCGAGCGTCTTGAGGCGCTGATCAATAAGCTGAGCAATTCTCGCAAGTAGGCGTGCGGGTCGTGCGCTCGGCACCGTGCGCGCTGACATAGTGGCTTGTAAGGGGTATCGACGTTGGTCGGTACCCCCTTTTTGTCTGCCGGTATAAAGATCGCCCATCAGGTCGCTTTAAACTAAAAAGGCCCCCGAGCAGTTTAATAAGCTGCTCGGGGGCCTTGTTGCTTATGGCTGGATGAATTTCTAGCCGACCGTATCGTCAGGCGTGGGCGAGGGGTCGGGAGTGGGCGTAGGCGTAGGCGTGCCGCCATCGCCGCCGGTCGAACCACCAGTGGAGCCGCCCGTCGAGCCACCGGTGGTACCGGTGCCGCCGGTGGTGTCGCCGCCCGTGGTCTCGGTGGTCGTGGTCGTCGTTGTCGTTGTTGTGGTGGTTTCCTCTTCGTCCTCGTTCTCGTCCTTGTCGTCGTTCTCCGTCTTCTTGGTGTTGTTAGTGCCGTAGAACTTCCAGACGCTGTTGTTCTTGTACGTGGGGGCCGTTCCGGTCGCAAACTCCTCGCGCTCGGTGCCGGCAAGGACGGTGTTCATAAACCGCTTAAAGACGGGCAGGTTGGTGCTGTCGCCTAGCAGATCCGTGCCGTACTTTTGGATGGGGATCTCGCCTGCCGAATAACCGGTCCACAGGGCACACGCCAACTGCGGGGTGTAGCCGCAGAACCACAGGTTGGTGGTGTTGTCGGTGGTGCCCGTCTTGCCGGCATAGGGCTGATTGACGCTCAGGGCGCCGGCAGCACCCGTGCCGCTGCCCTGCATGACGCCGGACAGGACATCGGTGACCGCGGCGGCCTCGCCCTCGGTTAGCACCTGCTGAGGGTTATCGGTGTGCTGGTACAGGACCGATCCGGTACGCGAGTCGATCTCGGTAATGGCGATCGGCTGGCGGTATTTGCCTCCGTTGGCAAACGTCGCGTAGGCGGACGCCATCTCGAGCGGAGAGATCGAGCCGGTACCGAGCGTCATGACGGGAACGTCCTCGATATTGTCCTTGGCGGGATCGATGCCGAGTTTTTTGACGAGCGAGATGATCTTGCTGTTGCCGACGGCCTCGGCCACCTGGATATAGCCGGTGTTGGAGGAGTACGCCGTCGCCTGCTTGAGCGTGATGTTGCCATAGCTCTGGTTGGCGTAGTTTTGGACCTCGGTCGTGGTGCCCTTAGCCTTGAGCGGCGAGTTGCAGTTGAGGGTGACGTTGGGGTTCATGCCGTTTTGGATAGCGGTTGCAAGCGTAAAGGCCTTAAAGGTCGAACCGACGGGGCGCTTGGCCGTAGCGTGGTTCACGTGGTTCTCGTCGGCGTTGTAGTCGTAGCCGCCCACCATGCACTTGATGTAGCCGGTCTTGGGGTCGACGACGACCATGCCCATGTCCAGGCCATCGAGCGAGAGCGTGTCCAACTGCTCGCGCACGGCGTTCTCCGCCACCTGCTGCATCGTGGGATCGATGGTGGTCTTGACGGTCAGTCCGCCCTTAAAGAGCACGTCGGTCGAGAACTCCTGCTCCAGCAGCTGCTTCACATAGGAGACAAAATAGGGCTGCGAGTACACGTCGACGCCGCTGCCCGAAATCTCGGTCACGTTAAGGGTGATGGGCTCGGCCTGTGCGGCATCGTGCTCTTCCTGCGTGATGTGGCCCAAGCGCAGCATGTTGTCGAGGACCTTATTGCGACGGGACAGCGCCAGGTCGGGATTGACCGTGGGGTCGTACTGCGAAGGCGAGTTGGGAAGGCCGATCAGCAGCGCGGCCTCGCTCAGGGTGAGGTCGGCGGCGCTCTTGGACAGATAGGTCTCGGCCGCGGCCTCGATGCCGTAGGCGCCGTGGCCGTAGTAGATGGTGTTGAGGTACATCATGAGGATCTCGTCTTTGGAGTACATATCCTCCATCTTGATGGCGATGTAGGCCTCGCGTACCTTACGCTCGATGGTCGAGTCGAACTGCTCCTCCTGCAGGATGGTGTTGCGCACCAGCTGCTGGGTGATAGTCGAGGCGCCTTCGTGCCCGCCGCCGAGGGTTGCCACCGCAGCACGCGCGATACCCCACAGGTCGATACCGCCGTGCTCGTAGAAGCGCTCGTCCTCGACGTCAACGGTGCCCTGCAGCACGTAGGGGGAGACCTCGTCCTTGGTGATGGACTTGCGGTTTTGCGTGTAGAAGCTCGCGATCTTGTTGCCGTTGCAGTCGACGATCTCGGTGGGCTCGCTCACCAGATACGCGTTGGCGTCGGTGTAGTCGGGCAGATCGGACAGCCAGCGGTTGACGTTGCCGACCATGCCGATGCCAAACGCCACGCCCGCGATAAGCAAAAAGCCCAAAAACGAGAGCAGGATTATGGGCAGGGCATGCGTCTTTGAACGGCTGCGTCCCTGTCGTTGGCGAGGACCCATATATTGACCTCCAGGTATGTCGTGCCGGACGGCGGATGTGCCGTCGGGGCAGGATGGACATAAGTTATTACACGATAAACCAAACGGGGCGCGCGAGGCCTCGTGTATGCTGGAAGACGGCATTTTTCAGAGTGAATGCATACCTTGGTAAGGAGTTTGCCGATGGCGATTCGGACGATGGGGCCGAGCGGACAACACAAGACTGGATTGGATGCTGCCGGTGCGGCGCTGCCCGAGCTGCTGGCGCCGGCGGGCGGGCTCGACCAGATGCTTGCGGCCATCGCCGCGGGTGCCGATGCCATCTATGCGGGGTTGGGCGGCTTTAACGCCCGTGTGAGCGCTCATGGCTTTACGGATGACGAGTTTGCGCGCGGTTGCGCCGTGGCGCATGCCCATGGCGTGCGCGTGTACGTGACGCTCAACGTGTTCGTGTTTGACGATGAGCTGTCCGACGCGGTGGCGTTGGGAGCTCATGCACTGGAGCTGGGCGCCGATGCTCTGATTGTCGCCGATGCCGGGCTGGCCTGCGCGCTGCGCACGGCGATTCCCGGGGTCGAGATTCACCTGTCCACGCAGGCGGGCGTTCATAGCGAGGGTGCCGTGCGGCTTGCCGCCGATGAGCTGGGGGTCGAGCGCGTGACGACGGCGCGCGAGCTGACGGTCGACGAGATTGCGGCGCTATGTGCCACGGGCGTGCCCATCGAGGTATTCTGCCACGGTGCGATTTGCATCGGCTATTCGGGGGCGTGCGAGTTCTCGGCCCTGCGGCGTGGGCGCTCGGCGATGCGCGGCGACTGCACGCAGCCGTGCCGTCTGGCGTACGACCTGGTGGACGAGGCGGGGCAGAGCGTTGTCGCCGTCGAGGGAGATCGCCTGCTGTGCCCGCGCGACTATCTGGGTATTGCGCATCTGCCCGAGCTTGTAGATGCCGGCGTGGCGTCGCTCAAGATCGAGGGGCGCATGAAGAACCCCGATTACGTATTCAACGTGGTGCGGGTGTGGCGCCGGGCACTCGATATGCTGTGCGACGGCGCGTGGGACCCCGGTGCCGTGGAAGAGCTTGAGCGCGAGCTGGGAAGGTCGTTTAACCGTGGGTTTACCGATGCGTACCTGCGAGGGCGTTCGGGTGCCGAGCTGATGAGCTTTGAGCGCGCAATTAACCAGGGCGTGCGCGTGGGGCGCTTGGTCGCTGTGGGCCACGAAGAGGTGACCGTTGAGCTCGACGCCGCCGTGGCGGCGGGTGACACGCTCGAGATTCGGTTCTATCCGGGTGTCGACGCGCGTCCCGATGTGCCCAAGCGCTGGCCGCAGGTGCCCTGCCCGGTGGATGCCGCAGCGGGGAAGCGCGCCGTCGTGCATTGCAAGCGTAAGGTGGACGCGGGCTGCGAGGTATACCTGATTCGCAGCGCCGGCGTGTTGGATCAGACGGCGGCGGTGTTGGAGCGCATGCGGGCCGAGGCGGATGCGATTGCGCCCGTTGCGCGTGCCGTTGAGGTGCTGCCCTTTGAGGACGTTGCGGTGGATGGCGGTGCGTCGACGGAGTTGGTGGAGTGCGCGGTTCCCGCTCGCATGGTTTTTGCTTGGCAGCTGATGGATGCCGACCCGCGCGGAGAACTCGATTTGTCCGACGCTGTTGTGGTGCTTGACGAGGTGTGCCGCGCGAGTGACGCTGACTGGACCCGCTCACTGATGCAGCGTGCCGGGCGCGTCGTCTGCCGCAACCTGGGACAGGTGGTGATCGCTCGCGAGCTGGGCGTGACGTTTGACGTGGCGGCGCCGGTGTTCTGCGCGAATCGGGCCACGCTTACCTGGCTGCGCGGACTCGGTGCGGGGCGGGTGTACTTGCCGGCCGAGTTGCTCGGCAATGATGCGGAGCGTATTGCCGAACTGGCTGCTGAACCCGGCGTCTTGGGTCCGGTCGACGCCGACCGTCCCGAGCTTATGGTGTGCGAGCACTGCCTGCTGACCGCCGAGGGCGTCTGCGCCACCGATGCGACGGGACAGGTCCGTTGCCGCGACTGCTTGCGTCGTCGGCAGGTACGCTATCTGGTCGAGCGTGACGGTACACGTCTGCCAGTTGCCATCGACGCATGCGGCAGGACGAGGATTTTCCTGTCGTAGGTGCTGCGTCGCGTCAGTTTGTTATCATATGAGAGTTTATGGACTTCCAGCACCGCCGTTTTCGGCGAGGGTGCTATAGCAAAAGGAGGATACCCAATGCTGTCTGTTGACGAGCAAATGCGTATCATCACCTCGGGCGCTGCGAAGATCATCCCCGAGGCCGACCTTCGCAAGAAGCTTGAGAAGGGCGAGCCCCTCAACATCAAGCTCGGCGTCGATCCCACCAGCCCCGACCTGCACCTGGGCCACGCCGTGCCGCTGCGCAAGATGCGTCAGTTCCAGGACCTGGGCCACAACGTCACCCTCATCATCGGCAACGGTACCGCACTGATCGGCGACCCCTCGGGCAAGAATTCCACCCGCCCGCAGCTTTCTCAGGAGCAGATCGAGGCCAATGCCGAGACCTACGTGAGCCAGGCCATGAAGATCCTGGACCCCGAGAAGACCACCATCGTGCACAACGGCGACTGGATCTTGTCGATGGATCTGGCCGGTCTGCTGCAGGTGTGCTCCAAGTTCACCGTCGCCCGCATTCTTGAGCGCGATGACTTTACCAAGCGCTACCAGTCCCAGACGCCGATCGCCCTGCACGAGTTCCTGTATCCCGTGATGCAGGCATACGATTCGGTCATGATTAAGGCTGACGTGGAGATGGGCGGCACCGACCAGCTTTTCAACCTGCTCGCCGGCCGTGAGCTCATGGAGAAGATGGGCATGGAGCCCCAGATCGCGCTCACCATGCCGCTGCTCGAGGGCACCGATGGCGTTCGTAAGATGTCCAAGTCCTACGGTAACTACATCGGCCTGACCGACGCGCCCAAGGACATGTTCGGCAAGACCATGTCCATCCCCGACGAGATGATCGGCAAGTACTACCGCCTGGCGAGCTCGCTCACCCCGGCCGAGGTCGACAAGATCGACGCTGCCCTGGCCGATGGTTCTGCCGACCCCTACGAGCTCAAGCGCGCTCTGGGCCGCGACCTGTGCGACACCTACCACGGCGTCGGTGCCGGCGACGAGGCTCAGGCCGAGTTCGACCGCGTGTTCAAGGAGGGCCAGCTCGCCGACTTCCCCGAGAAGCACGTTGAGCTGACTGTTAACGACGAGGGCCAGATCTACCTCGCCGGCCTGCTCAAGGACTTGGGTCTTTCGGCGAGCGCCGGCCAGGCTCGTCGCGATATCGACGGCGGCGGCGTCAAGATCAACGGCAAGGCCGTGGCTCCCAAGAGCTATAACATCGATCCCAGCGCTCTCAAGCTGGGCGACACCCTCTCCGTGGGCAAGCGCAAGGGCTTCAAGTTGGTCTAACGAGCGAGTTGACCTCACAAGTGCAATAAGGCCGCAGCCGGGAATCCCGACTGCGGCCTTTTTGGTTACGACGATCCCTTGGGGACGGAGGGATCATTTGGCGGTGCCGTTAAGCGGAAGGGGTGTTAGCGGGGCTTCCTTTTGGGCATACAATGGCTATTGGTTTGCTGCGGTGAAGGCCTGTCCGCTCCGCAGCTGTTTTCTACGGTTAAAGGAGTATGTATGTCCGTTGAGGTCATGAGGTCTGTGATCGAGGCCGCTGAGGGTCGCGTGCCCGTTGACACGCTGTTTACCAATGCGCAGATTGTCGACGTGTACGGTCAGCGCGTGGCGCCCGGTAGCGTTGCCGTCAAGGACGGCGTAATCGTCGGCGTGCTCTACGACGGTCGCGACGATGCCGCCGGTACCTATGAGGCTGCCGAGGTTATCGACTGCCAGGGTCGCTATCTTGCCCCCGGCTTTATCGACGGACATCTGCACATTGAGTCCTCGAACATCCGCCCCGCCGAGTATGCGCGCATGGCGGCGACGCGCGGTACCACCACCGCCATTGCCGACAGCCACGAGATCGCCAACGTGGCGGGCCTGGACGGCCTGCGCTTTATGATCGAGGACGGTCGCCGCGCGCCCATTTCCATCAAGTACATGATGCCCTCGTGCGTGCCCGCGCTGCCCGATGAGCAAGCGGGCGCTGTGATTACCGCCGCTGACATGCAGGCGTTTTTTGCCGAGCACCCGGGCGACGTTTTTGGCCTGGGCGAGATGATGAACCTGCCGGGCGTCTTTATGGCCGACCCCGAGACCTGTGCTCGCATCGATGCCGCCAACCAGACGCCGTCCAAGCAGGTTGACGGCCACGCGCCGCTCGTTGCCGGTAAGGACCTCAACGCCTATGCCGCAGCGGGCATTATCGCCGACCACGAGTCGACGATTCCCGAGGAGGCACTCGACAAGCTGTCTCGTGGCATGTACGTGATGCTCCGCGAGGGTACGTGCAGCCATGACTTGGCCAACCTGTCGCCGATGCTGCTGGAGAATCCCGCTCGCGCCCGCCGCTGCTGCTTTGCGACTGACGACCGTGCCCCTTCCGATGCGCTTGCGACCGGCATGATCGACAATGCCTGCCGCGTGGCGATTGAGGCCGGTATCGACCCCGTGGTCGCTATCTCCATGGCGTCCCTCTCCACGGCCGAGGCGTTTGGCCTGGATCACGGCTGCCGCGACCCGCACGAGCTGCGCGGTGCGATTGCCCCGGGCAAGCGTGCCGACCTGCTGGTACTCAATGACCTGACGTTTGCCACGGCTCCGCATCGCGTATATGCCGCCGGTGCTCTGGTGGCGCAGGACGGCACCTTTGTGGGCGAGATTGCACCCGAGATGGCCGAGGTTGCGGCCCTTGCCGATGAGCTGCGCGCTTCCGTTAAACTGCCGAAGCTATCGCTCGACGTGTTCGACTATGCCTTTAAGCCGGGCGAGGCCGTGATCGACGTGGTGCCGGGCAAGGCCATCACGGGTATGGCTCGCCCCGAGAGTGCCGAGGGCCTGCGCCGCATTATGCTGATCGAGCGCCACGGCCGCGGCGTGTCGCTGCAGGCCGAGGGCGCCGATGGCGACGGCCCCGCTGGCCTGGGCCTGGTCGGCAAGCATATCGGTCGCGGCTGGGTGCGCGGCTTTACCATCACGGGCGGTGCCATCGCCTCGACGATCGGCCACGACTCGCACAACGTGTGCGTGGTGGGCGACAATGCGGCGGATATGATGGCTGCCGTTGAGGCCGTGGGCCAGGGCGGCCACGTGCTGGTGCGCAACGGCGAGGTCGTGGCGCGCATTCCGCTGGCGCTCGGTGGCCTGATGAGCGAAGGCACGGCCGAGGACGTGGCGGCGCAGCACGACGACTTTATGGTCAAGGCGCGCGCCATGGGTATTGAGCCACCGCTCGACCCCATCATGGGCATCATCTTCCTGCCCCTGCCGGTGATCCCGACGCTCCGCATCCGCCCCGAGGGCATGTTCGACGTTACGACCTTCACCTACGCCGACTAGTCATCGGGGACGTTCTTAAACGACTAGTCGTTGGGGACACTCTTTGGCGTGTCGCCTGACGCTGCGATTGTGGGACCTCTGGCATGTGTGAGCTATTTGCCAGGTCCTTGTAACGTTTACGCCCGCGGAGTCTTATTTGAGCTCCCTTTGGGTACGTTGGAATCGGATACACGTTCGATTCCAACAAGCCCGAAGGGAGCTTTTCTATGTTTAAACTGATTGCATCCGATATGGACGGCACGCTGCTTGACGAAAACGGCCAGGTGCCGCCTGAGACCTACGAACTGATTCTGGCACTACGCGAGCATGGCGTGCATTTTGCCGCATCGTCAGGCCGTCGCTACGATCGCCTGTGCGAGTTCTTTGCGCCCGTTCGCGACAAGATGGACTTTGTCGCAGCTAACGGCGCCCAGGTCTACGCCGACGGTAAGATGGTAGACCGTGAGGTGTATTCGCACCTGGCGATTCGAAGGCTCGCCCAAGCCGTCAGGACGTTTCCCAATCTGCATCTTGCACTCTTTGACCGAACCAAGTCCTTTTTGCTCGATGACGAGTGCAAGTTCGTGCGCGAGGTCGATAAGGACCTCCCCAATGCCGAGCGCATTTGGGAGCTGCCCGATCCCAGCGTAAATATCATCAAAGCGAGTATCTTTTGCGACGACGGTGCCGTTATGGACAGTGCGTACGTGCTACAGCGCGAACTCGGTCAGCTCTTTACCTTTGCGCCTTCAGGCAACGCGTGGATCGATGCCATGCAGCCCGGTGTGTCGAAGGCTTCGGGCATCGCACAGCTCGCGGAGCATTACGGCATTGGGCGCGATGAGGTCATGGCGTTTGGCGACTCTATGAACGACTACGAAATCATTCGCTTTGTCGGCACGGGTTGCGCGATGGAAAACGCGCGCCCCGCGCTCAAGGCGGTGGCCGATTGCGTGGTGGGTCGTAACCGCGACCACGCCGTCCAGCAGGAGCTCCGTCGCGTGCTGGAGAGTCTCTCCTAATCCGGCAGATGGGGACGTTCCTTTTAATATGAGCAGGACATTGTCAAGAGGCAAAATCGGGCCT
>URAD01000042.1 GCA_900545745.1 uncultured Collinsella sp.
AGGTCGATGACGCCCCAGAAGTTGTCCTCGGCGCCCATCGGGACCTGAGCGGCCACGGCGTTAGCGTCGAGACGATCCTTCATGGTCTCGATAGCGTTGAAGAAGTCAGCGCCCACGCGGTCATACTTATTGATGAAGGCGATGCGGGGGACGTTGAAGGTAGAAGCCTGACGCCAAACGGTCTCAGACTGGGGCTGAACGCCGGCAACGGCGTCGAAGACGGCGACAGCGCCATCGAGGACGCGCAGGCAGCGCTCGACCTCGGCGGTGAAGTCAACGTGGCCCGGGGTGTCGATGATCTGGATGCGGTAGTCCTTACCGTCCTTGTTCCAGAAGCACGTGGTAGCAGCGGAGGTAATGGTTACGCCGCGCTCCTGCTCCTGAACCATCCAGTCCATGGTGGCAGCGCCCTCATGGACCTCACCGATCTTGTGGGTCTTACCGGTGTAGTAAAGAATACGCTCGGTCGTGGTGGTCTTACCGGCATCGATGTGGGCCATGATGCCGATGTTACGGGTATCGGAAAGCTTGTACTTAGGCTTAGCCATGTTAGTTCCTTACCTTAACTTACCAACGATAGTGAGAGAACGCGCGGTTGGCCTCGGCCATCTTGAAGACGTCCTCACGCTTCTTGACGGAAGCGCCCAGGCCGTTGGAAGCGTCGAGAATCTCGTTAGCGAGACGCTCGGCCATGGTCTTCTCCTTGCGAGCGCGGGAGAAGTTGACGATCCAGCGGATACCCAGAGCGGTGGAACGACGGGAGTTGACCTCCATCGGGACCTGATAGGTAGCGCCACCGACACGCTTGGGCTTAACCTCGAGCGTGGGCTTGACGTTGTCCATAGCCTTCTTGAAGGTAGCGAGAGCGTCGCCACCCTCGGACTTCTCGGCAACGATCTCGAAAGCGGTGTAAACGATGCGCTCAGCGGTGGCCTTCTTGCCGTCAAGAAGGACCTTGTTGATGAGCTGAGTCACCAGGCGGTTGTTGTAAACGGCGTCAGGCTGAACCTCACGACGATTAGCTGCTGCACGACGCGGCATGTGAAATCTCCTTAAGTGTCTACCGTGCGGCGCTTAGGCGGCACACGGCGAAAGTATCAAAACGTTATCTGGCTTATTTGGCCTTGGGGCGCTTAGCACCGTACTTGGAACGGGCCTGCATACGGTTCTGGACCGGAGCAGCGTCGTAGGCGCCACGGATGACGTGATAACGGACACCAGGGAGGTCACGGACACGACCGCCGCGGACGAGCACGATGGAGTGCTCCTGCAGGTTGTGGCCCTCACCCGGGATGTAAGCAGTAACTTCGATGCCGTTGACGAGGCGAACACGGGCAACCTTACGAAGAGCCGAGTTCGGCTTCTTGGGGCTCGTGGTGAAGACGCGGGTGCACACGCCGCGCTTCTGGGAGTTGTGCTGCAGAGCAGCGTTCTTGGACTTCTTGGGCACGGAACGACGGCCCTGGCGAACCAGCTGGTTAATAGTAGGCAAAGCGTACTCCTTCTCGAATGATTCCAGCTTTCTGTAAAGTGCAACGGCTTGAATCGAGGGGTCAGCATCCCCCTACGAAACACGCAGTTCGATAGGATACGTGGCGTTAGCTGTGCCGTCAACAGACCACGCCGCCGGGCGTATCCCAAAATAGCCATATTTCCGCAAAGCCTACACAAAAGGAATCCCCTCCTGTGCGCGGGGGCGGATTCCCGGCCCGGGCGGCCCGCTGTTTAAGTTTGCTGCTCTACAGTCCTGCGCAAGACGGAAAGCACATTAAGTGCTTTCCTTTGCGTGCGGAACTCGCGACAAACTTAAACAGCGGGCCGCCCGGACCGGGAATCCGACGTGCTTGTCGGGGCAACGTTCCCTTCCAAATAGGGACAGGTTTATTTTGGTCGGTTTTATCTGGGGAAACGTCGCGCTCCAGCGGTGATCTGCTCTCATCTGTCGCATGGAAATCGGCGGCGTTTCCATTTAACGCAAAAGAGGCCGCTTCCCCTAGTAGGAAGCGACCCCAAATCTTACGAATAGACGATGGTAAAGGGCTCTTTCGTTTCGGTCTCCCCTGTTGATGTATACCTCACAATTTCAAGGGTTACCGAGACAACTTGATCGACATCAATCAACTTCGTTGGCACCCAGATGTTCTCTCCGCTATTGCGCCCATAAGAAAAATATAAGTTGAACACCCCTGCGTCGTCATCTTCGATAATCTGCTCCGATCCATCCTTGTAGCTGACGGTCAGCTTATTATCAACTGCTTCATAGCCCAAATCATCGATGTGCGTCTGGATGGAAAACGGGCTAATCTCAAGAGGCGAGTCACCGGAGCGGAGTTCCTTTGTATCGACGTACGCTCCAATATTGAACTCGGGTGTCGACGCCTCAAACCGCCTCGCACTCTCACCTTCACCCTCGGTCCAATGGATATTCCAGGTGACAGCATGTTGCAAATCTCGCTCGCGATCCATAGCGGCAAAGTACATCGTGCCATTAATGACAGTATCGCTTGATGTGTCCTTATCAATTGTGCTGCGTGTGTCAGGCCATTCCTCGCCGAACTTCATATCGGGCGTGCCGATGCCCTGCTCTTCTTCACCATAGAGAACAAGTTCGCCAATCTCTGCTGCTGGCTTGTAGTAGTTAACTCCATTTGGATTGGACAACGTAAACGTCACGGCTCCGCAGCCGTTTTGGTCGATTGCCATCTCATGGATATCAAGCGTATAGCCGTTGCCCTCGACGGACAGATTAACCTCCTGGACTGCGCCTTCCAGGCTTTGGGGCGCGATGCCATCGCCAAACTCTCTGGTGTAGGTATATTTAGTCCCCGACGAGCCACCTTGAGTCCAGGTAATGGACTCTCCGTTGCCATGGTTTCCCCAGGCAGAGGCAAAATAACTGGAATTGACGACGGCGTAGGCGACCCCTCCGGTCGCCAGCACTCCGGCAAGGCATCCGATCACGGCAACATACAGAGGCTTCGCGTGACCCTTTCGGCGAAGCGGCTCACCAGCAGCGGCATAAAGAACACGGTCAGCAAGATCGCTATCGGCTTGGACGGACTCGAAGGCCTGCTTGATTTGATTGGATTTCACGGTCGCCCTCCTCTAGGATGAATTTGAGCTTCGATCGACCGCGAGCTAAACGCGTTCGAACGGTCGCGGCTGGCACATGCAGTAACTCGGCAATCTCTGAGGTCGAAAAGCCCAGATAGTAATAGAGCACGATGGGAACACGGAATCGCTCCGGAAGTCGCATAACGTCTGACAGAACCGCCTTGGTCTCATCCTGCGCCGCCGAAAGCGAATCGGCCAGGTTCTCAATATCCTCCACACGCCTCCATGGCTTTCGAAAGAGCGATTTACATTCATTGATCGTGACCCGGATAAGCCAGCGGCGAAGATGCTCCCAACTCTCAAAGTGTCCATCGCTTTTAAGCAACTTAAGAAAGACATCTTGGGCAATATCGTCGGCATCGGCACGATCGCGCAGGTACGTCAATGCGATCCGAAACACGACATCCCGGTGATCTTCGACCGCCTGTCTAAATGCTTGTTCTTCCATAATCACCTCCCGGTGATGTTCATGATTCTTGATGAGGCCCTCACCATAGATACGCTCTTGCCGAGCGAAATGTTTCAAATTCAAGCAGGAAAAACCGACCAAAATAACCCTGTCCCTTTTTTGGCAGGTCCCCAAGGGATCAACGGAGCGCAACAGGTTGAGCATACGCAAGCGAGCGGCCCCCAGAGCGTACAAGGTGGCATGAAAAAGGCAGGGCATTGACCTTTTGGTCATGCCCTGCCTTTTGAATGACAGATTGTAGCTCTGGGGGCCGCGCAGCAACGGAGGTCGCCGCCGTTCGTTAGAACGGCGGAACTAATTACTCCTCGTCGTTGTCCTTGGCCTCTTCGGCGTCGTCGGTGTCCACGAGCTGATTGAGCAGCTCGTCGAGGGAAGCCATGTCCTCGTTGATGGCACCGTTGGCGGGAGCCTTCTTGTCGTCGATCGGGGCGCCCAGGAGCTCCTCGTCGGCGTCGGCGTGATGCGTCGGCGCAGCGGAGGTGCCCAGCAGGATGTCGTCCGGACCGTCGGGGCTAAAGACCATCTGCAGCAGCTGCGAGAGGTCTTCCTCGTCGGCAACGTCGTCATTGTTCTCGAGGATGTAGAGCAGGTCGTGGGCCTCAAGGCCGTCACGGAGCTCCTCGATTGCCTTGGCACCGATGCCGTCGATGCGCAGCAGATCCTCCTCGGACTTGCCGACCAGGTCGCCGACCGTCTCGATGCCGACCTCGCTGAACTTGTTGGTCCAGCGCTGCGACACGCCCAGGTCGTCGAACAGGTACAGGCGAGCCTTCTCGGCGGAGATGGTGTGGCCGTTGCGAGTGAACGAACCGTCAGCACCACCGAACTCGTCGTAGCCGGCCCAGTCGAGCTGCTGCGGGAGCTGCTCGTCCAGGTCCTTGAGCTCCACAGGAGCCCACTCGGGCAGCGACTTGGCGTTGGGCGAAGCCGGGCCGTCGATGTCGACATAGCCGTCGGCCGTGCGATACGTCAGCTTGGCGTTGGCGTACGGCTTGAGGCCGGTACCGGCCGGGATCTTCTTACCGACGATGACGTTGGACTTAAGGTCGAGCAGGTGGTCGACCTTGCCCTCAATGGCAGCCTCGGTAAGGACGCCAGCGGTACGGATGAACGAAGCGCTCGACAGCCAGGAGTCGATGTTGGACGCGACCTTGAGCGTACCCAGGATGACGGGCTCGGCCACAGGAGCCTGACCGCCCAGACGGGCAACGCGCTCGACCTCGTCGGCAAACTCGTAGCGGTCGACGTACTGACCAAGCAGGTACTTGGAGTCGCCGGGGTTGGTGATCTGAACGCGACGCAGCATCTGACGTGCGAGCACCTCGATGTGCTTGTCGTTCAGGTCGACGCCCTGGCTGGTGTAGACGTCCTTGACGCTCTCGACGAAGGTGTGCATCGTCGACTCGATGTCGGTCAGCTTGCGCAGGTTACGGAAGTTGACGAAGCCCTTGGTGATCTGATCGCCGGCGCGAACCTCGCAGCCGTCCTCGATCTCGGGCATGAAGCGCACCGAAGCGGGGACGCGACGCTCATCGAGGACACGGGTGTGATCCTCGGAGTCGGTGAGCGTCAGCACGTACTCGGACTTCTCGGGCTTAATCGAGAGGTGGCCGGAGTACGGAGCCAGCTCGGCCTCGCGACCCAGGATCTTCTCGTTGACGTTGCCGACGATATCGAACATACGGCTGACCGTAGGCAGACCCTGCGTAATATCGTCGACGCCAGCGACGCCGCCGGAGTGAATGGTACGCATCGTAAGCTGCGTACCGGGCTCGCCGATGGACTGGGCGGCAATAATGCCGACCGCGGTACCGATGGCGACCGGACGACGGGTGGAAAGATCCCAGCCGTAGCACTTCTGGCACACGCCGTACTTGGAGCGGCAGGTGAGCAGCGCGCGAAGCTTGACCTTCTTGAGACCCGCATCGACCATCTTCTGGATGTCGGCGACCTTCTCGATGTAGCCGTCCTGCTCAAAGAGCACGGTGCCATCGGGAGCCACGACGTCCTCAATGAAGCAACGGCCGACGAGGTCGGTGTTGAGGTCGGTGGTGCCGGGGATGATGAGGTTGTAGGTGACGCCCTCGTGCGTACCGCAGTCCTCCTCGCGGACGATGACGTCCTGGGCCACGTCGACCAGACGACGGGTCAGGTAACCAGAGTCCGAGGTGTGGGATGCGGTATCGACCAGGCCCTTACGGGCGCCGTAGGTCGAAATGAAGTACTCGAGCGGCAGCAGGCCCTCGCGGAAGTTCGCCTTAATGGGAAGGTCGATCGTCTCGCCGGACATGTCTGCCATCAGACCACGCATGCCGCCGAGCTGACGCAGCTGGGTCTTAGAACCACGGGCGCCGGAGTCAGCCATCATGTACAGCGGGTTCTCCTCGTCGAACATGTCGAGCATGAGCGCTGCGACCTTGTCGGTACAAGCGGTCCACTCGTTAACGACTTCGATGTGGCGCTCCGTCTCGTTGATGAAGCCCTCCTCGAAGTACTCGTTGATCTGGTCGACGTTGGCCTGGGCGCGATCGAGCAGCTCCTGCTTCTCGGCAGGGATGAGAGCGTCCCACACCGAGATGGTGAGGCCGGCGCGGGTAGCGTAGTGGAAGCCGGAGTACTTGATGGCGTCGAGGATCGGGCCGACCTTGGCCTCGGGGTAACGATCGCAGCAGTCGGCAACCAGCTTGGCCACGTCGCCCTTGACCATCTTGTAGTTCATGAACTCATAGTCTTCGGGCAGGCACTGGCGGTTGAAGATGATGCGGCCGATGGAGGTCTCGAAGCGCGCGGTCTTGTTGCCGGTGACGTCGTAGTCGACAAACTCGTTCTTGCCGTTCTTGACGCGGAAGATACGGGTGCCGTCCTCGTTGATGACATTGGCGTCGGCAGCGGACACGCGGACCTGAATCTTGGCCTGCATGTCGACCTCGGAGCGGCAGTCATAGGCGTGCAGCGCGTCGTCAAAGCTGGCGAACACGTGGTTCTCGCCCGGCAGACCGTCGCGGACCTGGGTGAGGTAGTACACACCGATGATCATGTCCTGCGAGGGGATGTTGACCGGCTTGCCGGATGCCGGCGAGCGCAGGTTGTTCGCAGAGAGCATGAGCACGCGGGCCTCGGCCTGAGCCTGGCTGGACAGCGGCACGTGGACAGACATCTGGTCGCCGTCGAAGTCGGCGTTGAAGGGCGAGCAGACCAGCGGATGCAGGTGGATAGCCTTGCCCTCGACCAGCACCGGCTCAAAGGCCTGGATGGACAGACGGTGCAGGGTCGGTGCACGGTTGAGCAGCACGACGCGGCCGTCGATGACCTCTTCGAGGATGTCCCACACAAAGGTGGCACCGCGGTCGATAGCGCGCTTGGCACCCTTGATGTTCTCGACCTTGCCAAGCTCGACCAGGCGCTTCATGACGAAGGGCTTGAAGAGCTCCAGCGCCATGGTCTTGGGCAGACCGCACTGGTGCAGCAGCAGCTTGGGGTCGGTAACGATAACCGAACGGCCGGAGTAGTCGACACGCTTACCCAGCAGGTTCTGACGGAAACGACCCTGCTTGCCCTTGAGGGCCTCGGCGAGCGACTTGAGCGGGCGACCGCCACGGCCAGAGACCGGGCGACCACGACGGCCGTTGTCGAACAGGGCGTCCACGGACTCCTGGAGCATGCGCTTCTCGTTGTTCACGATGATCGCGGGGGCGTCCAGGTCGAGCAGGCGCTTGAGTCGGTTGTTGCGGTTGATCACGCGGCGATACAGGTCGTTGAGGTCGGACGCGGCGAAGCGGCCGCCGTCGAGCTGGACCATCGGGCGCAGATCGGGCGGAATGACCGGGATGACGTCCAGGATCATGTTCGCGGGGCTGTTGCCGCCCTTCAGGAAGGCGTCAACGACCTCAAGGCGCTTGACGGCCTTCTCGCGCTTCTGCTTCTGGGAATCCTCGTCGGCGATGATGGCCTTGAGTTTCTCGGCCTCGGAGGGGAGGTCGATGGCAGCGAGCAGGTCGCGGACAGCCTCGGCACCCATACCACCCTTGAAGTACATGGAGTAGTAACGGGTCATCTCGCGGAACAGCGGCTCATCGGAGATGAGGTCGCGCTCGGTGAGCTTCATGAAGGCGTTGAAGGCGTCCGTGCGGAGCTGCTTCTCGTCCTTGCACTCTTCCTCGATGTCGACGATGCCAGAGGCGATCTCCTCGGGGGTCAGCGGCTCCTCGTCGGAGAACTCGTCAAAGTTCTCGGGGTCGCCCTGCTCCTTGAGGGACTCGATCTGACGGGCGCACTCGGCATCGATCTCTTCCAGATCGGCGGCGAGCTCCTCGCGCAGGTCGTCGGCGTCGGCCTCGCGAGCCTCGTAGTCAACCTCGGTGATGATGTAGCTGGCAAAGTACAGAACCTTCTCGAGGTCCTTGGACTTGATGTCGAGCATACGGCTCATCGGGAAGCTCGTGGGGCTCTTGAAGTACCAGATGTGGGACACGGGTGCGGCGAGCTCGATGTGGCCCATGCGGTCGCGACGCACCTTGGCCGAGGTGACCTCGACGCCGCAGCGCTCGCAGACGATGCCCTTAAAGCGGATGCCCTTGTACTTGCCGCAGGAGCACTCCCAGTCCTTGGCGGGACCGAAGATCTTCTCGCAGAACAGGCCGTCCTTCTCGGGCTTGAGGGTACGGTAATTGATGGTCTCCGGCTTCTTGACCTCACCGTGCGACCAGGAACGGATCTGGTCGGCGGAGGCAAGGGAGATCTTTACCGAGTCAAAATCAGTAGCTTCGAAATCTGCCACAGTCAACTACTCCTTATCAGTGGTCGTGGCGGCGACAGCCTCGGGTGCCTCGGCGGTCTCGGCATCCTGGGCCTCGACGTCGGCGTCAACGCCGGCGAGCGCAGCCAGGTCGTCGAGAGCAGAGGTCTCCTCGGCGGTCACAGGGGCGGAGGCGTCCTCGTCGGCATCGTGCATGGGCTCGATGTCCAGCGCGAGGGAACGGATCTCCTTGACGAGAACCTTGAAGGACTCGGGGATACCCGGAACCGGAACGTTCTCGCCCTTGACGATGGACTCGTAAGTCTTGACGCGGCCCACGGTATCGTCGGACTTGACGGTCAGGATCTCCTGCAGGACGTTGGAAGCACCGTATGCGTACAGTGCCCAAACTTCCATCTCGCCGAAGCGCTGGCCGCCGAACTGGGCCTTGCCGCCCAGAGGCTGCTGGGT
>URAD01000043.1 GCA_900545745.1 uncultured Collinsella sp.
CGAGACGGGGGAGCACCAGGCCAAAGGACTTGGTGGCGCCGCCCGCGAGCTGACGGGCGCTTTGGTTGGGCAGGTAGCCCAGTCGATTGATGGTTTCATTTATGAGCTTGAGGGTCTCGGGGCGCAGCTTTTCGGGATGGTTGAGTGCGTTGGAAACCGTGCCCAACGAAACCCCGGCTTCGCGCGCGACGTCGCTGATTTTAACCTTTGCCATAGCGGCCCCTTTGATGCGTTTCAAGTACAAGCCAGATTGTAGCATCGCCCGCCCCTGGGGTGTCAAAGCCCACCATGTTGAAAACCACCACAAAGGTGCCTGTCCCCCTTTGTGGTGGTTTGGGGTGTGGCTGTTGCCGTAAAAACGGCAATCCTTCTGGTCAGCGGGCGTGATGCGTGAGGATACACTGGCCCCACTCAAATGACACTACGAAAATGGGGAGGGCATATGGCCGCCGCAAAGGACTACCAGAGCTATCTTAAGAACAAGTGCATCGTCGGTTACGGCATCGTCAACGGCATCGTTAACGCGCTCATCTTTATGGGCATGCACGCGGGGGACGCCGATATTACCTTTGCCGCCGGTAAGGTTGTCGAGGAGATTGCGCTGACAGGCGCCCTGCTTGGTCTCATTTTGACCTGGTGCGTGGTGCCGCTGACCAAGATGGATTTCAACAAGGGCGTTTACCCGGGCAATTCTGAAGGCTATGGTTGGCTGGCCAAGCTGCCCAAAAAGTCGATTCCCCTGTCGATCGTCGTTGGCATCATTGCCCTTGTAGTTGCCACGCCCCTTGCATGGCTTTGCACTTTTGTGCTCCCGCTGCCGCTTTCGCGCACGGGCATGATGATCTTTAAGGGCGTTATGTGCGCTGTTGCCGGCTGTGTGAGCGGCTACGTCGTCATCGGTGCCACCACCGCGGGCGTCGACGCTGGGGAAGTCGCCGCGACTGCCTAGGATTTTCCAACAATCAAACTTTCTCTTCAAAACGGTCGGCCCGAGCAAAGGGGTCGGCCGTTTTGCTTTTCACGAGAAAAAGCAGATGCCCTTTAGGCCCGCCGTCAGAATTGCCGTATCTACGGCAATGGCTCTGATGCCGTCCGTATTGCGCTCCAGCCTATATTTGCCTCGACAAGACGCGCGGGCTCAAAGGGGTTCAATGCCCGCGTGAAACGGAAAAGAAAGGAACCAACACATGGCTAAAGCTAAAGCTGTGGCAGAGGAGAAGGGTGCCGAGAAGTTCATGCTTCTCCCCGTTCTCGTTCTGATCCTGGCCCAGATGGGCACTTCGGGCGATAACGGCGCCCTTTCGCTCGCCGCAACCGCCCTGACGCAGGACCTCGGCGCCACCACCGCCGACATCCAGCTCGCCAACATGGTCTACTCCCTCATGGCCGGCGCCTTTATGATCGCCGGTGGCATGATGGGTACCATCATCGGCTGGAAGAAGAACTTCCGCATGGGCGCCCTGCTGTGCGCCGCCGGCGAGGTCGTCCTTGCCGTTTCCCCCAACATGACCGTCTTCATTTGGGGCGGCCGTACCCTCGTGGGCTTCGGCGCGTCGTTCATGATTCCCTCGGTTCTGGGCCTCGTTCCCAAGATCTATCACGGTAAGAACCGCGTGCTTGCCTTTGGCTGCATAGGCGCCGCCTCCGGCCTTTCCGCCCTGCTGCCGCTGCTGCTTTCGATCGTGCTCATGGCCGCCGGCATGCGCGTGACGTTCTTCGTCCTCGCCGCCTACTTTGTACTCGTGTTCCTGCTGTCCTTCAAGCTGCCCGAGATCGAGCAGTCCGATGAGAAGCTCAAGTTCGATGGCGTCGGCGTTGCCCTTGCCGCAACCGGCCTGTTCCTGTTCCTGGTCGGCGTGTCCCGCATCTCCGCTTGGGGCCTCGTCGAGCCCTTCCCGGCATGCCCCTTCACCATCGCCGGTATCTCCCCCTGCCTGCCCATGGCTGTCCTGGGCGTGATCATCCTCATCGTTATGATCAACGTCGAGAAGAAGGTCGAGGAGAAGAACGGCTTTGCCCTGCTGCCCCAGTCCTTCCTTAAGACCCCGCAGGTCCTCGCCGGTCTCGCCGCCTCCGCCATCACGTTCTTCTTCATGGGTGTTCAGTCCATTCTGATGGCCCCCTACCTGCAGATCGTTGCTGGCTGGTCTCCGGCTATCGTTGGTGTGCTCTCCATCGTCGTTGGCGTTCCGACCTTCGCCTTCTCCATCGGTATCCCCAAGTTCATGCCGAAGGCTAACCCGCGTCGCGTCATCCAGGTCGGCTACCTCACCCTTGCCGCCGCCCTGATCATCATGGCGTTCTCCGTTACGCTCGACGCTGCTTCCATGCCGGGCATTCTCATTGGCTGCGTTGTTGCCGGCTCGGGCGCCGGTATCGTTTCCGCCCAGGCCAACAACGTTGTCGCCCTTGCCGTGAACGAGCGCGACGCTTCCCAGTCCGGCGGCATTCAGACCACCATGCGTAACGTTGGCCAGGCCATCGGCATTGCCCTGCTGGGTGCCGTGCTGCTCTTTGGTATCACCAACTCCGTGAAGGATGCAGCCGCTAACGATTCCCGCATTTCCGAGTCCACCGTCGCCGCTATTTCCGAGCGCAATATCGACCTCGTCTCCGATGAGAACTTCCGCGCTTCTATTGAGGACATCGATATGAGCGATGAGGAGCGCGACGCCCTGGTCGAGATCAATGCCCAGTCCCGCTTCAACTCCACGCGTTTCGCTTACTACGTGGGCGCTGCCATCATCGTGCTTGGCCTGGCCACCACCCCTGCTATCAAGAAGTTCTCCAAAGAGGAGGAGTAGGTCATGAAGAAGCTGTACTTTAACGGCGACTTTGTTCCCATGACCGGCGAGGGCGATACTTTTGAGGCCCTGCTGGTTGCAGACGACGGCACCATCGCGTTTACCGGCTCGCTCGAGGAGGCTCGCGCTCAGGCAGAGGATGCCGAGGAGATTGATCTCAACGGCGCCTGCCTTATGCCCGGTCTGATTGACCCCCACAGCCACATCTCTGGCTGCACGCAGTACATCGTGGCTGCCGACCTTAACGGCGCGGCGGATTTCGATGAGATCGTCGAGCGTCTGGCTGCCTTTGCCGAGCAGCGCGGCATTGGCGAGGACGGCGTGATCATGGGCGTGTCCTACGACCAGAATTCTCTGGCCGAGCATGAGCACCCCAACCGTCACGTGCTCGACCGCGTGAGCGAGACCATTCCGGTTATCGCCGTGCACGCCTCGAGCCACATGGTCGTTGCCAACACCAAGCTGCTGGAGCTTGCCGGCATTACCGCCGAGACTCCCGATCCCGAGGGCGCTCGCTACGGTCGCGAGGCCGACGGCACGCCGGATGGTTACTGCGAGGAGCCGGGCGCTATGTGGCCGGTCTTCGCCGCGACTCAGCCGCGCCAGAAAATGGACATGGACGTCATGATCGGCGAGATGCAGGACATCTACCTGGAAAACGGCATCACCACCTGCCAGGAGGGCGCTACCACCGCCGATTTTGCGGCGCTGTTCTGCGGTCTTGCTCAAAAAGGCCTGCTCAAGATGGACGTCGTGAGCTATCCCATGTACGGCGAGGATGTCGACAAGATCTTGGCCGACCACGAGTCCTTTGTCTCGCAGGACTACACCGGCCACTTCCGTATCGGCGGCCTCAAGATGTTCTTCGACGGTTCTCCCCAGGGCCGTACAGCATGGATGACCGAGCCCTACACCCCCGGCGATGAGGGCGAGGGCTACTGCGGCTATGGCACCATGACCGACAAGGCCGCATATGACTTTATGCGCAAGGCCATTGACGGCAACCATCAGCTGCTTGCCCACACCAACGGCGATGCCGCTGCCGACCAGTACCTGCGTGTGTACAAGCGCGCGCTGGAGGATTCGCCCAATCCCGATAAGGCGAGCCTGCACCCGGTCATGATCCACTGCCAGACTGCCCGCCGCGATCAGTACGAGCAGATGGCCGAGATCAACATGATCCCGTCGATTTTCGCCAGCCATATCTGGTACTGGGCCGACGTGCATCTTAAGAACTTCGGTCCCGTGCGCGGCGGTCGCGTGTCTGCCTGCCATGACGCTCTGGAGTGCGGCCTGCCGTTTACCTTCCACACCGACACGCCGGTGCTGCGCCCCAATTTCTTTGAGGCTGTGTGGTGCGCCGCCAAGCGCGTCACCAAGGGCGGCGCTCAGCTGGACGAGAATCAGAAGATCAGCGTGTACGAGGGTCTGAAGGCCATCACGGTCAACGGCGCTTTCCAGTATGGCGAGCTCGACCGTAAGGGCACGCTCGAGGCCGGCAAGCTGGCCGACTTCTGCATTGTCGAGAAGAACCCGCTCAAGATCGAGCTCGACGAGGTGCGCAACCTGCGCGTTCTCGAGACGGTCAAAGAGGGCGAGACTGTCTGGACGCGCAAATAGCTTTGTCATGGCATAGGCCATAGACGCTAAAAAGAACCCGTGGCTGCAGGGGCGGCCACGGGTTCTTTGCGCTTAAGCGTATTTGAAGGCTTGCATGGGCACGCGCGATGGGCGCCCACGCCGTCTACCGTTTGAGACCGGCCTCGGATGCGAGCTTGCGGAAGCGCTGTGTGGCCGGAGTGAGGACGCGCTCATCGCTTGGGGCGACGCAGAGCACCAGGATGTGTTGCAGGCGGTCGCCGGTAAAGCCGACTCGTGTTTCCACGCGGTAATGCACGGCCCCGGTTTGAGCGACATCTTGGGAACATACGGTCAGCAAGAGCCAAGGTCCGTGCGTGAACGACAGCATCTCGAAGGTGTTCGAGAAGCCGGAGAGCGTGCCACGCCAGAGGCCGTCTTCGACAAGTGCAGCGTGAAGGGTGCGCGTGAGCATGCGCGCGTGCGAGATATCGAGCTCGCGCTCGGGAAGACCGCCGGCAAGCGGGGCGTCGTCGAGTGCGTGGGGGCATCCAAGCTTCATGAGCAGCAGCTCGATGCGGCTGCGATCGGCGTCATCGATGGCATTGCTCAGCACGCAGAGTGGAAGCGTCGTCTTGATGGGGTCGAATGAGACCAGGAAGTCGAGGCTGCTGTGCTTGGGGTCTGATTCAATCTCGGCGACTTCTGTTTCGGTCAGCACACGCGCGACCCGCATGCAGGGAATGAGCCGCTCAAGTCGATCGCGCGCATAGAAGACCTGCTCAATGCCGCAGTTGACCACGAGTCCGACACGCCATTGATCGTGCGAGGACAGGCCGTCCATATACGAGAGCAATAGCATCGCCAGGCGCGTCACGTCGGTCTGGTATAGATTCAGCCCAGATAGGCCGGGCGCGTCGCGCAGCACCTCGGACAGGCGCATAAACGAGGCCATGTTTTCGTATCGCACCGTCCAGGTGTTTTCCTGGGGCAGTGAGATGGCGCGTTCATAGCGCATGTGAGTTTGTCCGGCTTCGATGGGCGCGGCGCAGGGCTTTTCAAGATGAAGCGGCGGTCGCGTGCCAAAGCGTTCGCCGAGAGCGCAGAATAACTCCTCGGTGAGGCGCGCCGCCTCGGGTGTGGGCTGATATGTGCGCTGGAACTCGGGCGTCCAGCGGCGCGTGGAGACCGTAAAGAGGTCGCGGATGATGCCGCGCTCGTTGGCGGAGACCTCGATGCCAAAGTGCTGCTCAATGTGGTTGGCGACGTCGTCGTACACAACGGGAATCGCCGAGGTGTAACCACCGACCTCTTTGCCCTTAAGAATGCGCAGGACCATAATCTGCAGGTAGACGGCAAGCTGGTGGCGGGCGTTGTCGGTATAGAGCGTTCGGCTTTCGCGCTCGACGTATGCGATGAGGTCGTTGAAGAATTGCTCGTTGCCGCCAAAGAGCTGTGGCTCAATGCGGCGCTTCATGGCGGTCGACGCGAGCTCAAACAGATAATAGACGACGAAGAATCGGATGTACTCCTCGGGACCCTCGACCGTAATGCGGCGCCCGCGTACGATTTGGGCTCCAAACGGCGTCATGAGCTCGTTCCATGTGCGCAGGTCGTCTTGGGCCTGCTGTTTGTTGGTGAGGATGGCCCGCGCAAGCGATTCGGTGGTGTATTGGTGCCGGTAGTCGCAGGTGAGCAGCAACATGCCGCGATAGAAGCGGTCAAGACCGGCGTCCATGGAAAGCGAACGTTCCTTGATGATGTCCGATATCTGACCGCGCTGCGTGCTGTCGCCATCGATGCGGATGCCGTTGCCGCGCTTGGAGACAATTGCCGCTTGGATGCCCATTTCGTCGAGGAAGGCGTTAGCGGTCCGCATGTCGTTGCGGATGGTGCGCTCCGAGCAAGCAAGGGCATCGGAGATATCGACTGTCGGGGTGTAGCCCGCCTGGCCGAGCAGGATTTTAAGCAGCTTTGCTTGTCGCTGATTGATGCTCATGGGGCTCCCTAGGGTCGCGAGAAAGTTCGATTTGCCGTATATCTGGAAAAGAGCGTGGCACCTGTCATGATACGCATTTTTTATGATGAGTAGGGGAAGGGTTTTTTAAATCCTTGCCGCATATACGGAATGAAAAAAGCGGATGGTGATGTGCATGAATCGCGCGGTTTCGAACTCGGGGATGGAGCCTGCGGCGACTTCTCGTTTGGCGCGACTGGCGCCGCTGATCGTGCTGGCATGCGCTCAGGTGGGTACCTCGGCAGACAACGGTGCGTTTTCGGTTGCCATGGCCGAGATGATGCGCGTGTTTGGATGTCCGCTCTCGGACGTGCAGATGGCGAGCACGGTCTATTCGCTTATGGCGGGCACCTTTATGCTTGCGAGCGGTTTGCTCGGCATGGTTATCGGGTGGTGCCGCAACTTCCGTGCCGGATTGGTGCTTGCTGTGGTGGGAGAGCTGCTGTGCGCGTTTTCACCGAGCATTGAGCTGCTTATTTGGGGTGGCCGACTGATGGTCGGGCTGGGCGCAAGCCTCATTATCCCTTCGGTACTGGGCATGGTGTCCATGCTGTACGAAGGCGAGGAGCGCAAGCAGGCATATGGCGTGATTGCCGCATCGGCGGCGCTTGCGACGATTATTCCTATCGCGCTGGGCATTCTGGTCGATATCGCAGGTTTTCGCGTGACCTTCGGCGTGCTCGCCGCCTATTTTGTCGCACTGCTCGTTGCGAGCGCAAAGCTGCCGACGGGTGGCGGGCTGCACGCGGGCAAGTTTGACGCGCCGGGTGCGGTTATTGCCTCTCTGGGATTGTTCGCCGTTATGTGCGGTCTTTCGCGCATCTCGACCTGGGGCGTATTTGCTCCCTTACCGCAGGCTCCCTTCACGATCGCCGGTATTTCTCCCGCTTTGCCTATTGTCGGCGTCGGCCTGCTATTGCTGGTGATGCTGATTCCGGTCGAGCACTGGATGGAGCGCACCCACGGCATAGCGATTTTGCCGTCGAGCTTTGTGCGCAATCCCACCGTTCGCGCCGGCGTCATCGCCATTGCTCTGCCATTTTTCTACATGGGCGCTCAGGGTCTGGTCGGCACTTCGTACTATCAGCTTGTAATTGGCCTTGGCGGCATGCAAACAGCGCTTTTGGGCATCATCTCGGGTGTGCCCATGCTGGTGCTCGCAATGTTTGTGCCGCGCAAGTTTCCGCAGCTTAAGCCTTGGTCAGTGGTGCGTACGGGCTATGTCTTTATGGCGGCGGCCTGTGTGAGCATGGCGTTTGGCGTGCGCGCGTCCGAGCTGACGCCCATTATGGTGGTCGGTACGCTCTTTGGTGGCGTGGGCGTTGGCCTGGTGAACTCACAGGCTAACAACATTGTCGCTTCCGCCGTGCCGCCGAGTGACGCCCAGCAATCGGGCGGCATCCAGGGTGCGGCGCGTAACCTGGGCCTCGCGTTGGGCTCTGCCGCCATGGGTTCGGTCCTGCTTATCGCCGTCAACACCGGTCTCGATGCGCGTATTGATGCGAGTAATGTGGTCGACACGCAGAGCAAGGCGGCGCTCGAAGAGGTTGTTTATACCTACGAGAGTGATGCCGCGTTTACGGCGCGCCTGGAATCGATGGGCGTTGCACCCGAGGCGCAGGGAGAGCTCTTGGCGGACAATGCCGAGGTTCGCGCAAAGTCGGCGGCCACGGCCTTCTACGTGGTGGCAGGACTTGCCGTCGTAGCGCTCGCAACGACCTTCCCCAAGCAAACCTCATAGACAAACGCCGCCGCCCAAACCGCCACGAAGGGGATAGTCCCCTTCGTGGCGGTTTTGCTGTTCCGGCCTTCAATTGTCTCGATCTGTAACATCTGGACGGCAAAACCGGCTCTACCTGTTACAGATCGAGACGAAACGCCGAGGTCGGACGGAAAATCTCGATCTGTAACAGCAAGCCCGCTTTTGGTGTCCTAGTTGTTACAGATTGAGATAAATCGCCGGGACAGGCCGCCGCCCCGGCCAAAACCACCACGAAGGTGCCTGTCCCCATTGTGGTGGTTTGGACCGGCTGGACGTGTGTGCATCGGGTGGTATCTAAGTTGAGGTACCACTTCTGGTATATCAGCTTGCGTTTGCGTGAGTACAATACTCGAACGTTATACGTCTCAGCGCCCCCTGTGCGTGGACGTCTTGCAGTCACGCGAACGAAGGGATTTATCCTATGTGCGGAATCGTCGGCTACACCGGCTCTGATATTGCAAAGAACATCCTGGTCACGGGCCTCAAGCGTATGGAGTATCGCGGCTATGATTCCTCGGGCGTCGCGCTCGAGGTGGGCGAGGGCGCCGCGGCGCACCTCGACGTCA
>URAD01000044.1 GCA_900545745.1 uncultured Collinsella sp.
CGACCGTTCACCGTTCAACTATTTTCAAAATGAATAAAATGAGCGATAAAGAGAATATAAACCTTAATAAACTCGCGTATCGCACGGGCGCGGGTTATTAATGGGTTGTAGGCCTTTTACAGAAAGGATTCCAGCAATGTCTAAGCCTCTTGGCAAGCCCGATCGTATTGTCGTCGCCCTTGGCGGCAACGCCCTCGGCAACAACCCCGTTGAGCAGATCGAGGCCGTGAGCAACACCGCTCACGCCCTTCTCGGCCTGATTGAGCAGGGTAACGAGATCATCATCACCCACGGCAACGGCCCGCAGGTCGGCATGATCCAGAACGCCTTCGCCGCTGCCCACGACGCCATCGGCACCCCCGAGATGCCGCTGCCCGAGTGCGGCGCCATGTCCCAGGGCTACATTGGTTATCACCTGCAGCAGGGCATTGGCCGCGAGATGCACAAGCGCTATAAGCGTTGGCACGCCGCCACCGTCGTCACCCAGATCGAGTGCGACCCGGACGATCCCGCGTTCAAGAACCCGACCAAGCCGATCGGCCCCTTCTACACCGAGGAGCAGGCCAAGGAGTTCATGGCCGAGGATCCCTCCAAGGTCTTCGTCGAGGATTCCGGCCGCGGCTGGCGTCGCGTCGTCGCTTCCCCCGATCCCAAGAAGATCGTCGAGGCTGACTCCATCCTCAACCTGCTCGACAACGAGTTCATCGTCATCGCCTGCGGTGGCGGCGGCATCCCCGTCGTCCGCGACTACGAGAACAAGGGCTGCTACAAGGGCGTTCCCGCCGTCATCGACAAGGACCTGGGCGGCGAGCTGCTGGCCGAGGATTGCGACGCTGACGTTCTGTTCCTGCTGACCGCCGTTGAGCATGTCGCCATCAACTTTGGCAAGCCCAACCAGGAGGAGCTCGAGGACCTCACCGCCGACGAGGCCGAGCGCCTGGCCGACGAGGGCCAGTTCGGCAAGGGTTCCATGGAGCCCAAGGTCCGCGCTGCCATCAAGTTCGCCCGTTCCCGCAAGGGCCGCACCTGCATCATCGGTGCTCTGGACAAGGCCGCCGAGACCATGGCCGGTCTCTCCGGTACCCGCATCCACGAGTAGCCTCTACTCCATTGCCTCTCTCGTGGGCGCCAGACAAGACGCCCACAAACTAGCCTCTCTTCATGAGCTCCGCAGTCCGCTCCGACTGCGGGGCTTTTGCTATTTACCTAGTCCCCGATGGGTGAGTAGTCATTGGGGACGTTCTTAAACGACTAGTCAAACAAGAACGTCCTCAATGACTACTAATTTAAATCTGTCCCCAATGACTGCGGAAAGCGCATCTCACACCGACGCATTGCTTTCGGGCCCTCTCCCCAGGCTCTCCATAGCTCAGCTGGACTCCCCGCAACCTGTTCCGAGTTGGCGGAACGAGCGCGACGTGGAGTGTCATTCTTTACCGCGTTAGACTAGACGCAGGGAAAGGAGGAGGACATGGATGCTCGCGTCAAGCAGCTTGTAAATATGATCGAGGACGCTCAGCCTGTCGCTGTCGCGGTACTTGCCAAGCGTCTCAAGGTAAGCGAGCGCGCCGTGAGAAACTATATCCATCGCGCAAACGACAGCCTTGCAGGGGTTGCACGCATCGTTGGCAGCAAGGGGCAGTATCGTATCGATGTTGCACGTGCAGATGAGCTTGCTCGCTTGCTAGACGGTGCGGCTCTGGCCCATCCGGGCATTCCTGATACGCGCGATGGCCGTGTGTCCTTCCTTCTTAACGACCTCCTCATGCGGTCCCAGTGGGTGACGATTGAGGAGTATGCGGATTTACTCTACGTTTCGGCGCGGACTCTGTCCAATGACATGCGTCTGGTAGAGCAGAAACTCGCCCAATTTGACTTAACGCTCGAAAAGCGCCCACGCTACGGAATCCGCGTTGCGGGCGGGGAGTCACAACGGCGCCTGTGCCTGGCCTCGCTGGTGAGGCCCGTGTTGCCCGACACCGACGATGCAAAGCTCGCCGAGCGCCTGCGGGCCATCGCCGCATGTGTGGACGATGCCCTGACGGCCTCGCCCGTCACGGTGAGCTCGCTGGCATCCCGCAATCTCATCATGCATCTTTACATTGCTCTTGGCCGCATCGAGCAGGGCTGCTATGTCCCAGCTGCAGAATCGGACGTTCAAAAACTGGAGGGAACGCGCGAATACGCCGCGGCTTTCCAGATTGCCGCAAACATCAAGGATGCCCTGGGCGTGAGCATGCCCCGAGAAGAGGTTGCCTTTATCGCAATCCATTTGCTCGGCAGGGGCACGGGCGTGCCCGAGAAGGGCTCTGCCGTTATCTCGGACGAGATGTGGGAGATTGCTTCCGAGATGGTACGTGCGGTCAACGATGAGTTTAGGTTTGACTTTAGCGGCGATCTTGAACTTCGCATGAACCTTGCTCGGCATATCGGCCCTCTGGGCTATCGCCTTGAATATCACATGCATATGGATAACCCCATGCTGCCCGATATCAAGACGAGGTTTCCGTTGGCCTATTCGATGGCAGCTGGCACCTCGCAGGTACTCGAGCGTCATTTTGGCAGCCAGCCCTCTGATGAAGAGCTCGGCTACATCGCCATGGCATTTGCCCTGGCCCTCGAGCAGCAAGCCGACCAGCCGCGTCGCAAGCGCATCCTGATCGTGTGCGCCTCGGGAGCGGGAAGCGCCCGTATGCTCGAGCACCAGTACCGCAAGCAGTTTGGCATGTATATCGATTCGATTGAGACATGCGATGTCGCCCGCGTGGGAACGTTCGATTTTTCGCACATCGACTACGTGTTCACAACGGTGCCGCTCAACGTCAAGTTGCCCGTGCCCGTCCGCGAGGCCGATTTCTTCTTGGAGACGAGCGATGTCAACGCTATCCGCAAGGTGCTGAGCGACGACACTGCGCAATCGGACTTCGTAAGCTCTTTCTTTAGCCGTGCCCTGTTCTTCAACCGCGTTGAGGCGTCGTCGAAGCAGGCCGTTCTCCGATATCTCTCCGAGCGCGCCGTCGAGAGCGGCCGTGTCGATGCCCAGTTTGCCCAAGAGGTCGCCGAGCGCGAGAGCGCGAGTGCCACCTCGTTTGGCAATGGGGTAGCCATGCCCCATGGGATGCATCCCTTGAGCGCCGAGGCCTTTGTTACCGTGGGCCTGCTCGAACATCCCATTCTTTGGGACGAATACGGCCATGAGGTCGATATCGTCTTTATGGTGTCGTTTGCCCGGTCGGGCGGCGATGAGGCGCGGATCTTGAGCTCACTGCTCGCCGAGATCTTTATGGACCGCCAGGGGGTCGAGCGCCTACGCGAGCGCCGGTCCTGGCATGAGCTGATGGCGCTTGTGCAAGCGCATACGGCTTAAGACTTCTTTTGTCGATAACCCTGTCTGTCTACCTGCAATAAACCTCGAGGATTGCGGGCGGGAGATAGGCGTTTCGAATATTCAAGTACAAACCAAACATCACGGGAGAGGAGACCGTTATGGACGATCAGGGAACCGAGATGGTTTCGTTTCAGCTGGTCGCTGCGGCGGGAGAGGCACGCAGCCTTGCCTTCGAAGCCCTTGAAAAGGCAAAAGCGGGGGATTTTGACGCCGCCGCCAAACTCATGAAGCAGTCAAAGGATGCGGGAATCAAGGCTCACCACATCCAAACGCAGCTGCTTTCGACTGAGGCAGCGGGCGAGCATCTGTCGGTGGATGTGTTGCTGGTCCATGCTCAGGACCACCTCATGTGCTCCATGCTTGCTCAGGAGCTCGTGCAGGAGCTGATCTGCCTGTATGAGTGCACTGCAACCAAGAACGCCTAGCGGCGTGCGGTGACTATCCAACCAATCAATGCGAAGGGAATCCCTTATGAAGATCCTTCTTGTTTGCGCAGCTGGTCTGTCTACAAGCATTCTGATGAAGAAACTCGAGAAATATGCGGAGCAAAACGGCATCGAGCTCGATATCGATGCGGTGGGTATCGGCGAGTATCAGGAGACGTGCGCCAATTATGACGTGCTGCTCTTGGGGCCGCAGGTGTCCTACCAGCTCAACACCGTCAAGCAGGGGAGCGGTAAGCCGACCGCGGTCATCCCCGCACAGGACTACGGCATGGGCAACGCCGCCAACGTGCTGGCACTCGCCCAGTCGCTGTTGGGTTAGGAGGCGACCATGGAGAAGTTCATGACCCTGCTTCAGGAAAAACTGACCCCTATCGCCAATTTCTGCGGCACCGAGCGCCACTTTGCCTCCATGCAAAAGGGCTTTATGAGCGCGATCAGCTTCATCTTGGTATCTGCCGTCTTTATGATCCTCGCCAACCCGCCGGTCACGGCCGACCTGGTGGCGCAGGGCGGGTTCTGGTCCGTCTTTGGCCCTTGGCTCGATTTTGCGACGGCCAATAAGCTCACGCTGCTCATCCCCTTCAATATGACGATGGGCATACTGTCGGTGATCGTGACGTTCGCAATCGCATATAACCTGGCGGGCACCTACAAGATGCCCAAGCTTAACGCCGGCATGACCTCGCTGGTGATGTTCCTGATCGCCGCGGCGCCGTCGTCCTACTACCAGCTTGCTGACGAGTCCGTGCTCCAGGCGGTCCCCTGCACCTATCTGGGTGCGCAGGGCCTGTTTACCGCCATCATCGTTGCCTTGGTCTCCGTCGAGGTCACGCGCTTCTGCCAGACCAAGGGCATCACCATCAAGATGCCCGATGGCGTGCCGCCGTTTTTGTCCGAAACCTTTGGCGCCATCGTACCTATGCTCGCCAACATCCTCATCTTCTTTGGCGGCAACCTGCTGATCCAGATGATCGATCCCGCGCTGTCCATCCCCTCGGTTATCGAGAAGCTGCTCGCTGCCCCGCTTTCCGTCGCAGTTGACTCTGTGCCCGGCGCACTGCTTATCTGCTTCATGACGCTGCTGTTTTGGTGCTTTGGCGTCCACGGCAACATGATCGTAATGCCCATCACCGCCCCGGTCTCGCTTGCCGCCTTTGCCGCCAACGCCTCGCTCTATGCTGCCGGGCAGCCGCTTGAGTTCCACCCGGTGCTCATGTCGTTGGCCATCAACCTCATCGGCGGCACGGGTAATACGTTCTCTTTTGTGGCGCTCTGCGCGTTTAGGGCAAAGTCGCAGCAGCTCAAGGCATTTGGCAGGGCATCGATCGTGCCGAGCTTCTTCCGTATCTCCGAGCCCGCGATCTTCGGCGCGCCCATCATCTTCAACCCGATCCTCATGATTCCGTTTGTGCTAGGCGGCATGATCTCGGCCCTGCTGTATTGGGGTGCGGTCTCACTGGGTCTTGTCTCTAACTTCTACATCTTGGTGAGCGGCACGTTCCCCATCTTCGTTCAGGGCTTTGTCCAGTGCCTCGACCCGCGCATCTGGGTGTTTACGATCGTTTTGATCGTGGTCATGGCTGTGGTCTGGTACCCGTTCTTTAAGGTGTACGATAACCAGCTCCTGGCTCAGGAGCAGGAGAACGCCGCGGCAGCTTCTGCCGAGGATGCTGAGTAGCATGAGTTACTTTGACAGAACGTCTGCCGCCGGTATGCCCGAGGGCTTTTTGTGGGGTGGTGCCCTCGCCGCCAACCAGGCCGAAGGGGGCTGGAACGAGGGCGGCCGCGGCATGTCGCACTCCGACCTGATCCCACAGGGTTCCGACCGCTGGGATGTAATGTTTGGCAGGCAAAAGCCCGTGGACGATCCGGACAGGCTGTATCCATGCCGCTGGGGCAACGACTTCTTCCATCATTGGCACGAGGATGTCGAGCTTTTTGCCGAGATGGGCTTTAAGTGCCTGCGTCTTTCAATTTGCTGGAGCCGTATTTTTCCCACAGGGATGGAGGCCGAGCCCAACGGCGAGGGCTTGGAGTTTTACCGTCAGGTATTCGAGGCGCTGCGCGAGCATGGAATCGAGCCGCTTGTGACGCTGTCGCACTACGACTATCCGTTGGCTCTGGTCGAGCGCTATGGTGGCTGGCAAAGCCGAGAGATGATCGAGCGGTATGCGCACTACGTCGAGACCGTCGGACGCGCGTACCAGGGCCTCGTGCGTTATTGGCTTACGTTCAACGAGATCAACAGCGTGGCGCTGTCCTATCTCAACGCGGGTGTCACGCTCGAGGATGAGCGTGACCGTGCAGCCGTGACTGCGGCGTTCTCGCACCATATGTTTATGGCGAGCGCTCGCGCTGTCGAGATTCTGCACAAGATCGATCCCGCAAACAAGGTGGGTTGCATGGTCGCTGCCGGTGCGACCTATCCGTACCGTTGTGCGCCCGAGGACGTATGGCTTGCGTATGAGGAGGACCGCGGCCGCTACTTCTACACAGACGTGATGGCTGCGGGCGCCTATCCTGCTTGGAAGCTGCGTGCACTCGAGAAAGAGGGTGTTCACGTGCCCTTTGAGCCGGGCGATACGGAGTATCTGGCAGAGCATACGGTCGACTTCATCTCGTTCTCGTACTATTGCTCGCGCTTGGTGTGCGCCGATGATCAGGTGATCGCCGAGAAGGCGGAGGGCAACGTGTTCCCGACGTTGCGCAATCCGTACCTCAAGGATAAAGAGACTGCCTGGAAGTGGCAGATCGATGCGCTGGGTTTGCGCGTGACGCTTGCCGGCTACCACGATCGTTACCATCTTCCGCTCTTTATCGCCGAGAACGGTGTGGGCGGACTCGATGCGCTGGAAGACGGCAAAGTCCACGATGCGTATCATATTGATTACCTGCGAAGGCATATTCTTGCGCTGCGCGATGCAATTGTCGAGGACGGTGTTGACCTGATGGGATACACGCCGTGGGGCTGTATCGATTTGGTGTCGGCCTCGACGGGGCAGATGAAGAAGCGCTATGGCTTTGTTTATGTCGATGCCGATGATATGGGCAAAGGCACGTTCGATCGCTACCGAAAGGACAGCTTCTGCTGGTACCAAAAGGTCATTGCATCAAATGGCGAGGACTTGAGTTAACTCTTGCAGGTCTGTTGCCCCCGCGGTCCGCTTCGGCCGCGGGGGCTTTTGTTATTGAGGCGGCTGTTCATGAGGAGCATTGCAGGCTGCGGAAACCCGGCACTTGGGGACGTTCCTTTCCTGCCGGCAGCTTGGGACAGTCCTTAAAGGCCGCATCGATCAACTGCGGAAAGCACATCCCAGAATGAGCGTCCAACATGGGGTGCGGTTTCCCTTGAGGCCCTCAATCGGAAAATGCATCCCGGATTATTGTCGAAAAGCGGTCCCTAGTTTCCCAAACGGGCCGCTAACGGAAAGCGCACCCCGCTATTGGGCCCCAAAGCAGGATGCGCTTTCCGTGCTGGCAGTTCCAAGCAGTTCGGGATGGCCCTTTTCGTCTGCTCTCGGCCGGCGTCCGTAAGACTGTCCCCAACGACCACTCATTTAAGTCTGTCCCCAATGACTAGTAGTAGGCCCACATGGCTTCGACTTCGTTGAGGACCTCTACGGCGCCCCAGCGGCGGGCGCTGCGGCTGGCCGAGTTGGGATCGAAGACTCCAATCTGGTCGGCGTCGTCAATACCGTAAAGCACAATGTAGTGGCCCACGTTGGTAAAGGTGCCCGGCCGAACGGCGGCGATGACGGGCGCTCCCGAACGCAGTGCCTGAGTCATCGAGTCGCGATCGTTATGGAGCTCCGTTCCGTTAAGTCCCAACTGCCACGCGCCGCTCGTCATAAACGACCATTCGGTTGCACCGGTGGGGGCGTAATTGCCCGCCTCAGAAAGCGCGCACATATCGACGGGGGTCATATCGGCGCGTCCCGTCTTAAAGATGTAGACCATGGTGAGGCACGTAGGCCCGCAGGCATTTTGGCGGATGGTGCCGCCGGCGTAAGGCAGCTCCGACCACGCGGGGTCGATCTGATAGATATGGGGCATCGTGCCGGCTTGCCATTGCGAGCGTGGGGTCGAAAAGGCGAAAGAATAACCGGGTGCGACGGGGGCCTTGAGCAGCTTGTCCTCGGCGGTGGGCTCGAGACCGGCCGAGCCGTGGGACATACAGGAGCTCATAAGCACAAAGACCAGACAGGTGAGGATAGAGCACAGTGCGAGGCGAAGTCGACGAGCCGGCAGGGCGGGGGCATTCACGTGCGATGTCGAGCGGTAGGGCTTGCCGTCGCGTCCACCTTGGGGATGCGAAAAGAAGCGGTTGATATGGATGCCGGGCTGACGTGCGCCGTTGCGGCG
>URAD01000045.1 GCA_900545745.1 uncultured Collinsella sp.
GGCCGATTACCTATAATCCCTTCGAACATTAAAGTTGGGAGGAAACCGGCTTATGGAACAAAAGGCCAAGGAGGCAGCCTCGCACGCTGCGATTCCTGTGAGCATCTCGGCGATGCTCGTCACGCTGGGCGTGGTGTACGGCGATATCGGCACCAGCCCTATGTATGTAACCAAGGCGCTCGTTGCCGGCAACGGCGGCATCGGAAGCGTCACGGAGGAGTTCGTGCTCGGCGCGCTCTCCCTTGTCGTGTGGACGGTCACGCTGCTGACCACCATCAAGTATGTGCTCATCTCGCTGCGCGCCGATAACCATGGTGAGGGCGGCATCTTTGCCCTGTACAGCCTGGTCAAGCGCTGCGGCAAGTGGCTTATCATCCCCGCCATGCTGGGTGGCGCCGCGCTGCTCGCCGACGGCATCCTGACGCCGGCCGTTACCGTTACCACGGCCATCGAGGGCCTGCGCACTATCCCGGCGGTCCATGCCGTGCTGGGCGATGACCAGGGCCGCGTCGTCGCCATTACGCTCGCCATCATCATCGTGCTCTTCTTGGTACAGCGCATCGGTACGGCCAAGATCGGTCACGCCTTTGGCCCCATCATGACGCTGTGGTTCCTATTCCTGGGCGGCACGGGTCTGTTCTTTGTCTTACAGCACCCCGCCGTGCTGCTGTGCCTCAACCCGCTCCGCGGCATCGCCTTTTTGCTGAGCCCCAACAACCACGCGGGCATCATGATTCTGGGCAGCTGCTTCCTCGCCACCACCGGCGCCGAGGCGCTCTACTCCGACATGGGCCACGTCGGCCGCGGCAACATCTACGCCACCTGGCCGTTCGTTAAGTGCTGTCTGCTGCTGTCCTATATGGGCCAGGGCGCTTGGCTTATCAACAACGCTGCCAACCCCGAGCTCATGGGCATTGCCGACCTCAACCCGTTCTACCAGATGCTCGCCCCGAGCCTGCGTCCGTTTGCCGTCGGCCTTTCAACCATCGCGGCCATCATTGCCTCGCAGGCGCTCATTACCGGTGCGTTCTCGCTGGTGTCCGAGGCCAGCCGTCTGGACCTCATGCCGCACATGCAGGTCTTCTATCCGGCCGAGACCAAGGGCCAGCTCTACATCCCCATGGTCAACAACGTCATGCTTGTCGGCTGCGTCATCGTGGTACTGCTGTTCCAGAACTCGGCGCATATGGAAGCCGCCTACGGCCTTGCCATTACGCTGACAATGATGTGCACCACGCTGCTGCTCTTCTTCTACCTGCACGAGGAGCGCAAGCTCAAGGTTGCTCCGTGGATCTTCGCGGCCTTCTTCCTTTTGCTCGAAGGCTTCTTCTTCGTGAGCTCGCTCACCAAGTTCTTCCACGGCGGCTACTTCACCATCCTCATGGCTGCACTCATCATGGGCATCATGGTGTGCTGGTACAACGGCACGGCTGTTGAGCAGCGCCAGTTTACGCTGCTGCCGCTGCGCAGCTACCTGCCGCAGCTCAAGCGCCTGCGCGATGACGATCGCTACGAGCGCCTGAGCGACAACGTCGTGTACCTGACCAAGGACACCCATACCGATTACATCGACCGTGATATCGTCTACTCGATCTTGGACAAGCATCCCAAGCGCGCTCGCGCCTGGTGGTTCGTGAATGTCGAGACCATGGACGAGCCGCATACCTTTGCCTATTCGGTCGAGACGTTCGGCACCGACTACGTGTTCCGCGTGCATCTGTACCTGGGCTACAAGATTAACCAGCGCGTCAATGCCTATCTGCGTCAGGTCGTTCAGGACCTGGCTGCCACCGGCGAGCTGCCGGCGCAGACGCATGACTACTCGGTCTACAAGGATCCGGGTAACATCGGTACGTTCAAGTTCGTCCTGATTCGTAAGCTTCTGGCGCCTGAAAGCGATGTGGAGCCGAGCGAGCGTACGGCCATCACGCTCAAGTACATCATCCGCCGCGCCGCCGGCACGCCCGCGCGTTGGTACGGCCTGGAGAACTCCAACGTGAGCTTTGAGTACGTGCCGCTGTTCACCAAGTTCAAGGCCGTGAACAAGATGCAGCGCCTGGCCCCCAACGAGCGGCCGTAGTCGACGCTCGAGGTTTGTCTGCGAACGGGCGGGTTTGTATTGACGGGGATTGAGTCCTGGGAGGAAACCATGGATGCAAAGGTGCTTGACGGTTGCGATCTTGCGACCGAGCTGGTGCGTGAGGTACGCGCCGATGCTGCCGAAGATCGGTTCTTTACGAATCGGGCCAACATGGACATGGCCGACCGCGTGATTTCGATCGTGGTGACGGTGCTTGTCGCGGCGTGCGTGTGCGCACTGCTCGCGCACGTGCTGTTTGTCTAACGACCGCAGGTTGCAAAGGCTTTACACTTGGAACCACCACAAGGGGAAACCACCACAAGGGTGCCTGTCCCCTTTGTGGTGGTTTTTGTTTTTGAGAGAGGGGCGGGACGCTGATGGACGTCCGTACGGACGGCGATATTGCCGATAGCTTTTGGTGGCGGCGCACAACGCTGACGCGCCGCACTCCTCTGTATGACGCCTGCGTATCGGTGGGGCTGCTGGTCGCGGCGACAATTGTGGGCGCGCTGCTCGACCATCCGGGTCTCGCGCCGAGCATCATGATCGTCTATGTGTTCGCCGTTCAGCTGTGCGCATTCTTTACTTGGAGTCGCCTGTATTGCTTGCTGAGCTCGGCTGCCGCCGTGGCGCTCTACAACTTCTTGTTTGTCGACCCGCGCTACTCGCTGTCGCTTATCGACCGCGGCTATCCCGGCATGTTCTTCATCATGTTCGTGGTCTCGCTTGTGTCGAGCTCGATTGCGTTGGCCCTGCGCCGCGCCTTGGCACAGGCTGCCGCCAGCGACCGCCGCACGCATATGGTGCTCGAGACCAACCGCATGCTGCAGCGGTGCGCCGATCAGCATCAGATCGTTCATGCCATGGCTACGCAGCTGGCGCGTCTTTCGGGCTGTCCGGTCGTGTGGTACAGCGCCGACGCCGAGGGCGATGACCTGCTGCCGCGTGCGACGTACACAGCCGTGGGCGATGCCGCGCCGGTGCACGAGCTGGCGCCGCAGATGCCGCCGCGGCTCTCGGCGTCCGCCTACGTGGGAACGCCGCTTGACGCCACGTTTGGCGGATCGGCGTTCTATGGCATCTACCTGACGGTTCGCACGGGCGACGGCTTCGTGCGCTCGGGCGACCCCGCCTCGGTGGTGGGCGTGCTGGCTATCGTTGCAGAGCCCGACGTGCTGACGCATGAGGAGCGGACACTTGCCGATGCCATCGTGAGCGAAGGCGAGCTGGCGCTCGATCGCGCCCGCGCCATGGAGGCCCGCGAAGAAGCGGCGGTACTCGCCAAAAACGAACAGCTGCGCGCCAACCTGCTACGTTCCATCTCGCACGACCTGCGCACGCCGCTCACCAGTATTTCGGGCAATGCCGATGTCCTGCTCGACCAGGGTTCAACCGGCACCGCGGTGCTCGATGCCCAGACGCGCCGCGGCCTGCTTCTATCCATTCGCTCGGATGCACTGTGGCTCAACGCCACTGTCGAGAACCTGCTCGCCATCACCAAGCTCGAGGGCGGCGGCATGCATCTGTCGACTACGCTCGAGCTCATGGACGATATCGTCGAGGAGGCGCTGCGCCACGTAAGTCCGGCCGTGCGCGAGCACGATCTTAAGGTGGTGCCGTGCGACGAGCCGGCGCTCGTCAACGTCGATGCGCGTCTGATGGTGCAGCTGGTGGTCAATCTGGTGAACAACGCCATCACCTATACGCCCGCAGGCTCGCATATCATGATTTCGATAAGCGTCGACGATGGACGCGTGGCGTGCTCGGTGGCCGATGACGGCCCGGGCATTGCGCCCGAGGACCGCCAGCGGATCTTTGAGTCGTTCTACACCGCCAACCACGGTCTTGCCGACAGCCATCGCAGCGTGGGTTTGGGTCTTTCGCTCTGCCGCTCCATTGCGCTGGCGCATGGCGGTAGCATAGAGGTTGCCGCGGCGGACCCGCACGGCTCGGTCTTTACGATTGAGCTTCCCGTCGCCGACGTTTCGTTTGATAAGGAGTAGCGCTGTGCCGAACTCTGCCGTAAAACCGCTCATCTTGGTCGTTGAGGACGACCCCGCCGTTCGCAACTTAATCGTTGCCGCGCTCGAGGCGCACGGCTTGCGTCATATGGCCGTGGAGACCGCCCATGCCGCCATTGCCGCTGCCTCATCGCAGGCACCGAGCATTGTGCTGCTCGATCTTGGTCTGCCCGATATGGACGGCGTCAAGGTGGTGGAGTCGGTGCGCGCATGGTCGGGCATGCCGATCATCGTGGTCTCGGCGCGCAGTGAGGATGCGGACAAGATTCGCGCACTCGATGCCGGCGCCGACGATTACCTGACCAAGCCGTTTTCGGTCGAGGAGTTGCTCGCGCGCATTCGCACGACGCTCAGGCGTCTTTCGTATGCACAGACAGGCGGTGTTACCTCCGAGGGCTCGTTCGATACCGGCGAGCTGCATATCGACTTTGACGCCGGCATCGCCACGATGGATGGCGAGGAGCTGCATCTGACGCCGATCGAGTACAAGCTTCTGTGCCTGCTGGCGCACAACGCCGACAAGGTGCTCACGCACCAGTCTATCTTGCACGAGATTTGGGGCACGGCAACTAAGAGCGACCTGGCGAGCCTGCGTGTCTTTATGGGCACGCTGCGCAAGAAGATCGAGTCCGACCCCGCGCACCCGCGCTATATCCAGACGCATGTGGGTATCGGTTACCGATTGGTCACCCAAGGTTAGATCGCCAACCACCATCCCAATGTGAGTTGCGGTGAAATAGTTCCTGTTTGTGCCTTTACCAGGCTTTTTAGGAACTATTCCACCGCAGCTTTGTCTATTTGCCCTTGGGCTTGCTGGCGTAGAACTTCTTCTTTTTGGGCTTGCCGGCAGGGGAGGGTTTGCCGTTGCCGTGCGGCCCTCGGTCGCCGGCCTGCGCATGCGCGGGCGCCATTGCGCGAGGCTTGCGGGCCTCGGGGTTACGCAGCTCCTCGGTTCGCTCGGCAATCTCCTCGGCGCTAAAGCCGGCCTCTGCCATGGCGTCCTCGATGGGCAGGCGGCGCACGATATAGCAGTGGTGCACCTTCTGGTTGCGTGCGAAGTCCTCGGGGATGGTCTGTGCCGTAATGTCCTCCAGCACGACGCCCGCGCGCGCGAGCTTGCGCGTCTCGGGGCGGAAGCCGCGCAGGTTGCAGCTAAAGATGGCATGGCCGCCCTGCGCGAGCAGGCGCGATACGCCGGCCAACAGCTCAACATGGTCGCGCTGGACATCCCAGGTACGGCGGCCCATCTTGGACGAGTTCGAAAACGTGGGCGGGTCGACAAAGATCAGGTCCCAGCGGTTGCGCGTCTGACGCTGGTCACGAATCCAGGCGAGCACGTCATCGCGCACAAAGTGATGCTGCGGCCCCACAAAGCCGTTCTGACGCATATTGCGCTCGGCCCAGTCCAGATAGGTGTTCGAGAGGTCGACCGTCACGGTCTCCTCGACGCCGCCGTCTGCCGCATAGCAGGTGGCGGTGCCGGTATAGGCGAACAGGTTGAGGAAGCGGCGCGCCTGCTTGGCGTGCTCGCGCACTAGGTTGCGGGTGACGCGGTGATCCAGGAAGATACCGACGTCCAGGTAGTCGTCAAAGTTGACGGCGAAGGTGAGCCCGCCCTCTTCGATGAGCGGCAGGCGACGGCGCGCGATGTTGGCGCGCTCGCCCGATGCGCCCTTGCCGGCGCCCTGCTTGCCGTACTGCGAGCCGCCGCGCGAACGCATGCGGGCCTTGGCGTGCACGTGCTCGGCCGGAACATCCAGGATACGCGGCGCGATGGCAAGAATGTCGAGCATACGGGCCTGGGCAAGCGCGGGGTCGATGGTCTTGGGCGCGGCGTATTCGGCGATGACGAGCCAACGGCCCGGCGTCTGCGGGCAGCCCTCGTACAGATCGATGGCGGCGGAGTAATCGGGCAGGTCGGCATCGTAGACGCGGTAGCAGCTCACGCCCTCGCGCTTGGCCCACTTGCGGCGCAGACGGGCATTCTTGCGCAGGCGGTTGGCGAACTGCTCCGACTCGGGGATGAGCACGGGCAGCGGCTTGCCGTCGCCCAGGTCGAGTGTGGCGGCAGGTTCGGGCATGGGGGTGTTGGCGGCTTCGTCTTGAGCGTCTGCGGTCTGCTCCTCGGCATCTGCGCTGGTCGCAGCTTCAAATGCCGAGGCGGCGTGGTCGAGCGAGGGCCAGACCTCGATAGTCGCCTCTTCGTTGTTGGGCATGACGGCGATTGAGCGCTCGGGCTCGGCGTGGAGCGCGCGGGCCAGCAATCCGTCGCGGGTGAGCGCGGCGACCGGCGCCGAAGCGAGCTCGGGCGCGCGGTGCAGCTCGCCGATGAGCGTCATGGCGTCGTGCATGAGCGAAAGCGGGGTTTCGGTGGTGTCTGCGACCACGGCGGCACCGGCGACGGCGCCCGCATGGTCCAGCACGGCGGCGGACTTGGCGGCGCAAAAATCGACAAAGCGCTTGTAGCCGGCGCACTTGACCATGCGCTCAGCGGTCTTGCGGGCGGCGGGGTCAACATCCACGGCCACGATGCGTGCCTGGCGCTCGCGTGCTGCCGCCTCGCGCTCGCGCGCCTCGGCAAGCAGCTGCTCCCACAGGGCGGCATCATGCAGCTGCCAGCCCTCAAAACCCCAGTGCTCGCGTGCAAAACCCGGGGCGCGGTCGGTCAGGATGCGCGCGGCCTCCAGAAGCAGGCCGCCGCCGGCGCATGAAGCGTCGATCAGCGTGGGCAGGGCCTCGTTTTCGTAATCATCGGCCGTCAGCTCGCGCTCACACAGCGCAGTCCAGCCGACCTGCGAAAGTACCAGTGCGGAATAGTCGGGGCGCAGCACGTGCGCGCCCTCGCCGGCGCGGGTCGCTGCGGGCGGCAGGCGTTTGAACAGCGGGTCGCCTGAAAGGTCCAGGCTGATGCTCGCGCGGCGCTGGCGCAGCGAAAGCAGCAGGTGAACGTCGGGGTCGGCAGCATCGACGTCGGCGCGACGGCCCGTGGTCTCGGCCAGACGGTCGCACAGCGCGTCTTTGGCGCGCAGGGCCGAGAAGCGCGTGTTGCGCAGCTGCTCGGTCACGCCGCGGGCGGTGATGGCGATGGTGGCGCCGGGGCGAACAATGCCCTCCCAGGCGATGTCGTAAACGCTATCGTACAGTTCATCGGCATCTTGCGCCTCAAAGCGCCCAAGCACCACGAACACGCGGCTGGCCAGGCGCGACCACAGACAGGCGCGGTAGCCTTCTTCGAGCTCGCCCTCAAATGTAGCGCGGCCTTTCAGGCGGCGGACATGCGAAAGTCCGAGGCGTTTAAGCTCATCGGCGAGTGCGGACTCAAAGCCCTCGGGGCAGCTTGCGTAAAATTCCATGGGTGACCTCTCTGGTTGCGTCGCTCCATTATATGATGGATGCTTCGTTTGCCCTTATCCTCGAAAGGAACCCATATGATTGATGCGTGC
>URAD01000046.1 GCA_900545745.1 uncultured Collinsella sp.
GAGACGGCGAGTTAGCCGGCAGGTCGGCATGTCAATCCTGGTCTAACAGAGCCTTACTCATTGCGACCACCTCGATCCAGATCGCGATGGCGGCGAGCATGCATCCACGTCGCGGCAAAGCACAGCATCGAAGCGCCAGCCAGATACGTCATAGTCAAGCCAGCCCCGCCTGCCTCGGGAAGCGTAGTCGAGTACTTGTTGGTAAAGGTCGGCGGGGTTGTAGAGTCCTTGTCATAGGTAACTACGGCGTTGAGCTTGTCCGTGCCATTAGTTACTCTAACCGTGACGTTGCGCGGGGTCGTGTCATAGGTGATGTGGTCCTTCACGTTATCCTTGGCGCCATCGGGGACGACCTCAGAGATGGTGTAGTGATACTCGCCGGCCTTGTTGTAATCAACACTGAAGGACACACTGCCATTGGCGTCGTTCGTCTCCGTTTGGAGCACCCTGCCTTCGCCATCCTTAAGCGCAAATGAGAACTGTCCCGCCTTGAAAGTTCCACCTTGGAGCACCTTCTTTGCCTTGATTTCCGCAGTGCCCTTCAAACGGTCGTCATAGACCCAAATCTCGTCCTTCTTATCGTCGCCGATGATCCCCGCGTTGTCGACGATGGGCTTTGCCTTTTCAAGCGCGTTTCGGTAATCCTCGTCACTCGCTTTGCCCTTGAGCATGATCCACTTGGACTCCGCCGTGGCATAGCCCTCAGGTGCCTTCGTCTCCACGAGCTGGTAGAGCGTGCAATTGCTCATCGCGTTACCTTCAGCACCAAACGAAATCTTGCCGTTAATGTCGGTCTCGGCGGTCTCGAATGGCGTCTTGGCATTCTCCAGTCCCGATGCCGCGACCTGTTCCATGTCCACACTGTAGAGCGTAAACTTCGCACCCTTGAGTGTCGCGCCGACCTGTTGGGCGTCGTACTTGGTCATCGTGATGCCGTAGCCGTTGCCGCCCGCGCTGGCGGACGCATTTTTAATTTCCCAAGTCCGTTCACCGGCCGCGGAGCCATCCGTCACCCCCGTGAGCGCAGCGGTGTTGGAAAGAAACACCTTGTCGCCAGGATTTCCGCTCGGAATCACCTCATACTCGACTTTGAGATACTTCCCATCGGGCACGTTAAGCGTCAACTTAGTGCGTACGCCGGTTCCATCGTTGAGCTGCTCCACTTTTGATAAATAGTCCTTATCGGTCAGCTCAGACCAATCGTTGTTCGCGCGCTCATAGACCTTAAGCGCCGACGGAACTAGCGTGCATTTGGCATCCATGGTGTCGACCAGCTCGAGGATATCGGTGCCACTCTTAAGATCGACAGCTGACTCGTTGACCAGAATGGTGTACTTGATGCGGTTGCTGTTAGCGGGCTGCTCGCCGGTCTTCTTGATGACGCTGTTCTTGATGGTGACGGTCCCGCTGCCAGAGCTGAACTCCTTCTCACCTGACTTAGCGCTGGCAGAATTGGTGAACTTCACCTCGTTCGTGGAGGTGTCGAGCTTGCCTCGCTTGACCGCCGTCTGATACGTAAGTTTGGCGTAACCAGCATATTCGCCGAGTTCCGTCGTAGGGATGGAGAAGGTGACCGTGTTACCGTTGCTTTCCACGTTGCCGTCGGAAAGTTCCCGGTTCGAGACGACCGTCTTGGTCTCGCTTCCGCGACCGTAGCCGGCATGCTGATCGTAGGGATTCTGCACGAGCGTGTATTTGGCGGAATTCACAACGTAGCTCATACCGTCCGGAAGAGTATCGACGATATTCAGAGGTTTGCCATCGAGCTTTCCAGCCCCGAAGTATTCGTACTCGCCGTTCGCGCCCTTATTGCCCCTCTGGCGGTTCGCGTACACCGTCCAGTCGACGACCCATGCGCCCTTCTCGTTCGAGCCGTCGACGGCGCTCCAGTCGAAATCCTCTTTCCAAGACACCTTCGACTTCGATTCCGGTTTCTCGACCGCAGGCGTCGTTTCCTTGTTGACAACATACATAACGGGGTCGGTGTACTGCCGCTGAAGGTTCAGGCCCGACGCACTGACCGACGCGAAGTTCGAGTACCAGCCCGGCAATGCATCGGACGTGGTGGTGTAGGTGATGACGGCGTAGTCCTCGTTCTCGAGGGCGGCCTTTACCTTGTCGTTCACATTTATATCAAGGTTGAAATTTCTTTTTGTTCCACCGACCGTCCAGTTGGCCGTCAGGTCCCAGTCGGCGTTCTTCCCCCGTTCCAGCACAGTTTCGCCGATTGTGATGGAAATGGAGTCTACGTCGATGCCGAGATTTTGCGACCACGCCGACTGAAACGTATCCTTCACCGTCACCTTTTCCGGATGGACCGCATTAACGATCGCTTTCAGCGCGACCTTCGTCTCCCACGTCGCCCTGCCCGTCGTCCCGGCCTCGTCGGGGCTCACGCGTCTCTTGGTGATCGGCGTGCCGACCAGCTGCGGTGTGAACTTGCCTTCGGCAGAGCCCGAGACAGAGTCCTCGCGCCCGATGGTCGCGCTGTTGCTCACGGTGTCGTATGAGTTCGTGTCGTTCATCTTGGTGTGATAAACAATGCGGTAGGTAGCGTACTTGTCGGCGAGCTCTTCTGGGAATGGGAAAGTAAAGGTATTCGCCAACGGATCGAGCCTGCCCGATGTAAGGACACCCGATCCCGAGGCGCCTTTGTAAACCGTGTATTCGCCTGCGTACGTCTGCTTGTCGTCAAGCTTGTCCGTAAACACGTAACCACTCATGTCGGCCTTGAGCTCGCCTTGGTTGAGCGTGACCGTCCACGTAATGTCAGATGGTGTGCCCGAACCGTTGGACTTCTTGATCATGTCATAGCGAAATTGGCCAGGAGCAGCCGTAACCGAGCCATTCGGCGATCGTCGGTACCGCCCCACTCCCACGTTGCCGTGTTTTTGGAGCCGTCCTGCCCGTTGATATACTCACCGTTGCTCGCGGATATGCCACTCTTCAGCACCGTATCGTACGTGATTGTATGCTCCCCCTGGGAAAGAGTGTCCAAGTTCTCGAGGGTCGCAGTCTGTCCGACAATCGTCGGCTGCGGGTCGAGCTTCTTGCCATCGAGCAGAAAGCCCCCATCCACAAAGCTGAAGTTCTCGCCCAGCGCATCGGTGAACTTGACGTTCGTGGCATACGACTCGACAGTGAGTTTAACGGTCCAGGTGACCTTGGCCGTGCCGTCGGCATCCTGGGAGAAGGTTCCCGACTTCGTTCCCGTGACGCTGCCGTCCTCGGTGGGGATATTAATCGTTCCCGCACCAGGGAACACGACAGATGCGCTGCCACCAGAACCGACGTTCTTGTTCGCAAGCTGGAACGAGAAGTTCGCCGCGACATGAACATCTGCGGGATTGGACGAGAGCCATGTCTCGTCAAACGTAAAGATAACCTTGTTGCCCTTGATCTTCCATGTGCCAGCCTTGGCAGCGGTAGCCTCCGGACCCTCCATGAGGTCACCACCGTCGTTATCGTCGACGATAATGGTATCGGGAAACTCATAGACAGCGATGTTATTCCCGGGCTTAGGTTCCTTGCCCTTGTTGAATATTGCTGAGAAAGCTCCGTAGAGCTTCGAAGTGGACGTTACGGCACTATCGAGCTTTTGAGTATGGTTCCCATCGGTATACAGCTCAACCGTAACTTTCGCCGTATCCTCGCCGATCACAATCGGGGCGGGCGCAGTCACGTCCTCGGCGCGCACTGGGGCTGCACCGTGAAATACTGCGGCGGTGAGGCTAATCAGAATGAAGATCAGGGCCGCCATACCCAGCGACCGTGAGCGGTGTGTGTCCATAGTTGTCCCCTAATTCCTACAACACAGTGTGGAATACGGCGAATCGTCGAATCGAACACAAACCCCAACATCAACAAGAACCCACCTAGCGCATTGCAAGAACCCATTGGGGAGCAACTTCTAAGACGATTCGTCTATGCCACAATGCATAAAATACAATATAGGTACCAGTCATGTAAACCGCAGGTCAAGAGGTCTTTTAATTTAATACCAGTTGATACTAACCTGTTAACAGTTTTGTATCAAAGCGTTTATATTTCGATAATTCCTGTATATGTTTAAACAACTTAACTTTGACCGGAAACTCAATCTAAGGGACAACTGCCTCCGCCGTGGTGCAAACTAGCCTGTCCCCCTTGCACCAAAAAAGGGCGCCGACCATTGCGGTCGACGCCCTTTCTTATTGGCGGTTATAAACCTCAGCGCTTATTTGTTGACCTGACCGGCGCGGACGGCAGCCTTCTTGCGGTCGGTGGCGTTAAGCAGACGCTTGCGCAGGCGAATGTTCTTGGGAGTGATCTCGACCAGCTCGTCGTCGGCGATGTACTCCAGCGCCTCCTCCAGCGAGAAGGTGCGGGGCGGCACCAGCTGGACGGAGATATCGGAGGTCGAGGAACGCTGGTTGCCCAGGTTCTTGGTACGGGCGATGTTGACGACCATGTCGCCGGCCTTGCTGCGCTCGCCCACGATCATGCCCTCGTAGCACTCGGTGCCCGGCTCGACAAACAGCTGGCCGCGCTCCTGCAGCGTACCCAGAGCGTAGGCAACGGCCTTCTCGGTGGTCATGGAGATCATGGCGCCGTTCTGACGGTTGCCGATCTCGCCGGCGTAGGGGCCGTACTCCAGGAAGGTGTGGTAGAACACGCCCTCGCCGTGGGTGACGTTCATGATGCGGTTCTTAAGACCCATGATGCCACGCGTCGGGATCTTGAACTCAAGGTGGGTCACGATACCCGAGGTATCCATGCTCGTCATGATGCCGCCCGAGGTACCGAAGACCTCGACGACCTTGCCCGAATACTCGTCCGGGCACTCGACGACGGCCTGCTCGACGGGCTCCATCTTGTTGCCGTTCTCGTCCTTCTTAAACAGAACGCGGGGACGGCCGACCTGGAACTCAAAGCCCTCGCGACGCATGGACTCCATCAGGACGGACAGGTGCAGAATGCCGCGACCCGAGACCTCGACGCCGCTCTTGTCCTCGAGCTCCTCGATCTTCATGGTCACGTTGTTCTCGGCCTCGTTGAACAGGCGCTCTTTGAGCTGACGGGCGCCCACGATGTCGCCGTCGCGGCCGACGAGCGGGGAGGTCGAGGCCTCAAAGACGATGGACAGGGTCGGCGGGTCGATCTCGATGGGCTCGAGCTCGACGGGATTCTCGGGATCGGTGTAGACATCGCCGATGTCGGTGCGGTCGATGCCCACGACGGCGGCGATATCGCCGGCGCCGACTTCCTGGCACTCGGTGCGGCCCAGGTAGTCGAAGGTGAAGAGCTGCTTGACGGTAGCGGTGGCGCTGGAGCCGTCGTTCTTCACAACCAGGATCTGGTCGCCCTGGTGGATGGTGCCGGAGTACACGCGACCGATGCCGATACGGCCAACGAAGTTGGAGTGGTCGATGGTCACGCACTGCATGGCCAGCGGGGCGTTCTCGTCAACCTCGGGCGCGGGCATGTCGTCGATGATCATATCGAGCAGCGGGTACATGTCCATGTTGCCGTCGTTGGGATCAAGGCGGGCAAAGCCGTTCATAGCGCTGGCGTAGACCACGTGCTCCATGGCGAACTCAAGCTGGTCGTCGGTGGCGCCCAGGTCGGCCATGAGGTCCAGGCAGTCGTTGTAGGCCTTCTCGGGGTTGGCGCCCGGACGATCGATCTTGTTGATGACGATCATGATCTTGAGGCCGGTGTCGATAGCGTGACGCAGCACGAAGCGGGTCTGGGGCATGGGGCCCTCAAAGGCGTCGACCAGCAGCAGGGCGCCGTCGGCCATACGCAGCACGCGCTCGACCTCGCCGCCAAAGTCGGCGTGGCCCGGGGTGTCGATGACGTTGATCTTAACGTCCTTGTACTCGATAGAGATGTTCTTGGCGAGAATCGTGATGCCGCGCTCGCGCTCCTGGTCGTTTGAATCCAGGACGCGGTCCTCGACCTGCTGGTTGGCACGGAAGGCGTCCGTGGCACGCAGGAGCTTGTCGACCATCGTCGTCTTGCCGTGGTCGACGTGGGCGATGATGGCGATGTTCCTCAGATTGTCTACGCGCATGTAGTTCCCCTATCTTCTATCCATATACAAACGGCACGCGTATGCGGCCCGCCCAGCGATACAACGCTCAGCGGGAATATTGAGCCTTTTACCGAAAACTCGTTTATTTTAGCGATTTTAGATAAGAGGGGTTTCCTCACCTGCAGGTTCAGGGTCGCTCCACATAAAACCATCGCCGGCACCCATGCCTTCATACAGCACATATGCCGAAAAACCGCTCTCGAGCGTGGTCTCGAAGAAACTCACGAGCAGGGCATCGTGATAGCCGCCGTCAATTTCGACGCAACCGGTGTATCCGATGGCATAGCGAGCGATACGGCCCAGGCCCTCGTCCTTAAGACCCATCTTGTGCTCGGAGATAAAGT
>URAD01000047.1 GCA_900545745.1 uncultured Collinsella sp.
TCGCCGTCGGTTGTTCGGCGGATGTGCGGTCCTCGGTGAACTATGCCATCGACTATGCGCACGCGACCTGTGGCGGAGGCACGTCCACACCGCGTTCGCTTGGCATGTCGACGACCACGGGCGAACGCGAGCCCGCGCCGGCGCATCCGTTGGGCCTGCTGCGCGTGCAAAACGGCTTTGTGGTGAGTGCCCCGCGCTGGATTCAGCCGAGTGAGGAAGGTGTCGAGATCGGCGCGCTGGCAACGGGGGAGGGCGATATCACCGACGTCGGCGATGACGTCTCGGCTCGCCATGCCCACATCTGGTGTGATGCTCAAAATGCCTGGCACGTCGAGGACTTGTCGTCCACCAACGGAACCGTGGTGGTAAACGGGGCCACGCGCGTCTGCATCCAGGTCGAGCCCGGCCGTTCCGCCCAACTCAATCCCGGCGACGAGCTCAAGCTCGGCGAATCCACCACCTACGCCATCCTCTTCGGTGCCCTCTAGCCAACCCTCAATAAGTTGCGGTGAAATACGGACTGTTTAAGGCTCTGAGCAGCAAAAACAGTCCCTATTTCACCGCAACTGCCGTATGGTTCCCGGGGGACATTTTGCTCGGCGCTGGGCATTCGATAGTCACCCGAGGTAAACCTTCACCCGTCCACCTATATTTGCCGAAATTACACTTGACGGCGGGGTACAATAAACCCGCATGCGGATTTCCGTTGCGGGCGCTTCCCATCGCCGGGGCGTGCCCGGGAGCATCCGGCATGCGGCCTTTGCGGCGCTCGGTCATGTGCAAGACGGGCGGTCGGGTCTGTGGGGCGCATCAGCTGGCCCTCGCCTCGGCATGTCTTCTCTCCACGCCACGTACCTGCTGCTGAGCCTGCCTGCCAGATGATTGGAAGCAACAGCGTAAATCCCATCACGCCAACATCCCGGCGATCGCCGGGGCCTGTATACCTATATGAGAGGAGAGGGGTATATGGCGCGTAAGTTTAAGTCTATGGACGGCAACGAGGCGGCCGCATATGTTTCGTATGCGTACACCGAGGTAGCGGGAATCTATCCCATTACGCCGTCCAGCCCGATGGCCGACCATGTCGACCAGTGGGCGGCCCAGGGTCGCAAGAATATCTTCGGCACCCCGGTCAAGGTCGTCGAGATGGAGTCCGAGGCAGGTGCAGCCGGTACCGTTCACGGTTCGCTGGGCGCCGGTGCTCTGACCACCACCTACACGGCTTCTCAGGGTCTGCTCCTGATGATCCCGAACATGTACAAGATCGCGGGCGAGCAGCTCCCGGGCGTCTTCCACGTCTCCGCGCGTTGCGTCGCTTCCCACGCCCTGAACATTTTTGGCGATCACTCCGACGTCATGGCCTGCCGTCAGACCGGCTTCGCCATGCTCGCCGAGGGCAACGTCCAGGAGGTCATGGACCTCTCGCCGGTGGCTCACCTTGCCGCCATCGAGGGCAAGACCCCGTTCCTTAACTTCTTCGACGGCTTCCGCACCAGCCACGAGATCCAGAAGGTCGCCATGTGGGACTACAAGGATCTGGCTGAGATGTGCGACATGGACGCCGTCCAGGCTTTCCGCGATCACGCGCTCAACCCTGAGCACCCGCACACCCGCGGCAGCCACGAGAACGGCGACATCTTCTTCCAGAACCGCGAGGCCTGCAACAAGGTCTACGACGAGCTCCCTGCCGTCGTCGAGGGCTACATGAAGAAGATCAACGAGAAGCTCGGCACCGATTACGGCCTGTTCAACTACTACGGCGCTCCCGACGCCGATCGTGTCGTCGTGTGCATGGGCTCCTTCTGCGACGTGCTCGAGGAAGTCATCGACTACCTCAACGCTCACGGCGAGAAGGTCGGCCTGGTCAAGGTTCGCCTGTTCCGTCCGTTCTCCATCAAGCACTTCGTCGACGTTCTCCCCGAGACCGTCCAGAAGATCGCCGTCATGGACCGTACCAAGGAGCCGGGTTCCATCGGCGAGCCGCTCTACCAGGACGTCGTCTCCGCTCTCTACGAGGCCGGCAAGACGGGTATCAAGGTCGTCGGCGGCCGTTACGGTCTGGGCAGCAAGGACACGCCTCCCGCGTCCGCGTTCGCTGTCTTCGAGGAGCTCAAGAAGGACGAGCCCAAGCGCGAGTTCACCATCGGCATTGTCGATGACGTGACCAACCTGAGCCTGCCCGAGGCCGAGGATGCGCCCAACACCGCAGCTCCCGGCACCATCGAGTGCAAGTTCTGGGGTCTGGGTGGCGACGGTACCGTCGGCGCCAACAAGAACTCGATCAAGATCATCGGCGACCACACCGACAAGTACGTCCAGGCCTACTTCCAGTACGACTCCAAGAAGACCGGCGGCGTCACCGTCTCGCACCTGCGCTTTGGTGATTCCCCGATCCGTTCGCCGTACTACGTGACCAAGGCCGACTTTGTCGCCTGCCATAACCCCAGCTACATCGTTAAGGGCTTCAAGATGGTCCGCGACGTCAAGCCGGGCGGCACCTTCCTGGTCAACTGCCAGTGGAGCGACGAGGAGTTCGCCGAGCACATGCCCGCCGTGGCCAAGCGCTACATCGCGAACAACAACGTCAACGTCTACCTGATCGACGCTATCGACCTGGCGGCCAAGGTCGGCATGGGCAAGCGCACCAACACGGTGCTCCAGTCCGCCTTCTTCGCGCTGGCCAAGGTCCTGCCCGCCGAGGACGCCCTGCAGTACATGAAGGACGCGGCTACCAAGTCCTACATGAAGAAGGGCCAGGCCATCGTCGACGCCAACCATAAGGCCATCGATGCCGGCGCTACCGCCTTCCGTAAGTTCGAGGTTCCGGCCGACTGGGCTACCGCCGAGGATGCCGCTCCCGTCGAGCTCTCCGAGGAGACCAAGTCCGCCATCGCCCAGCAGGTCAAGAACCTGCTCGAGCCCATCGATCGCATGGATGGCGACAGCCTGCCTGTTTCCGCCTTCGTCGATTGCGCTGACGGCCAGTTTGAGCTGGGCGCCTCCGCATACGAGAAGCGCGGCGTCGCTGTGGTCGTTCCCCACTGGGACGAGACCAAGTGCATCCAGTGCAACCAGTGCGCCTACGTGTGCCCGCATGCCACCATCCGTCCGTTCGCGATGACCGAGGACGAGGCTGCCGCCGCGCCCGAGGCTACCCGCACGCTCGACGCCATGGGCCCCAAGGCCAAGGGCATGAAGTTCACCATGGCTGTGTCCCCGCTCGACTGCATGGGTTGCACCAACTGCGTCAAGGTTTGCCCCAAGGGCGCCCTCGAGATGGTTCCCACCGAGCAGGAGATGGACCAGCAGCCCGTTTGGGACTACATGGTCGAGAATGTCTCCGAGAAGAAGGAGCTCATCGCGGCCAACGTCAAGGGCAGCCAGTTTAAGCAGCCCTACCTGGAGTTCTCGGGTTCCTGCGCCGGCTGCGCCGAGACCGCCTATGCACGTCTGGTGACCCAGGTCGCTGGCGACCGCATGTTCATTTCCAACGCCACCGGCTGCTCCTCCATTTGGGGCAACCCCGCTGCCACCGCTCCTTACTGCAAGGACAAGGACGGTCACGGCCCGGCGTGGAACAACTCCCTGTTCGAGGACAATGCCGAGCACGGTCTGGGCATGGCCGTTGGCTATGAGGCCGTTCAGCACAAGCTGATCGCCGCTACCCAGGACATCATCGCTGCTGATGGTCCGTCCGATGAGCTCAAGGCCGCCGGCCAGGCTTGGATTGACTCCGTCAACGACGCCGAGGCCTCCAAGACCGCTGCCGCTGCTTACGTTGCCGAGCTCGAGAAGTGCGGCTGCGACGCTTCCAAGGCGATCCTCGCCGACAAGGCTTACCTCACCAAGAAGTCCTTCTGGATCTTCGGCGGCGACGGCTGGGCCTACGACATCGGCTTCGGCGGCCTGGACCACGTCCTGGCTTCCGGCCACAACGTCAACGTCTTCGTCTTCGACACCGAGGTCTACTCCAACACCGGTGGTCAGGCCTCCAAGGCCTCGAACCTGGGCCAGGTCGCTCAGTTCGCCGCTGCCGGTAAGGTGACCAAGAAGAAGTCCCTGGCCGAGATCGCCATGAGCTACGGCTACGTTTACGTGGCGCAGGTCGCCATGGGCGCCAACCCGGCTCAGACCCTCAAGGCCATTCACGAGGCCGAGGCCTACGACGGCCCGTCCCTCATCATCGGCTACAGCCCCTGCGAGATGCACTCCATCAAGAAGGGTGGCATGCAGAACTGCCAGGCCGAGATGAAGAAGGCTGTCGAGTGCGGTTACTGGAACCTCTTCCGCTTCAACCCCGAGGCTGCTGCCGGCAAGAAGTTCTCGCTCGATTCCAAGGAGCCCGCGGGCGGTTATCAGGAGTTCCTGATGAACGAGGCCCGTTACGCTTCGCTGACGCGTTCCTTCCCCGAGCGCGCCGAGGAGCTCTTCAAGGAGAATGAGCAGGCCGCCATGGACCGCTATCAGCACCTGCTGAAGCTCAAGACGGTGTACAACGAGGCCTAGGTCTCCCACCGCAGGATCTGAGGGCTAACCTTCGCGGACGTCCTCGGACATGAAAGAACCCCCGCTGCGCACTACGTGCGGCGGGGGTTCTTTCGTCCTGCGGAGTGCCCGCGAAGGTTAGCCCTCAGATCCTGCTACGACTACGTCCTCGGATTGTGTGGGCGGATGAAGGACGTAGTTGGCCGGGTATTCCGTTCCCTTCGCTGTTTCGCGGCTTTGCCGCGAAAGGCGCGTTACTTTGGGGATGGATGGGGGGGCGTGGCTGTTGCAACGCCTTATCCCTTTGCTTTTTCGCGCCTTTGGCGCGAAACGCGCAGCACCTTGGGAAATGCATTGATGTGTGGACGGGGCTGGATTGCGGATTCAAATGGCTAGAGAGATATGGGTGCGAACGAGAAATCGTTATTGGGGTCATCCTTTTCCATAAACTCATCGAGACAAAACGTCATGTAGATTGGAACGTACAGAACCTTGCCCTCTTTGCTGAGATTCTCGTGGCTTAGTACAACGGCTTCGGGAATTTTGTACTCGCCCACACTCATCAGACGATCGAGGGCCGCGTGCGCTCGAACTTTCTTGCCCGATTTGACCTCGATTGGGACAACATGACCGTGGACGCCTTCGATCACAAAGTCAACTTCACCGACCTCACGCGTTTGGTAGTACCATGCATCCGCCCCGAGGGCAACGAGTTCCTGCGCGACCACGTTCTCATAGAGACCACCAAGGTTGGGAGTTTTCATATCAAGATAGACAGCGCGTGCGGTGCTGCCGGGGTATCGCGATGCGAGCATGCCTGTATCAGACTCGTATAGTTTGAAGGCTGTCGTTTTCTCCGTCCTCTTGAGAGGACTCCGTGGCTCCGTCACCCTGGCGACCATCAATCCAACACCTGCGTTAACAAGCCACAGGAAATCCTGCTCATATTTTTTAAGGCGAGCTCCCTCACCCAGAGACGAAACAACAAAGCGATGAGACTCCGCCTCAAGCTGAACGGGAATTTGCTCAAAAATCGACCGAACGTTAAACGCTCGAGTCGATGCATATTTTGAGATATCGCTTTTGTACTGATCGACCAGCTGAGTTTGAAGCTCACGTGTGCTCACGAGCGAATAACCCGAATCAATATAATTCTGAACGACCTCCGGCATGCCGCCGCAAACGATATAGGCTCTATAGTTCTTGAGCATCGCCTCATGAATATAGTTTTCGACAGGATGTTTCTCGACAAGGCAGCTGCGAATGCCTGCAAGCACATTCTCGCTTACGCTGTTTGCCCAACAAAACTCTTCAAAATCCATCGGGCGCATAACAATGTGCTCTACATACCCCACCGGAAAAGAAGAGATCCCCTTAAACTCAGTCCCAAGCATAGACCCCGAGAAGACATAGCTAAAGCGCCCATCCTCGACCAACGCCTTCATGAGTGTAACGATCTGCGGATACTCCTGAATCTCATCGACAAAGACAAGCGTATCGCCCTCAACAAGCGGCGCATCCGCAAGAAGGGCTACGCGGTTGATAAAGTCAACGGAGTTCTTTGCGCCAACAAGTGCATTCCTTGCTTCGACATCGAGTAGTAAATTGACCTCAAAATACGAAGCGTAGTTGCTTTTTCCAAACGCGCGAATCGCATAGCTCTTGCCAATCTGACGCGCACCAGTAACGAGTAATGCCTTATTGGAGTTATTCTTCCAGCTCAAAAGCCTATCAGTGACCTTACGGCGTAGCATTAAACCCCCAAATGACAAAAATTGACAGATAGAATCGCCTAAAATCATACAAAAATTGGCAGATAATATTGTCGTAAATATACAAAAATTGGGAGATAGCA
>URAD01000048.1 GCA_900545745.1 uncultured Collinsella sp.
CGGCAACGCCCGTGATGGACGTTGCCGCTTTTCTATTGAGAAAACTACTCGGTTTTCGTTACTAACCACCACAATGGGGACAGGCACCTTCGTGGTGGTTTTGGCCTTGTCTCGCTGTTAGACAGTGATGACGTTGTCCATTGCCCGGTACTTGGCGGGGACCTCGCCTGCGGTAATAATCGTTGCGTCGCGGAAGTCCGCGAACTTGACGGGCGCCACCATGCCAAATTTACTGGCGTCCGAGATTACGAAGCGTTTGGCGGTATGGCGCATCGAGATACGCTTGACCTGTGCTTCCTCGATATCGGGCGCCGTGAAGCCCTGCTCGGCGGCAATGCCGTTAGAGCCCCAAAAGCCACAGTTGAAGTTGTAGCGGTCTAAGGTTGCCAAGGCATCGGGGCCAACGAGCGCCTCGGTCTCGGGTTTGAGCTCGCCGCCCAACACCACGGTACGCATGCCGCGCAAAGCAAGGTGCTGAGCATGGAGCACGGAATCGGTCACATAGGTGACATCTTCAAGGTGTGGAAGATGCTCGATGAGCCTGAGCGTCGTCGAGCCCGAGTCGATGTATACAAAGCTCTCGGGCTCCACAAGCGCCGCCGCACGGGCGCAGATACGCTCCTTGTCGTCGTTATGGAGGTCGCTGCGCTCATTAAGCGTTAGGTCGCGCGTCACGTGCGCGCGCTCAAGACTCGTCGCTCCACCGTGGACCTTGGCGATGCGATGAGCTCGGTCGAGCGTCTGCAGGTCGCGCCGAATGGTAGACGCCGTCACGCCCAGGGCTTCGGCAAGCTCCGGCACGGTAACCGAGCCGGCCTGCTGCACCATCGACACGATCGCGTTGAGCCTATCTTCCGCAAGCATCGCTTACTCCTCCTCGGGGTACACAACTCCCCAGTCGGCGCGGAGCTTGGTCATAAGCTCCATAACATCAGAAGCATAATCCAGCAGCTCGCGCTTGGAGTCGTCGCCGGCAACGGCCTTCTCCAGGTCGGCCATCTCATAGCACAGGGCGTAAGCCTCGGTGCCGGCGTGGACCTCCTCGCGGTGGCCGTCCGCAGTCCACACGATGGTCGCGTGATCGGCACGCGGATATTCATTGACCTCGATGTAGCACTTGTCGAAGCTGATGACCGAGCGCTTGGGCTGCTTGGAGTGGAGCGTAAGGCTCACGACGCCCAGCTGCTGCTCGGCATTTCGGCAGACGATGCCACCCGCGACGTCAACGCCAGTCTCGCAGGTGTTGCCCAGCGAAACGACCTCAGCGGGCTGGCTTGCCATAAAGAGGCGCATGACGGACAGGGCATAGACGCCAATATCGAGCATGGCACCGCCAGCAAGGTTGCGATTGAAAAAGCGGTTGGTCAGGTCGCCGTACTCCTTGTAGCTGCCAAAGTTGAGCTGGGCGAGGTTCATGCGTCCAAAGTCGCCGGCATCCATGCGGCGGCGCAGCTCCTGATACAAGGGCATGTGGAGCACCGTGGTGGCATCCATAAGGACCACGTTGTGCTCGTCGGCGATGGCACGGGCCTCGTCGAGCTCGGCAGAGTTGAGGGTAATGGCCTTCTCGCAGAGTACGTGCTTACCAGCTGCCAGAGCGGCTCGCAGGTAGGTGATATGCGTGTTGTGCGGCGTGGTGATATAGACTGCGTCAATGTTAGGATCGGCGTAGAGGTCCTCGACCGTTTCATAGACCTTCTCGATGCCATATTGCTCGGCAAAAGCCTGAGCCTTGGACAGAGTGCGGTTGGCAACGCCCGCAAGCTTGCGGCCGGCAAGAGCGAGAGACTGGGCCATCTGGTTGGCGATAACGCCGCACCCGATCACAGCCCAACGAAGCTCGGGAGCCGTAAAAATATCGTTGGGGAACGGCTGATCCTGGACCGAGGCAAACGCCGCCTTTGCGGCTGCCTCGGCGTCGAGCGGAGCCTGTTTGGAATCTGCCATGATGTGCCTCCTGAGTTATCGGAAGTCCTTTATTTCTAACAACCCTATATTCGCACAATTGCGCGCGTATCTGCTCGTGTTTGCGTGTTTATTTGCTTATCAGTCTTTATTTAGCCATAGTTGGCAGATGTTTGTGCAGTTATGCGCATTATCGCGCAAGGCTATGCGCATAAATGCGCATGCAACGATCCTTGTGAAACATAAAGGGCAGAGCACCATAGCCATAAAAGACAGAGTAGGCCGTATTACTCCACCCCTCTGGGGGCATCAGACATCAAAGGACCGTCCCAAACTGTCGGCACATTGAGACTGTCCCCCCAACGACTGGTCATTTAAGTCTGTCCCCAATGAATGCAACGGCCACTCATTTAAGTCTGTCCCCAATGAATGCAACGGCAACTCATTTAAGTCTGTCCCCAATGAGTGGGGATAGAAAAAGGCCCGGGTGCCGTGGGGCATCCGGGCCTTTGCTAGCAACTTGATGTTGCGGGCAGCTTAGAACTTGTGGCCGCACTTCTTGCAGACGCGCAGCTTGTTCTTGCCGTCCTTCTCGTGACCGACGCGGGTAACCTTACCGCACTCGGGGCAGACGAGATTGACGTTGGAGGCGTCGATGGGAGCCTCCTGCGAAACGATGCCGCCCTGCTGGTTGGCAGCGTTGGGCTTGACGGCCTTCTTGACGACCGAAACGCCCTCGACAACGACCTTGTTCTCGGCGGGGAGAGCACGCAGGACAACGCCCTGCTTGCCGCGATCCTTACCAGAGAGAACCTGGACCTTATCGCCCTTCTTGATATACATATATCTCCCCTAACTACAGGGTCTCGGGAGCGAGCGAGACGATCTTCATGTACTTCTTGTCACGAAGCTCGCGAGCGACAGGCCCGAAGATACGGGTGCCGACGGGCGAACCATCGTTGTTGATGACAACGCAGGCGTTCTCATCAAAGCGAATGTAGGAGCCATCCTTGCGGCGGATCTCCTTAACGGTGCGAACGACGACGCAACGGACAACGTCCTTCTTCTTGACGTTGGCGCCAGGGGTAGCCTCCTGGACAGCACCGATGAACACATCGCCGATGCCTGCATAACGACGCTTGGAACCGCCAAGCACCTTGATGCAGCGAATCTTGCGAGCGCCGGAGTTGTCGGCGACGTTCAGCATGGTTTGCATCTGAATCATGGTAGATGTTCCTCCGAACTAAGAACCGAAGAGAGGTGCGCAGCCTTTATACGGCCCGTGGTATGCAAGCCAGGCATACGCACATCTTCGGAAACGTACAAGTCGTAAGAGCGACTGCTTATTTAGCACGCTCGACGACCTCGATGAGGCGCCAACGCTTCATCTTGGACATAGGACGGGTCTCCATAACGCGGACGGTATCGCCCACGCCAGCCGTGCACTCCTCGTCGTGAGCGTGCAGCTTCTTGGAGCTGGTCATCATCTTGCCGTACTTGGGGTGACGCTTGCGCTCGGTGATGGTGACAACAATGGTCTTGGCACCGGAGACGGAGGTAACGACACCCGTACGGACCTTACGCGAGTTACGCGAATCAGTCATGTTCTCTCCTTAGGTCCTACTCGGCGACAGCGGACTTCTCCGCTGCGATCTCGCGGGCGCGCTGCTCCGTGAGGACGCGAGCGATGTCCTTCTTCACGGTGTTGACGCGAGCGGTGTTGTCCAGCTGGCTGGTGGCCATCTGGAAACGAAGGTTAAAGAGCTCGGCGCGCATTTCCTTCAGCTTCTCAACGAGCTGAGCGTCCGAGAGCTCACGAATCTCTGCGGGCTTCATTAGTTCTCCTCCTTGGCGGCGGCGGCGTCCTCAGCAGCCCACTTGGCCTCGAGAGCGGCCTCCTCAGCCATCTCCTTCTCGATGCGCTGCTCAGCGTTCTTAGCAGCAACAATCTTGGTCTTGATGGGGAGCTTGTGCTGCGCAAGACGCAGAGCCTCGCGAGCGACCTCCTCGGGAACACCCTTGACCTCGAACATGATGCGGCCGGGCTTGACGACGGCCACCCACTCCTCGGGGTTACCCTTACCAGAACCCATGCGAGTCTCGGCAGGCTTCTTGGTGATGGGCTTATCGGGGAAGATCGTGATGTAGACACGACCGCCACGCTTCATGTAGCGGGTCATGGCAATACGAGCGGCCTCGATCTGACGGTTGGTGATCCAATGGGCCTCGAGAGCCTGGATACCAAACTCGCCGAAATGCAGCTCGGTATTACCCTTGGCCTGGCCCTTCATGGAGCCACGCTGCACCTTGCGGTGAAGAATACGCTTAGGGGCAAGCACTACTGACCCCTCCTCTCGGAGTTACGACGACGAGGACGGGAAGAGCCCTCGAGTGCAGGGTTGGGAACAGGCTGGCCCGGGAGCTTCTCGCCCAGGTAGATCCAGACCTTCACGCCGCAAGCGCCCATGGTGGTGCTGGCGACAGCCGTGCCATAGTCGATCTTGGCACGGAGGGTGTGCAGAGGCACGCGACCCTCACGGTACCACTCACGACGGCCCATCTCGGCACCGCCGAGACGACCGGAGCACTGGATACGGATGCCCTTAGCGCCGGCCTTGCGGGCGGACTGGACAGCCTTGCGCATAGCGCGACGGAAGGCAACGCGGCCCTCGAGCTGCTCAGCGATAGACTGAGCAACGAGGTTGGCGTCGAGCTCGGGGCGCTTGATCTCGACAACGTCGACGGAGAGCTGGCCCTTGGAGACGCCAGCGACCTTCTCGAGCTCAGTGCGGAGGGTATCGATCTCGGCACCCTTCTTACCGATGACAACGCCGGGGCGAGCGGTGAGGATGATGACCTTCACCTTGTCGCCAGCGCGCTCGATCTCGACGCGGGAGACAGCTGCGCGGGAAAGACGCTTCTCGAGGTACTTGCGAATCTCGAGATCGTTACCGAGGGTCTTAGCGTAATCCTTCTCTGCGAACCAGCGGGAGCGCCAGTTCTCGGTGATGCCAAGACGGAAGCCGGTGGGGTAGACTTTCTGACCCATACAGCTTTACGCCTCCTTTCGAGGAGCAACGACGACGGTGATGTGGGAAGTACGCTTCAGAATGCGAGAAGCGGAACCCTTGGCGCGGGGACGGATGCGCTTAAGCGTCGGACCCTCGTCAACATAGGCAGCGGCGACAACCAGGTTGTCGGCACGCAGACCGTTGTTGTTCTCGGCGTTCGCAACGGCGGAACGGAGAACCTTCTCGACATCCACGGCGACGGCGCGGTCGCAGAAGTGGAGGATGTCGAAGGCCTGAGCGACAGGCTTGCGGCGGATCAGATCGACCACCAGGCGGGCCTTGCTGGGGGAAACACGCACGTACTTAGCGACGGCGCGAACCTCGGTGGCCTCAGTTTCAATAGACTTAGTTGCCATTTACGGTTAACCCCCTATTTGGCCTTGTGGCCACGGAACGTACGAGTCGGCGCGAACTCGCCGAGCTTGTGACCAACCATGGACTCGGTAACATACACGGGCACATGCTTGCGGCCGTCGTGGACGGCGATGGTGTGACCAACCATCTCGGGGAAGATGGTGGACGCGCGGGACCAGGTCTTCACGACGTCCTTCTTGCCAGCCTCGTTCATCGCGGTGATACGCGAGAGAAGGCGAGTCTCCACGAACGGGCCCTTTTTGAGACTTCTGCTCATAAGTGCTTTCTCCTAAAACTCGGTATCCGAAATTACTTCTTACGGCGACGAATGATGTGCTGGTTCGAGACCTTCTTCTTCTTGCGCGTACGAAGGCCCTTCGTCGGCTTACCCCAGGGGGTAACGGAGGGACGACCAGAGGTGTGGTTCTTGCCCTCGCCACCGCCGTGCGGGTGGTCGACAGGGTTCATGACGGTACCGCGGACGGTCGGGCGCACGTTCATGTGACGCTTACGGCCGGCCTTGCCGATGACGATGTTGGAGTGATCGGCGTTGCCGACCTCACCGACGGTGGCGCGGCAGGTAACGAGGATGCGGCGCATCTCGGAGGAAGGCATACGGACGATGGCGTACTTGCCCTCCTTACCCATCAGCTGGCAGGAGTTACCGGCGGAACGGGCGATAGCGGCGCCCTTGCCCGGCTGGAACTCGACGGCGTGGA
>URAD01000049.1 GCA_900545745.1 uncultured Collinsella sp.
CGCAACCAGTCGACGCTGCGCGCCGCCCAGGACGACAATTTGTCATTCAAAAGGCAAGGCATGACCAAAAGGTCTATGCCTTGCCTTTTTCATGCCAACTTGTACGTCCTGGACGTCGCTCGCTGTCCGTCCTCTGCCTGCGGCGCTTTCCATTGTTGGTGCAGAGGGCGCTTTGCCTACTCTGGCGGGCTTTCGCTGGCTTATGCTCAACCTGCGACGTTTCCATTATTGATACAAAGGCCAGGTTTGTTTGAACCAAAAAGGGGAAGTTGCGGTGGAATAGTTCCCGTTTGGCCGTCTTGAGGGGTTAAACGGGAACTATTTCACCGCAACTTATCGATGGCGTGTTTGGTTGGTGCCTGTTGATGGTCTGGGTATCGGGGAGGGCGGGCTCCGTTATAATCGCCTAGAACATTAAATGGAAACGGGACGGGAGCCATACATGCGCCAGGGTTTCGACAACGCGAAGTATATCGAGCTGCAGGCTGCTCACATTAAGGAGCGCATCTCGCAGTTTGGTGGCAAGCTCTATTTGGAGTTTGGCGGCAAGCTGTTTGATGACTATCACGCGAGCCGCGTACTGCCGGGTTTTGAGCCGGACAGTAAGTTTCGCATGCTCAAGAGCATCGCCGACGATGTCGAGGTTATCATCGCGATCAACGCGAACCACATCGAGAAAAACAAGGCTCGTGGTGACCTCGGCATTACCTATGACGAGGATGTGCTGCGCCTGGTTGACCTGTTCCGCGGCAACGGCTTTGCCGTCGCGGCTGTGGTCATCACCCAGTACGCCGGCCAGCCCGCTGCCGATGTGTTCCGCAACCGCCTGAACGCGCTCGGTATTCCCGCCAAGCTGCACTATCCCATCGAGGGGTATCCGCACGACGTCGACCTGATCGTGTCCGACGATGGCTACGGCAAGAACGAGTTTGTCGAGACCACGCGTCCGCTCGTTGTCGTGACGGCACCCGGCCCCGGCTCGGGCAAGCTCGCCACTTGCCTCTCGCAGCTGTATCACGAGCATAAGCACGGTACCGCCGCCGGCTATGCCAAGTTCGAGACCTTCCCGGTCTGGAATCTTCCTCTGACGCATCCGGTCAATATTGCCTACGAGGCCGCCACGGCTGACCTCGACGACGCCAATATCATCGATTCGTTCCACCTTGAGGCCTACAACAAGACCACGGTCAACTACAACCGCGACGTCGAGGCCTTCCCGGTAGTCCGTGCTCTGATGGAAAAGATCCTGGGCAAGAGCCCCTACCAGAGTCCTACGGACATGGGCGTCAATATGGTCGGCTTTGCCATCACCGATGACGATGCCTGCCGCGACGCTTCCAAGATGGAGATCGTCCGCCGCTACTTTACCGCGGTCGAAAATGTGCGCCGTACCGGCGTGGGTGATGAGCAAGTCGACCGTCTCAAGATCATTATGAAGAAGGCTGGTATCGACAAGAATTACTCGCCGGCACGCTCGGCCGCCCTTACCAGGGAGCAGCTGACGGGTGGCCCCGTAGGCGCCATGGTCATGCCCGATGGCTCCGTGGTGACCGGCAAGACTTCCACGCGCCTGGGCGCCGCGAGCTCGCTCATCATGAATGCACTTAAGCATGTCTCGGGCGTTGACCTTGAGCTCGAGGTCATTAGTGATGAGGCGATCGAGCCTATCAGCAAGCTCAAGACGCATTTCCTGGGTAGCAAGAACCCGCGCCTGCACACTGACGAGACGCTTATGGCGCTCTCGATCACCTCGGCAACGAGCGAGACGGCGGCCCGCGTCCTTTCGGGCCTGGAGCAGCTGCGCGGCTGCGATGCCTTCTTTAGCGTAATCATCTCGCCGACGGACGAGACGGTGTTGCGCAAGCTGGGCATCAACGTGTGCTGTGAGCCCAAGTTCGAGCGCCGTGGTTTCTTCCACCGCTAAGCCTGGATAAATTGGTCTGAAAGGGGCACATCGGGTATGCATTCGATGCGCCCCTTTATCAACAAAGCTACCGTTTAACCTAAAATTAGCCCGTTTACCTGCCTATAAGTGATTTGGGCGGTATACAATAACCCTAATTGTTTCATCCTTTTGCGGGGATGCCGCATGATGGATGTTGCCGGCCATCATGGGGTGTGCCGGTCGCGCACGGTGCAGGTGATGCCCGTGCTCGGTTTGAGGAGGCTGCCATGGCTGGCAAGGGTCGTGCGAGTGTCAACGATATGAAGCGCGTCGAGGTGCAGGTGCTGATGGAGATCGCACAGCAGTCCGAAGACAACGGCGGATTTTATGGCTTTTCGCGAAAGACGCTTGCCGAGCGTGTGGGGGTGTCTCCGTATCGCGCCCGCGCGGCAATTGAACGCTTGGAATCCGAAGACATCATTGAGGTCGTCTCGCGCTACAGCGACGACGGCGGCCAGCTCGCAAATGGTATTTGTCTCACGGAGCGTGGCGAATGGTATCTAGAGGGCATCCGTGCCGGCATACTCGTGCAGGACTTGATCAAGGACGAAGTCGCCGATCGATAACGGCGCGCATTCATAGTGGAAACGACGCCGCCTGGGCAACCGGACGGCGTTTTGTTTCGAGATGGAGAAATGCGATTGCGCGTAAGAAAAATTGCGTGCGGCGCGCGTCGCGAGTATTACAATGAAGACCCGTAAGATGTGTATGGACAACTTCTACGGGAAGCGCAGGTAACTCAATATGACCAAGCATGTGTTCGTGACCGGCGGCGTGGTTTCGTCTCTGGGCAAGGGTATTACCGCGGCCTCGCTGGGCCGTCTGCTCAAGTCGCGCGGGTACAAGGTGACGATGCAAAAGGCCGACCCGTATCTGAACGTCGACCCCGGCACCATGAGCCCGTTCCAGCATGGCGAGGTCTTTGTGACCGAGGACGGCTACGAGTCCGATCTGGACCTGGGCCACTACGAGCGCTTTATTGACGAGAACCTGACCCGCGATTCCAACTTTACGACTGGTGCCATCTATAAGAGCCTGATCGCCCGTGAACGTCGCGGTGACTTTTTGGGCGGCACCGTGCAGGTGATTCCGCACGTCACGAACGCCATTAAGGATAAGTTCCGTCGTATTGAGGAGCAGACCGGCTCCGACGTGGTCATCACTGAGTTGGGCGGCACCATCGGCGACATCGAGTCGCAGCCGTTTGTCGAGGCCATCCGTCAGTATCGCAAGGAGGCCGGCCCCGAGAACGTCTGCTACATCCACGTTTCGCTCGTTCCCTATATCGCCGCCGCCCACGAGGTCAAGACCAAACCGACGCAGCACTCCGTCAAGGAGCTCCGCAGCTTTGGTATCCAGCCCGATATTATCGTCCTGCGCTCCGATCACCATATCGACGACGCCATCCGCGGCAAGATTGCAAGCTTCTGCGACGTCGACACCGACTGTGTCTTTACCAACGAGGACTGCGCGAGCATCTACGATGTTCCGCAGCTGCTCGCCGAGCAGGACTTTGACCTGCGCATTTGCGAGCGTCTGGGTCTTGACCCGCGTGAGCGCGACATGAGTCAGTGGAACGAGTTCCTGCGCAAGCAGAACCATGCCAACCAGCACGCCGACAAGGTGAAGATCGCCGTCGTGGGCAAGTATACGCAGCTGCCCGATGCCTACCTGTCGGTTATCGAGGCCCTGCACCACGCGGGTGTGTTCTACGATCGCCACGTTGACGTGCAGCTGGTCGATGGCGAGAGCCTCGATGAGCAGAACGTCTCCGAGGTCCTGGGTGACGCCTCGGGCATCTTGGTCCCTGGCGGCTTTGGCAAGCGCGCCCTGGAGGGCAAGATCCTCGCGGCCGAGTTCGCCCGCGAGCACAAGATTCCGTATCTGGGCATTTGCCTGGGTATGCAGGTGGCCGTGTGCGAATTTGCCCGCAACGTGGTCGGCCTTGCCAGCGCCAGCTCTTCCGAGTTCGATCCGGATGGCCCGTATAGTGTCATCGACTTGATGAGCTCGCAGGAGGACGTGACCGAGAAGGGCGGCACCATGCGTCTGGGCGCCTATCCGTGCAAGCTTGCCGCCGATACCCTCGCGCGCGAGGCATATGGCGAGGAGCTCGTCTACGAGCGTCACCGTCACCGCTTTGAGTTCAACAACGCCTTCCGTGACCAGCTCGAGGGCGCTGGTCTGGTTATCTCGGGTCTTTCGCCCGACGAGCGCCTGGTCGAGATGGTCGAGCTGCCGCGCGACGTGCATCCGTGGTATGTGGCAACCCAGGCTCATCCCGAGTTCAAGAGCCGCCCGACCAACCCGCAGCCGCTGTTCCGCGAGTTCGTGCGCGCCTCGATCGGCCAGCATGAGGGCGTCGATCGCTTGCAGGTGACGCCCAAGAACCTCGCTACGGACTAAGGGTGCCGGCGAATAAGGAACATACCGAAGCTACTCCCTCGTCGCTCGCCGTGGCGGCGGGGGAGTATCTCGATTACCTCGCGGTCGAGCGGGGCTTGGCGCGCAACACGATTGCGGCCTATCGTCGTGACCTGACGACGTACTGCGCCTATCTGGAGCGGGCTGACGTTGCGTCTTTTGAAGAGGTGACCCGTCAGGTCGTGGAGGGCTTTGTTGCCGATCGCCGCGACGGAGGCTATTCCGACGCCTCGGTGGAGCGCGCGCTTGCTGCCGTGAAGGGCCTGCATGCCTTTTTGGTGCGCGATGGGGCCGTGGCCCAAAACCCGACGGCGGCGTTGCGCCTGCCCAAAAAGGCAGATCGCCTGCCGGAATACCTTTCGGTGGAGGACGTCTCGGCACTGCTCGATCAAGACTTTCCCGAGGGCGAGATGGGACTGCGCGATCACGCCATCTTGGAAGTGCTTTACGGTTGCGGCTTGCGCGTGAGTGAGCTGGTTGGGCTCGATGTGGGCGATATCCATATCGATGACGGGTTTGTCCTGGTGCGCGGTAAGGGCTCCAAGGAGCGTCTGGCCCCGTTGGTGGGAAGCGCGGCTCGTGCCTTGGCACACTATATAGGTGACGGGCGCACGCTCCTGGCCGCCCATGCTCACGGGACGGAGACCTCGGCGGTCTTTTTAAATAAGAACGGACGTCGCCTGTCGCGCCAGGCCGTGCATGCGATATGCGAGCGGTATGGGCGCCAGGTGGGGCTGGTTGGGCTCCATCCCCACACCCTGCGCCACTCCTTTGCCACCCACATGCTCGCGGGCGGTGCCGACCTGCGTGTGCTGCAGGAGATTTTGGGCCATGCCGATATTTCGACCACGCAGGTCTACACGCATGTCGACCGCACGCAACTGACCGAGGTCTATCTGGCGGCGCATCCGTTGGCACATCGCTAGCACCTCGCTGACCTGCATATTTATAAATGTTAAAGGGGACGGGCCCCAGATTGCCGAGACGCACTTTTGCGCACATGGGCAATCTGGGGCCCGTCCCATTTTTCGCCAGACACCGACGCGTTGGTGGGCCGTGTGTACCGTGGGTGGGGGAGTTTGGGGGCGATGTGAACGGTGTGTAAAGGGACGTAAAAATCGCCTCAAGGTCAACTTGAAGGTTGAGGTTCGCGGGCGTGGTTCTACGGGTGGCATTCCGCCTTTGCTGCAAACACAACATATTGTGTTTTCGAACATATGCTCGGGGGTGTTTTACAACATATTGGGGGTGGAGTGGTGGGGTGGGGT
>URAD01000050.1 GCA_900545745.1 uncultured Collinsella sp.
CGCCGATGTACTTAAAGCCCTCAAAGTCGATCTTGACGCCGTGGCCCGACTTGCGGCCGCGCAGTGTGAGCGTGGAGCCCGGAGTATCGGTGAACATGATGGCATCGTTATCGAAGCTGCGGTGCGTGATGGGCAGCACGTCCGAGTTATCGGGCGCCTTGTAGCTGCCCTCGAACGTCATAAGACCGTCGGGCGTGATGATGGGAGCCTCGTTGGTCCAAGCCTCGGTAAACGCCAACTCGTAATCCTCGAACGCCTCGTCCTCGGCACCGGGGGCGGGCACGTTAAATGCGGGGTGGCCGCCCACCGAGAACGGCAGGTCCACGTCGCCGGTGTTGGTGACGGCAAAGGTCTGCGTGAGGGTGGCGTCGCCGGTCAAGGCATAGGTCATGTTGAGCTTAAAGTGGAACGGGAACGCCTTGAGCGACTCGGGCGTATCGGTAATCTCGTACGTTACCGAGGAGCCGTCCTCCGAAACCTCGACCAGCTTGTGCTCGACAATGCGCGCGAGTCCGTGGCGCGGCATCTCGCAGGTACCGGCCGCAGACGTTGCCGTGTTGTTGCGCAGCGAGCCCACAATGGGGAACAGGATGGGCGCGTGCTTGCCCCAAAAGGTGGGGTCGCCCTGCCACAGATACTCGTTGCCGTTGAGGGCAAGGCTCGTGAGCTGGGCGCCCATGGAATCGATGGCCGCGGTGAGGCCGCCGCGCTTGATGGTAGTAACGGTAGACATGCTACTTCCTCCAAAAGTAAACAATAGTGTCGAGGGCTATTGTCCCACTCTTGGCGGCGGGACGGGACGGCAGGCGATTATTGAGTAGCCATAGCGGAATGAGCGGCGAGCGCCTACTGGGTATCCACGTAAAGGTCGAACCCGCCCTGCGGTGTAGTGTCGACCGTGTCGGGCGCCTGTGAGTTAAAGTTCACGGGGACCATGCGCTTTGAGGCGCGGAAGCGCGTGCCGTCGGTGGCGACGGGCGGTTCATCGACGGTGAGCTCGTAGTCTCCGGGCTTGAGCTCGATGCCGTCACCAGCGGAATTGACGTATTGATACTCGTCAATTGTCTGCCCTTTGAGCGTGCGCCCCACGATATGGATGAGCATTTGGCTGTCGCCGCGCGCGGTGTCCCACGTCGCGCCGTCCTTGACCTCGACCGACACATGTACCGAGCGCGTGCGGCCGAGCGATTGCTCGACAGACATCTCGACCTTGGCGGCGTCTTTTCGCTGTTGTTCAACATGGCTCCAGACGTTTCCAATTACCGAGCACGCGATAACGCCGGCCATGAAGGCGATAAGGATGGGGCCAAGCGGAGAGCGACGTCCTGCATCTTCCTCGCGAGACAGATTGGGGCGACGTGTGGGCGCGGGCGCCTGAGCGCCCTGCGAGGGCACGTCGAGAATGCTGAAGGATGCCGTGCTGTCGGGGTCGATGGTGTGACGCGGCTGCGGGGTCTTTGCCGGCGAGATCGACATGTCGGCTGGCTCGCCGAGCGTGGCCGTAGCGTCGGCCTTGGCCTCGTCTGCCTCGGCCTGGGCCCAAGCTTGTTCGAAGGTCAGGGGCTCGACGGAATCGAGGGCGGCGTCCGAGTCGGCGGCGACGTCGTTGCCGGTCTCGTCCTCGTCGCTCGACACGTCACGCGGCGTAGGCTCGTCCCACCCCTCGTCCGGAGCCTCACCCTCGCTATACCACCATTCAAAGTTATCGATATCCATACGGGGCGCCCCTTAGGCCTCGCAAATAAACACTCGCTAGTCTTATACCCCCAGACGGCACGGCGGCTCGCCGGCACAGATAGGAAAACCATCACAACATTCGACGCTTTTCTTCGATTTCGAGATTTTCGCCGAATGTTGTGACGGTTTAAGCGACTGGCCGGCAGCGCAATGTGACAAAGGGACTGTCCCTTTGTCACATTCTGTTAGAGTTGCAGGGATTGAATCCCGCTTATTCATGCGCCATTGGAGTGACAACCTTGACCGCCGCAACCACGCCTAAAAGTAAGTCAACCGCCGCCGCGCTCTCCCCCGCGCGCACCAAGCTCTGCCTGGCACTGCTCGTGCTGTTGGGGTTCTCGCTCGGCTGCTCCGAGTTCGTGGTCATCGGCATCGAAAGTGACTTGGCGACGGAACTCGGCATATCACTTGCCACCGCAGGCCAGCTCATCAGCGTTTTCGCACTTGTCTACGCTATCGCGACGCCGGTGCTTGCGCTCAGCACGGGGCGGTTCCGCCGCTACCAGCTGCTCGTGTGCTACAGCATCGTCTTTGTGCTCGGCAATTTGGTTATGGCGCTAGCACCCAACTTCCAAGTGCTCTTTATCTCGCGCATTGTCTTGGGATCCGTCTCAGGCGCGCTGCTCGCCGTAGGCGTGACGTACATCCCTGAGCTTCTGTCCCCGCAGCAAACTTCGCTTGCCATCTCGGTAGTGTACGGTGCGTTTTCCGTGGCGATGGTCTTTGTGACCTCGATTGGCAAATTTGTGGCCGACACGCTCGATTGGCACGTGGCCATGTACGGCACGCTGGCCTTTGCCGTTTTGATCTGCGGAGCGCTCGTGACGTTTATGCCGCGCGCTGGGCAAACCGACGAGCCTGCCACCTTTCGCGAGCAGGCGGGTCTGCTGCGCGAGCCGAGCATCATCACCGGCATGCTCATCTTCTTGTTTGGCGTGGGGTCGGTCTATGTGTTCTACGGCTACGTGACGCCCTATCTGGAGCAGGTGCTGGGCATGGGCACGGTCGAAGCCAGTACCACGCTTATGGCCTACGGCGTGTTCTGCCTGATCTCGAACATCCTGGGCGGATGGATCGATGCGCGCTTTGGCATGAAGGCGCTGCTTATGACGTTTGTGCTGCAGGCTGCGGCGTTACTCGGGCTGTTTGCTGTGGGCGGCACCATGCCCCTCGCGCTGGTCTTTGTCTTTAGCTTGGCGCTGCTCATGTACCTGTTCTCGGTGTCGTGCATCACGCACTTTATGGACGTGGCACGCAGCCGCCATCCCAAGTCGATGGTACTCGCAAGTTCGGTTGAACCCATGGCGTTTAACGTCGGCATCTCGTTTGGCACCGCAGTGGGCGGCGCCGTGGTAAGCAGCGTTGGCATTGCATACGTGGGCGCAGTGGGTGCCGCGTTCTCGCTTGTGGCCTGGGCGCTCACGCTGGTGACGATTAAATTGGCTCACTGGGAGCGCAGGCGGGCAAGGGCGCAGGCGTAGATGCGATACTCGAGCTCGATGATGGCGATCGAAAGGAAACCGCATATGCAACGTGTACTGTTTATCTGCCACGGCAACATCTGCCGCTCGACGATGGCTGAGTCGGTGTTTACCGAGCTCGTACGCCGCGCTGGGCGCGAGGCGGAGTTTGTCATCGATTCCGCAGCGACCTCAACTGAGGAGATCGGCAACCCGCCGCATCATGGCACGGTCGCCAAGCTGCGCGAAGCCGGGATTCCCGTCGTTGCACACCGTGCCCGTCAGGTGCGTCGCGCGGAGTATGGCGACTGGGACCACATTGTCTATATGGACGACGAGAACGCCCGCGGCCTGTACCGAATTTTTGGGAAGGACCCCGATGGCAAGATCTCGCGCCTGCTCGATTGGACCGATCGCCCCGGCGACGTGGCCGACCCCTGGTACACCGGCAATTTCGACGCCACCTACCGCGATGTGCTCGCCGGTTGCACCGCTATGCTCGAGCAACTGTAGGCAAGCGAGGCCGCGGGCCACGCCTTCGGCGCGAAACGAGCGTGGATAATCTCCCATATGAAAAATGAGCGTGGATTTTCTCCCGCTTTGAGCGTTCAAGGGCGCCCTAAACGGGAGAAAATCCACGCTCATGAATGTGGCAAAGGGACTGTCCCTTTGTCACATCCGGGACTGGCCCTAGACCGGCTTGACCTCCAGCTTTATCCCCTCGGCACAGGAGTCGCCCAAAACATCCGAAAGGGCCCAGGTCGCATATAGCGGCAAATAGAGAACCGCTCCGTTGCGCTCAACGTTGCCTCTCGAGAAAACAATCCCGAGCCTTACGCCATATTCAGCCGTATCAAGCACATGACCGAGCGCAGCGTGCGCGTGGTAATAGGAGCCCGATTTAACCTCGATCGGAACAGCCGTCCCATCCGGCCCGTCGACCACAAAGTCCACTTCACCGCGCTTTTTTGTCTGATAGTAGTAAAGCTGGCGATTTTGGGCAGCCAGCTGCTGGGCCACCACGTTTTCGTAAATGCCGCCCAGGTTGGGCTCCTTGCTATCAAGATACGCCGCTTGGGCGACTCCAACGGGGTAGCGCGCCATCAACATGCCCGTATCCGATTGATATAGCTTGAACTGCGATGGCCGCACCGTCTTGAGCAGGGGCGATTTTGGCTCGGTTACGATATCGGCTTTGAGAGCAACGCCGGCATCGACAAGCCATACAAAATCTCGCCGATACTTCTCGTAGTGAGCCTTGGGATCAATGGAATTGAGCACGAAGCGCTTGTTTTCGCCCTCGAGCATAATAGGGAGCTGATCGTAGATGCTCTGTACCTGAAGGGCTCGCCCGCTTGCATACTTGAAGATATCCCGCCGGTACTGTTCGTTGAGCTCTAACTGTAGCTGACGAACAGAGGCAAGGTCGCCCTGCGTGTCAAGGAAACGCTGCACGACCTCCGGCATTCCGCCGACAACGGTATAGGTCCTGAAGTTTGCCATCATCGCGTCATGAATGTAATCAGGAATGGGCCTCTCGCTGATACACGCGTCACGTATCGTTTGGAGAGCCCCCTCGCTCACCCCGGTTGCCCAGCAAAACTCCTCAAAATCGAGCGGGAACATCCTAAGCTCGTGGACATACCCCACGGGATAGGACCTGACGCCCTTGAACTGGGTCCCAAGCATTGACCCCGAAAACGCCCAGCGGCACCTCCCGTCCTCAACAAGGAACTTTGCCATCGTCATGATGTCGGGGGCCTCTTGGACCTCATCGATAAACACGAGCGTTTTGCCTGGTGCAATCGACTTTCCCGAAAGAAGCGTCACCCTGCTGATGAAATCATCGGCATCCCGCGCCTCGAGAAGAGCATCTTTTGCCTGGCGATTTTCCATGAGGTTAAGCTCGATGTAGGTTGCATGGTTGGCTTTGCCAAATGCGCGAATCGAATAGCTTTTGCCGATCTGGCGAGAACCTGTAATGAATAAGGCCTTTTGCTCGGCAGACTTCAGCCAACGCTCCAGCTCTGCCGCTATTTTCCTGCGCAGCATAGGCTCTCCCCTCAGTGCCATCAAATGAAATGCAAAGTTTTATACGCTTGATTATCGATGAAACGCAGAATTTTTAGAACCTAAAATCGGATGAAATGCAGAGATTTGAGATTACAAGCATAGTAGAAGGGGCACCACCGGCGAATGTGACAAAAGAACTGTCCCTTTGTCACATTGCGCTCGACTACTCGTCGACGATCTCGGCAAGCCAGACGTTCAGCGTATCGACCTCGGGGCA
>URAD01000051.1 GCA_900545745.1 uncultured Collinsella sp.
GCTACCCCGATTTTATCGGCGACGCCTTTGCCGCGATGAGCGTCTGCGAGACGGCGCTGTTTGTGGTCGACGCCGAGGCCGGCCCGCAGCCGACGACGGTTAAGCTTTGGTACGCCGCCGAGGACCTGCGCCTGGCGCGCGCGGTGTTCGTAAACCGCCTGTCGCGTCCCGAGGCCAGCTTTACGACCACAATGAACCTGCTGCAGGAGCGCTTTGGCACGCGCCTAGGCGCCGTGACCCTCCCCTGGGGCGAGGGCGAGGACTTTGACGGCATTATCGACCTGGTGCGCATGAAGGCGCGCCATTGCAACGGCACCGAAGCCGTAGAGTCGGAGATTCCCGAGGAGTATCGTGCCCAGGCTGAGGAAGCCCACGACCATCTGTGCGAGCTGGTGGCCGAGGCCGACGATGAGCTGATGATGAAGTACTTGGAAGGCGAGGAGACGCTGACACAGGAGGAGCTCGAAGGCTTGCTGTCGAAGGCGATCGCCGAGCGCATCTTTGTGCCGGTCTTTGCGGGCGATTGCATTAAGGAGCAGGGCGTCAACTCGCTGATGGACGACATCGCCACGTACTTCCCGGCGCCGACGGACTACGGCGAGATGCCGCTCATCGACGGTGATTCGCTCAAGATCTCGAGTGACGATGACCGCCCGGTGGCGTTTGTGTTTAAGACCCTGGCCGATCCGCAGCAGGGTCGCATCAGCTTTATCAAGGTGCTGACGGGTACGCTTGAGCCGGGCCTTGAACTGGTTAATGCGCGCACGCGCAAGGGTGAGCGTCTGGCCCACCTGTATGTGATGTGCGGCCGCGACATGACCGAGGTCGGCCACGCTTATGCCGGCGACATCATCGTGGCGCCCAAGCTGGCGGCCGAGACGGGTGACACGCTCTCGATTACCGGCAAGGTCGAGGCTGCGGCGTTTAAGTTCCCCAACTCGCAGTACCGCATCGCCATCGAGGCCGAGAATCGCGGCGACGAAGAGAAGCTCTACACGTTTATCGAGAAGGCCTGCAAGGCCGATCCGACTATGAGCATCGACCGCGACGAGGAGACCGGCCAGACCATCATTTCGGCGGTGGGCGAGGCGCAGGTTTCGGTCCTGCTCAATCGTCTTGAGGATCGCACCAAGGTCGCGGCCAAGAGCGTGCCGATCCGCATTCCGTATCGCGAGACCATTCGCCGTACGGCAAGTGCCCAGGGTCGCCACAAGAAGCAGACCGGCGGCGCCGGTCAATACGGCGACTGCTGGCTGCGCGTGGAGCCGCTCATTGGGCCCGACGGCACGAGCGACGGCTATGAGTTTGTTGACGAGGTCGTGGGTGGCCGCATCCCGCGCTCGCTCATCCCTGCCGTGGACAAGGGCGTCCAGGAGACCATGAAGGATGGCATCATTGCCGGCTACCCGCTTACGGGCATTCGCGTGGCCGTGTACGACGGCTCGTATCACAGCGTAGACTCCAACGAGATGGCGTTCCGCGCGGCGGCTCGCATCGGTCTGCGCAAGGCATGCGCCGATGCCGACCCGGTGGTGCTGGAGCCCATCGAGGAAATCACGGTGACTATCCCCGAGAGCTATGCCGGCGCCGTGATGGGCGACATCTCGGCATCGCGCGGTCGCGTGACGGGCATGGAGACCGATGAGCGCGGTGACACCGTGGTTATCGCACAGGCGCCGCTGGCCGAGCTGACGGATTACTCGACGCGCCTGCGCTCTATCACGCGCGGCACGGGCGACTTTACCATGAAGCCCGCCGGCTACGAGCAGGTGCCTTATGACGTTCAGGCCAAGCTGGTCGAGCGCTATGAAGAGGGCCGCGCCAAGTAACGTGTGGTTTTGCCTGCAATGTAGGTGCTGACGAAAAGGCCGTCCTGGGTAACCGGGGCGGCCTAATTTGATCCCCTGGGGACGGAGGAAAACGGATCATGTTTTTGGGTTACGGGCGGCGCGGTCGGCACTAGTCTCCGGATGCCTGGTTGCGGCCGGTGGCGTAGTCGATCTGCACGTGCGGCTGCAGGTTGTAGCAGTACACGTGGAAGCACAGGGTCTTGCCGTGGTCCTCGATCGATTGTGCCTCCAGGCGAACGCCGCGACAGACGAGTTCCTCTTCGTTGTACATGGGCGTGACGCGGTAGAGCACATGGTTGCCCGTATCGCGAATATAGTTGAGAATCTGCTCTTCAAACGGTAGCATGCCCGTCTCGTTGAGATAGCGCGTGCCGGTGAGGAGATTCTTGCGGTTGGCGTTTTCGCCGCAGAGCGACCAGGCGATGAGGTGGCAGCGGTTGTAGAGGCTCTGGCCTGGAATAAAGTCGTAGCGCTGTTGGTGCCAACCGGCAGGATGGATACGCGAGATATCCCCGCGCTTTCCCTGTCCGAGCGACTCGGGGCCTACGCAGGCGAGCGCCTTGCGAGTGCGGCCCAGGCTGTCGAGCTTGGAGAATTTCTTAAAGCAGCCCTCTTCGGTGGCACGCTCATACTCGTCGAGCGTGAACGACGGCATGCCCAACGAGTGCGTGCTGTCGGCGCGAAGGGCAACGTAGGGGTTGCCGGCGTAGTCGGGAATGCTGCTGAGGTATACACCACGGGCGCGGTCGAGATCGGGGTTTTCGACCTCGTCGATGGGGGTGGCGGCACTATCCGCGGAGGCAGCGTCACCGGTGTCGGTTGCGGCGGAATCGGAGCCATCGCCAGAGCCTTGGCTATTTTGAGAGTCCTCGGAGCTCGCTGTTCCCGATTCGAGTCGGGCGACCAAGTCCGCTTCGTCGTCGGTACGGCTGGGACTCTCGTTTTGCTTCTCGGCCAGAGCCGTTGCCTGCTCATCGCTTTGCGGCGACAACAGCTTGGGCGCTCCGTCGAGCGATCCTGTGAACAGCGCAAACCCCAGCACCACGGCGGTGCCGATGGAAAGTACTTGCTTGTAGGCGGACTTGCGCGACATGGAGGCTCCTGGATGGACGGTTGGGAGTCTACCAGTCTAGCAGGAGCCAGCAGGGGCCGTTCTGTCGAACAAATACTTAAGATTTGGGACAAATGCTACGGATTCATTTGCCTCATATGGAGCTGCGGCGGTTGTGTATATGAAGCTATTCGGCGTTTCCCCAAATGATACCTGCCAAAACAAACCTGTCCCTTTTCGGTGGGTGATCGTGAGTTATTTCACCGCAGCTTAAGGTGCGGTTGGGATGTGCGCACTTTAAAGAGAGGAGCCCATGATTAGAGAGGTTGCGCTCGTCTCTCTAAATGTCTCTCTAAAGAGAAAGCCAGTTAAAGAGATAACCTTAGGCAATCTAGCAGTGAATTCGATACATCTCTCTAAATTTCTCTTTAAAATAAGGTACCTATCTCTCTAAAGTTAGAGAGATATACTATACTTTAGAGAGATAAATCTATCGTTTTAGAGAGACGGAATGCCAATGCTGCTGGATGAACCTCTTGGCCTTATTGTTGAGCGCCTTCGCAGGCGGGGGACTGATGACGCATCGGTAGAAGTTAAAGCCTGCACGAATAAATTGAGCGCAGACGTATGGGAGACAGTGAGCGCTTTTGCGAACACTGCGGGTGGGCTCATTATTTTGGGCCTGAACGAGGCCGAAGGATTTGTTCCTTCGGCTAACTTTGCTATCGATAGGGTGCGCGATCAGTTTGTTTCGGGTATCGGAGACGGAGGCTCAGCGGCAGTGGTGGCCCATGCGCCGCGGTATGAGCTTGATCGAGGCGAGGTCGACGGGCTCCAGGTGCTTCTGGTGCGCATCTTTGAACTTGAGCTTAAAGCGAAGCCTTGCTATATCGGCGCGCGCGGCGTGCAGAACGGTAGCTACAAGCGCGTGGATGATAAAGATATCAAGATGTCACCCGCTGAGCTATATGAGCTGCAGAGTGCGTTGCTTCCGAGCGATGCAGACGGAACGGTGGTTTCGGAGGCAACGGTCGAGGATTTGGATCCAGATGTCGTGCGGTCTATTATCGCAAATCGCCGGCTGCAGACCCCGCGCGTTTTGCGCGGGGCCGATACGCTGGAAAAGCAGCTGGTCAGACTCAATATCACTACAAAGGATGGTGCCGTGAAGCTCGCGGGGCTTCTGTCGGCGGGAATTTACCCCCAGCAGTTCTATCCTAAACTGATGATCGATGTCGCCGTTCATTCCGATGTGGAAAAATCTGCACCCGGGCAACCCCGGTTTATTGACCGCCAGTTGTGCGATGGCCCGATTCCGGCTTGCATCGAAGATGCCCTTGCCGCGATTGGACGAAACTTGCGCAAAGCGACGATAGTGCAAGGCGCTGGCAGAAGGGAGGATTGGGAAGTTCCCCAGGAGGTTTTGCGCGAGGCCTTGGCAAATGCCTGCATCCATCGAGAATATTCGCCCATGTTTGTGGGGCAGGCCGTGAGTGTCGATATCTATCCAGACAGAATAGAGATCAAAAACCCTGGCGGCCTTTGGGGCGGAAAGACGGTGGACAATCTTGCAGACGGGGAATCGCGCTGCCGAAACCCAAAGCTCATGAGCCTAATGGGGGCGACGCCGTTAGAGCATGCCGAGGGGGCCGTTGCGGAAAGCCAGGGATCTGGTATCCCGGCTATGATTCGCGAGATGGAGTCTCGTTCGCTTGGCAGGCCGAAATTTATCGTTAAGGCCGATTCGTTTACGGTGCTGCTTTCCCGGCACGGGGCGGAGCTTGCTGAAAACCGCACGTGGATTCAGAACCATGTGGGCACCGAGCTGACGGATCGCGAAGAAACATTGCTCATGTTTATGCGGGAGCATGGGTGCGTATGCGATGTTCAAAAAATACGAGAGGCCCTGAAGTGGGATTCGGATGACATTCGCCTGATCTGCGGGGACCTTGTAGATAAACATGCCCTGTCAAAATGCGGCAAAGACACGTTCGAAATTATCGATAGGAACAGAGAACCGTCAGCTTCGACGGCGGATAGGATCCTGGAGGCTCTCAGCGCCGAAGTGGATATGACGGCGCGAGAAATAGCGGTTGCATCGGGGGTCAGAATTTCGTCTGTCCGTTACCATCTGCCAAAAATGGCGGATAAAGGGCTCATCGAAGTAATGGGTTCATCGACGAGTCGTAACCGCCGATATCGGAAGAAGTAGATGCAGCCGGGTCGCCTCTCTAGTGCCTCTCGAGGCCAGATGGGTGCTGGAGGGGCGATTGTCTCGCGATATTTCCCCAGATAAAACCTGCCAAAATAAACCTGTCCCTTTTTGGTAGGTCAGTTAACGCAGCGCAGGTTGAGCATATGCGAGCGAGCGGGCTCCGGGTGCGGTAAGGTGACGTGAAA
>URAD01000052.1 GCA_900545745.1 uncultured Collinsella sp.
TTGGGACCCATTTGTGCGGGGGAGTTGTGGAGTTGTGCAGGCAGACGAGGTTTTTCTGGAAATACGCTCCCGATGCGCGTATAGTACCGATTGTTTTGTCGGCTCCTGCTGCGTCGAGTCCAAACCGCAAAATGCCATGAGCGGCGCGGATGCAGCCAGGAGGCACGAGGACAACCCATCGTGGCCACGCCCCGTGCTTAAAACCCCAAGAAGGAGTGAACAATGGCAGAAGAGAAGTATGTGCCGCGTCTGAAGACCAAGTACAACAACGAGGTCAAGCAGCAGCTTCAGGACAAGTTCCAGTACGAGAACGTCATGATGATCCCCAAGTTTGAGAAGATCGTCGTGAACATGGGTGTCGGCGAGGCCGCTACCGATTCCAAGGCCATCGACGGTGCCGTGCGCGACCTGCGCGCCATCACCGGACAGCAGCCGATGATCACCCGTGCCCGTAAGTCCATCGCTACCTTCCGCCTGCGCGCTGGTATGCCGATCGGCTGCAAGGTTACCCTGCGTGGCGACCGTATGTGGGAGTTCTTCGATCGTCTGACCTCCGTCGCGATCCCCCGTATCCGCGACTTCCGCGGCATCTCCGCCAAGAGCTTCGACGGCCGTGGTAACTTCTCCATGGGCGTCACCGAGCAGCTCATCTTCCCCGAGATCGACTTCGACTCCGTCGATCACCAGCGTGGTATGGACATCACTTTCGTGACCACCGCCAACACCGATGAGGAGGCCAAGGCCCTTCTGGACGCCTTCGGTTTCCCGTTCAAGAAATAGGTTCACCTGCCCTATAAGCGCCGTTCCCACAAGGGGGCGGCGCTTGGGGCGAACAATACTCTATGTGAGGAGGATATAAGTGGCTAAGACATCGATGATCGTCAAGTGCAATCGCAAGCAGAAGTTCTCTACTCGTGAGTACACGCGCTGCCAGCGCTGCGGCCGTCCGCACTCTGTGTACCGCAAGTTCGGCCTGTGCCGTGTCTGCTTCCGCGAGCTTGCACTCAAGGGCGAGCTTCCCGGCGTTAAGAAGGCCAGCTGGTAAGTCACTACCAGCGTTTCAAGCATCAGTTTGGAACAGGGAAAACGCGCTAAAAAGGCTTTGCCGTTAAGGGCGGCGAAGAACCAAGAGCACGTGTTCATCAAGAACGAAGGAGAATCTGTATGAACCTTACAGACCCGATCGCAGATATGCTTACGCGCATCCGTAACGCTAACTCTGTGAACAAGGCCACGGTCTCCATGCCGAGCAGCAAGAAGCTCGTCGAGATCGCTCGTGTTCTGCACGAGGAGGGCTACATCGAGGGCTACGATGTCGAGGACACCGTTCCCCAGAAGACTCTGCACATCACGCTTAAGTATGGTCCCAAGAAGGCTAAGGTCATCAACGGCATCCGCCGCATTTCCAAGCCGGGCCTGCGTAAGTACACCGGCGTTGCCGACATGCCCCGCGTCCGCGGTGGCCTTGGTACCGCCATTATTTCCACCAGCCATGGCGTCATGACCGACCGCGATGCTCGCAAGCACAACGTCGGCGGCGAGATCATCGCTTACGTCTGGTAATTCGCTCGGTAGGTAGAAGGAAAGGAGATCACCGTGTCTCGTATCGGTAATAAGCCTGTCCAGATTCCCGCCGGAGTCGAAGTGGCAGTCAACGGCAACAACGTTGTCGTCAAGGGCCCCAAGGGCCAGCTCGAGCTCGATGTCTTTGAGAAGCTCGCTATCAACGTCGAGGACAACGTCCTCACCGTTTCCCGTCCCGACGACGAGCGTGAGACCCGTGCCCGCCACGGCCTCACCCGTGCCCTCATCCACAACATGGTTGTTGGCGTTTCCGAGGGCTTCGAGAAGAAGCTCGAGCTCGCCGGCGTCGGTTACCGCGTGCAGCAGAAGGGCAAGAACCTCGAGTTCTCCCTGGGCTTCTCGCACCCCGTGATCGTCGAGGCTCCCGAGGGCATCACCTTCGAGGTTCCCGACAACACCCACGTGAACGTCAAGGGTATCAACAAGCAGCAGGTCGGTCAGATCGCCGCTGAGATCCGCGGCCATCGTCCTCCCGAGCCTTACAAGGGCAAGGGTATCCACTACGTTGGCGAGCACATCCGCCGCAAGCTGGGTAAGGCCGCCAAGTAGTCTAACCGACTCACTCGCATAAGACCAGCACCCCGTCAGGTGCTGGCAAGATCAACCTTTTTAGGAGTTTACGTATGAACAAGCATAAGGCGAAGCTGGAAGGCCTCAAGCGTCGTCAGCGTCGTGTTCGCGGCAAGGTCTCGGGTACCTCCGAGCGTCCGCGTCTTCGCGTGACCCGTACTAACGCCAACATCTATGCCCAGATCATCGACGACAGCAAGGGCTCCAGCCTGACGCTCGTCTCTGCCTCGACCCTCGAGGCCGAGTTTAAGGGCACCCACACCTCGAACAAGGAGGCTGCGGAGAAGGTCGGTCAGCTCGTTGGCAAGCGCGCCATCGAGGCCGGCATCACCAAGGTCGCCTTCGATCGCGGTGGCCGTATCTACCATGGCCGCGTCAAGGCCCTCGCCGACGGTGCTCGTGCCGCCGGTCTCGAGTTCTAGGAGGTATGTAGCACATGGCTCGTAATCAGAAGCAGCAGCGCGAGGCCTCCGAGTTCGAGGAGCGCGTCGTTTACATCAACCGCGTGTCGAAGACCGTCAAGGGTGGTCGTCGCATGAGCCTCGTCGCTCTCGTCGTCGTTGGCGACGGCAAGGGCAACGTCGGCGTTGGCATGGGCAAGTCCGCTGAGGTGCCCATGGCCATCTCCAAGGCGTCTCTCGATGCCAAGAAGAACATGTTCCACGTGCCGGTGACCGATCAGGGCACCATCCCGCACGAGGTTCTCGGCCACTTTGGTGCCGGCCGCATCATCATCAAGCCCGCTGTCGAGGGTACCGGCGTTATCGCCGGCGGCGCTGTGCGTCCCCTCTTCGAGCTTGCTGGCATCAAGAACGTCCTGTCCAAGTCCCTCGGTACCGACAACGGCCTCAACATCATCAAGGCTGCCGTCGAGGGCCTCAAGGAGCTCTCCAGCCCTGAGGACGTCGCGGCTCGCCGTGGCCTGACGGTCTCCGAGATGTTCGTCGGTAAGGAGAACTAAGCATGGCTGACACCATCAAGATCAAGCAGGTCCGCAGCACCAACGGTTGCAAGCAGGACCAGGTCCGTACTGTCCGTGCCCTCGGTCTCCACAGGATCCGCGAGGTTCGCGAGATTGCTGACAACGAGTCCGTCCGCGGCATGATCTTCAAGGTCAAGCACCTTGTCGAGATTGTAGAGGAGTAGCAAATGCAGCTTCACGATCTTACTCCCGCGCCCGGTTCCACCAAGAACCGCAAGCGCGTCGGCCGTGGCAATTCTTCGGGTCACGGCACCACTTCTGGCCGCGGCCAGAAGGGCCAGGGTTCCCGCTCTGGCGGCACCAAGGGTGCCGGCTTCGAGGGTGGCCAGACTCCGCTGGCTATGCGCCTGCCCAAGCTTCCGGGCTTCCGTAACCCCCGTCGTATCGAGTACACCGCTGTTAACGTTGAGCGTCTCGAGCGCAAGTTCGAGGACGGCGCTGTGATCGACGGTGCCGCTCTTAAGGCCGCTCGCATCACCAAGAGCGAGTTCGAGCCCGTCAAGGTGCTCGGCAATGGTGAGCTCACCAAGAAGTTCACGGTCAAGGTCGACAAGGTCAGCGCTTCTGCGCAGGCCAAGATCGAGGCCGCCGGCGGAAAGGTCGAGCTGCCGTGCTAAATGGTCTTAAGAATGCTTTCCGCATCAAAGAATTGCGCGAAAAGATTCTTTTTACCATAGCTATGCTCGTCGTGTACCGCATTGGTGCGCACGTTCCTGTGCCCGGCATTCCCTTCCAGGGGATGCTGGGCCTTTTCTCGACCGATAACAATTCGGTCGCCGCAGGTGCTATGGCCCTCCTGAATCTTTTCTCTGGCGGCGCGTTGAGCTATGTGTCGGTGTTTTCGCTGGGCATCATGCCTTACATCACCAGCTCGATCATCCTCCAGATGCTCCAGGCCGTCGTGCCTTCCCTGCATGAGCTTGCCCGCGAGGGCGAGGTCGGTCAGACCAAGATTACGCAGTATTCGCGTTACCTCACCCTGGCTCTGGCAATCCTCAACTCCGTGGGTTACCTCTTCCTCTTTAAGAGCTTCGGCATCAGCTTCAATGGCGCCGGCGCTCCCGAGATCATCTTCGACCTCATGATCGTCGGTACGCTCACCGCGGGCGCCATGCTGATCATGTGGATTGGTGAGCTCATCACCCAGCGCGGTATCGGCAATGGCATGTCGCTGATCATCTTCGCGAACATCATGGCCGGTCTGCCGCAGGCTATCTTCTCCAGCACCGAGGGCAATGCCGGTGGCATCATCACCATGGTGATCATCTGCGCCATCATCCTGCTGGTTATCCCGCTGATTGTTTTCCTTGAGCGCGGCCAGCGCCGCATCCCGGTCTCCTACGCTAAGCGCGTCGTGGGCCGTCGCATGATGGGTGGCCAGACCACCTACCTGCCCATCAAGGTCAACACCGCGGGTGTCGTGCCGATTATCTTCGCTTCGGCGCTGCTGTACTTCCCGGCTCAGATTGCCGTGTTCTTCCCCGGCATCGGCTGGATTCAGGCAGTTGCCTCCGCGCTTTCGACCGGTTGGCTCAACTGGGTGCTTAACGTTGTCCTCATCGTGTTCTTCGCGTACTTCTACACCTCCATGGTGTTCAACCCCGATGACACGGCCGATAACCTTAAGAAGCAGGGCGGCTTTATTCCGGGCGTCCGTCCGGGTAGGGCTACCGCGGCCTACATCAAGAACGCGCTCAACAAGATCACGCTTCCCAGCGCTGTCTTTTTGGCGCTCATCGCCATCGTGCCTTCGATCATCTTCTCCTTCACGGGTAACCATCTGATCCAGGCATTTGGCGGCACGTCCATCCTCATCATGGTCGGCGTCGTGCTCGACACGGTCGATAAGCTCGAAGGCCAGATCAAGATGTATGATTACGATGGATTCTTTAAATAGGCTAGAGGAGGATTGCTCATGAACCTCGTATTGCTCGGAGCTCCGGGTGCCGGTAAGGGCACCGTCGCACAGGAGCTCGTCGCCGAGTTTGGCGTCGCCCATATTTCCACGGGCGACCTGCTGCGTGCTGCCGTCAAGGGTGGCACCGAGCTTGGTATTCAGGCTAAGAAGTACATGGACGCTGGCGAGCTCGTTCCCGA
>URAD01000053.1 GCA_900545745.1 uncultured Collinsella sp.
TCGGTAAATGCGGATTGTTCGGTGGGGAACTGTCTCGACAGCAGGCGCAGATACTTGAAGTCTTGCGGGTTGCGATCGAATGCGACCATGAAACACCTTCCGATATGGTTGGTAAAACTGATAAACAGCGTCAAACGTTTATCAGTATGCGCCGCTTTTGTTTCGATTTTGCGCCAGCGGCTGAATTGTCGGCTGAACGGTTTGGTAAATCGATTTAGTGAAGGTAGATGTGTTGGTCGGGTGGAGACGACAGAGGGTGTTTTCTCAGATATTTATGCGTGGGGCCGGTGGAGACGATGGTGGTAAAGATGTTCACTATTTTTGGTTCGATTTGGTAAATAGTGGACATATGTACCGCATGTAGGCTCACTGTGCGATAATTTGCGCAGCAATGAGTAAGGAGCCTCATATGAGTGATTTTGTCCTGACCTGTGAATCCGCCGCCGATCGAACCCGTGAGTTCTTTGCGTCGCGCAATATCCCTGTCGTGTGTTTTCATTACGAGATCGACGATGTTGTCTATACGGACGATCTGTATCAGTCGATTACGCCGGACGAGTTTTTTGCCCAGATTGCCGCGGGCGCCATGCCCAAGACGTCTCAGGTGAGCGTGGGTGAGTACGAGGAGTTTTGGGAGCCGTTTGTTGCCGAGGGTAAAGACGTGCTGCACCTGACGTTGTCGTCGGGTATTTCGGGCACGTATGGATCGGCCTGCGTCGCGGCGCAGATGCTTGCGGATCGCTATCCCGAGGGCGGCAAGGTGCGCGTCATCGATTCGCTGGCGGCGTCTTCGGGCTTTGGCCTGTTGTTGGAATATGCCGCCGATGTGCGCGATAGCGGGGCTTCACTCGACGAGACGGCTGCCTGGATCGAGGAGCACAAGCTCAACCTGCACCACTGGTTCTTCTCGACCGATCTGTCGAGCTACCTGCGCGGCGGTCGCATTTCGGCCGCGAGCGCGATCATCGGCACGGCGCTTAAGATTTGCCCGCTTATGACGGTCGATTGCGAAGGTAAGCTGTCGCCACGTGAGAAGATTCGCACTAAGAAGCGCGCGATTTCCGAGATGGCTAAGACCATGATGGCACACGTGCAGGACGGTGCGGATTATTCGGGTAAGTGCATCATGTCGCAGTCAGCGTGCCGCGAGGATGCTGAGGCGGTCGCGGCGCTGATTGAGGAACAGGTTCCGCAGCTTAAAGGCAAGATTGAGATCAATGACATCGGTACTCTGATTGTCTCGCATACCGGACCTGGTACGGTGGCGCTCTTCTTTATGGGCGACAAGCGCGTGGATTAATTTGCCCCATCACGTCGCTGCATGATTGCTCAAACGAAAACGGCCCGCCTCACGTTTATGGGGCGGGCCAAGATGTTTTGCTAGCGTTTCTTTCCGCGGAAGAAGAAGCCGTGCAGTGACGGCTTGAGGCTGCGGTTGGCGCGATGCTCTTCTACGCGCTCGTGGATCGAAGCGACGCGCTCGATGACTTCGTCGGGAATCGGCACGTCAGGATTCATGTTCTCGACCTGGCTGACCTCGGCGGCGGCGACCTGGTCGATAATGGGCACATCATCGCGCGAGATGACAGGTGTGGCGTCTTCCTTCATCTTGCGATAACGCTGCATCATGTCGGTCTGTAGCTGCTGGGCCGAAGGCGGCGTCCAGATGATGGCGTTGGCGCCGGCGGCGATGGTCTCGCGAATGCTCTCGGGCGTCTTGCCGCCCGGCGCGATGAGCGGCAGGTTGGGATAGTGCTCGCGCAGCTCGCGTAGGACCTGGGGCGTGTTCTTACCGGCGGCGATGTTGAGAATCTTGGCTCCGGCGCGCACCTTGGCGTGGGCATCGTCGTCGCAGCGAACGACCGTGGCGATGACGGGGATGTCGGCGATGTTGGTGATGTGCTCGACCATCTCGGCAGTGGCGGGGGAGTTGACCACGCAGCCCGCCGCGCCCTGCATCTCGGAGACGGCTGCCATCTGTACGGAGCGCTTACCGGTGGTGGTGCCACCGCCCACGCCTACAAAGACCGGGCACTCGGCGACGGTCAGCAGCGCCTGCGTAATGGCCGGCTGCGGCGTGAAGGGGTAGACCGCAAAGACGGCATCGGCGTTGGAGTTGCGGATAACCGCGACATCGGTGGTGTAGATGAGCGATTTGATGCGACGGCCGAAGAGCGTGAAGCCGCTGGCCTCCTCGATCTCGTCGGGCATGCGAAGGGCCGCCTTGCGCAGACGTCCGTCGATGGGCAGTGGCTCCATGGGGAGCAGTCCGTTGGGGGTCACGGGTACCTGGGGCTCGGTGAACTCGTCTGCAAGCTCGACCTCGGAGAAATCGACCGAGGCGACGATGTCCTCGTGAACCTCGGCGGGCACATCGATGGGAGCTTGGTCGTTTGCCGCGGCAGGCGTGTCGAAGGAGCTGGTGCCGACGAAGGCGTCGACGCGTTCGTTTAGGTCGTTGAGGGTATCCATGGAGGCTCGATTCTATGCGATGACGGCCGGCGCGATGCAGCCGGAATTGCGAATGCTAAATCGTTTGACGAGTTGATTTTTCCCCGCCGCGCCATCCGTTAGACCGAAGGGCCGGCGAACGTGAAGGAGCTGTGGTGGCGGGGATCGAGGTGCTATCTTGAAAGTCTCGTTTAAAAGAGAGGTGACGCGGTATGGAATTGACAGCAATGTTTGGCTCGATTGGCCTGTGTGTGGGCGCAATCGTTGTCGCCGCGGTCATCTACTTTGTGGTCACGGCCATTAAGGGCAAAAGGGCCGAACGCAAGGAGCGCACGATGCTTAAACAGCATCGCGACCAGCAGGGCAAACGCGCACGGAGATAGCTTGTTGAGTTTTGGATCCGTGCGCTAGCTGCGTTTTCGGATCAGGGCAATGTAGAAGCCCTCAAAGTCGCGGCTAGGCGGAATGGTGAGCGTGCCGGGCAGGCCGTTGGCGATGGCCGATACCTGACCCGCGGCAATGGCTTCGGTCAGAGCGTTGGACTCGATGCGCGGCTCCTCACCAGCTTCCTGGGTGCGTCGTGCTTCACTTTCGCTTGGCGTGCCGTCGAGGGGGATGAGCTCGCAGTCCATATGCTTGTCGAGGGCCTCTTGCAGGGCGTCCTCGTTTTCCTGCGGCAAGATCGAACAGGTCGAATAGACGAGCGTGCCGCCCGGTTTGAGGGCACCCATGGCGCGGTCCAGAAGTGCTCGCTGCGAGCGGGCGCACTTGACGAGCAGCTGCTCGGTGAGGCCGCGCAGGCTTTTCTCGTTGCCACTGATGACGGTGCCCGTGCCGGTGCAGGGAGCGTCGAGCAGGATGCGGTCAAAGCGGAAGAACTCGTCGAGCTCGCGTGCGTCGATGCGCATGACGGGCACGTTTTTGGCACCTTGGCGGTGGAGGTTGGACTCAAGCTTTTCGGCGCGGGGAATGCTCATCTCGCAGGCCGTGAGGTGTGCCTGGCCCTGGGTGAGGGCGGCGATCTGCGTCGTCTTGCCGCCAGGGGCTGCGCACATGTCCAGGATGTCCTCGCCTGCCTGGGCGCCCAAGACCAACGGCGGCATCATGGACGACAGGCTCTGCAGATAGATCTTGCCGTCGCGGTAGATGTCGAGATCCCACAGATCGGAAACCTGGGCCTCGGGCAGGATAAAGGCGTCCGGATACCAGGTAACGGTTTGGCGCGCGATGCCGGCGGCATCGAGCGCGGCGGCGATGTCCTCGGCGGTCGTCTTGAGCGTGTTGGCGCGCAGTGTGACCGGGCGTGTGGCCGCGGCACCAAAGCCCTCGATCATGAGCTCGGCATCGGCGGGCGCATAGGCGCCGGCGACCGTGTCGACCATAAAGCGCGGCAGGTCGGCGGCGGAGTGTTGGGCGGCAAGCTGGTCGGAAAGCTCGGTGGAGGCAAACTGCCTAAGCTTGAGCTCGGGCTTAACCTGCTTTTTCTGCTTACGACGACGCGGCTTGGACATCCGTCTTTCCTTCCCGTTCCAAATTGACTACTTTCCGGGCACGCCGCTGCTGGCGTGCTTTAGTACTGGCTCTCGTGCTTGCTGAAGAAGTCGAAGCGCGGGGGCAGCGGCTTCACGCGGTGCTCACCGGGCTTCTCGCCCAGGCTCTCCACAAACTCGTCCGTGGAGGCAAAGATGTTGTCCCAGCTAAAGAAGGCGACCGGGTTAACGTCGAAGTACTCACAGATGAGCTCGCTGCCGGCCGGGACGATACCGTGCATCAGGACGGTCGCCACGCGCAGCTCGGTAAAGGCGTCGACGAGGGCCTGCGTCATGGCGGCGTTTGCCTCGTTACTCTCGAGCTTGTTGGCGGCCTTGGAGGCGTCACTCCAGCGCTTGTTGGCGGCACGCAGGTAGTCGTCGCACACGGCGAGCGCGCGGTGCGTCTCGAACTTGTACATGGCCTGCTCAAAGGCGAGAGCTGCCTGCTGGGCGGCTTCGACCACGGTGTCAGAAGCGGCACCGGCGGGGATGCAGCCGTTGCGGTAGGGGCTCTCGTCGCCTTCCTTGACGGCGACGCCGTAGAAGCAGCTGCGGGCCAGGCGGTTGAACACGCCAGTCAGCAGCGCGCTCTCCTTAAGGGCCGGGTCGATAACGCGCTTGTCGTCGCAGGCGCGCACCTCGTTGCCGTCCTTGTCCTTGCCGGTCACACGCATGTCGTATGCCTTAGGGCTAAAGCTCACCGGCTTCTCGGACAGGCCGAGCGACAGCCAGTGCGCACGCATCTGCTCGCAGGTGTAGTGGTTGAGCAGGTCGTCTGCCGGCGGGGGAGGCGTCTGCGAGGACGAGCTGGCCTTTTTGCCCATGTAGAGCAGGTGGTAGCAGGCGCTGACGGTGCTCTGCGTGAGGTCCCAGCCCAGGGCCTCCCACATGGCGGTCTGCGCGATGCAGTAGAAATAGATGTTGTCCTGACCGATGAACTGGTAGATCTGAGCGTCGTCAGAGCACCACCAGTCGCGCCAGTCGAGCGAGCTGTGCTGGTAGGTGGGAGCGGGTACCTGCGTGGAATCGGCAGCGGGCTCGCCCATGAGGGCGGCATCCTGGGCGGCGACGCCCTCGGTTACGCCGGCGGCCTTGGCATCGCGTGCGAGCACGGTACGCGTATAGCTGATGGGCGCCCACAGGCTCTCGGGCCAGCACCAGCAGGTGACGTCGGAGACGCCATCGACCTCGGGCACCGGAACGCCCCAGTCGATGTTGCCGGTGATGCGGAAGGGCACGAGCG
>URAD01000054.1 GCA_900545745.1 uncultured Collinsella sp.
TAGTCGATGGCATAGTTCACCGAGGACCGCACATCCGCCGAACAACCGACGGCGACAAACAGCACCAGCACGGCTTCGGCGCGCTCGGCAGGCATAAGCTCTCCCGCCTGGGACAGACGATCGAGCGCGTTGCGATAGAGATTCGTATCCTGGTGACATTCCTCGAGCGCACGCACCATCGGTTCACCAGCGGGACCGCACACCATATTGATCACGGCCGTGGAGTCCATGGGATTGCGCTGGCGCAGTGCCAGCTGCGACATAATGCGCGCGGCCGAGGTCCCGTAATCGGCAAAGAAACGCTGCTGAAGCGTACCGACCGGCGCGCGAACGATAAAGCGCGAGACCCAGGAGCGATCGGCGGCCCGGCTCTGCGGGCTGCGGCCGTCGGCGAGCGGACGGGACGAAAGCACCAAGCCGCACAGCTCGATATGGCTCAGATGCGCTGCGCGCTTAAAGATGTCAAACATGGCCCCGCATGGGGTGAGCTCAACTTGAGATGCCATGACCTAGGCCTCCTTGGTCGTAGAAATAGAATCGGACGATACTTCGACAGGTCCGCCAAAAGTACGGGCAGCTGCGGCTCCACCGGCAAGCGGAGTCGCCATCTGGGCTTTTGTACGTCGCGGTGCCGAAACGGGAAGTTCAAAGGCAAAGCCCATCGCAAGCAAAAACCACGTAAGCGTATAGGTTGCAACCAGAGCGGCAACAAGGTCGCCCATCACGGCGCGTTGGGAAAATACGCTACATGCAGCCACAACCAGCACCGGAACCTCGCAGGCAGAAAGCGCAAGCACACCCTGCAGGAACCCCGAGCGCCGATCGCTCGCAAGTGCCCCCGCGGCAACGCCGGCTATGCCTGGTAGCGCCAACGCCAGTGCGGCAATAATACCCGGTAGCGACCCAGACCACACGAGCGATCCCAAAGTCGCCGTCACGCGAGCGCCCGACGCCAGCAGCGCGGCCGAAACCACGACCACAGCCCAAACCACGCCACAGACGACCGCCGCGCCGACCATCAGCGCGCGACGAACCGCGCGGCCGGACGCATCCATGGGGCACGGCGTGAGCGGCTCGCCGCGGAGCGAACGACCGACATTTTGCGCATAGTGGTCACAAAACGCCGAGAGCGCCGCCTCGACCGCCACCGGCTCGGGACGATCTTTTTGATGACTGGACAGACAGGCCATCACCACATCGAACAGCTGGGCATCGACAAACGCCAGCGCATCGCGTAGCTCCTCGGAATCCGGCTCAAGCCCCAACTGCTGGGCCTGCTCAGCCGCGGCGAGCGCCACATCGGGCTCACGACGAAGCAGCTGAGTCAAATCGCAACCGGGCGCATGGGCACCAATGGGATAGTCGGGCCGCGTGTCCATCTTGAGACGGTAGGGGCTGGCGATGTCGCGCGTCTTTTTGCGCGAACCCGAGGTGCCCGAAGTGCTCGACGCAGCTTCGTATGGCGCGACGCCGGCAATGAGCTCGTAAACCGTGCTTGCCGCGGCATAGACGTCGATCGCCGGCGACATACGCAAAGCGCGCAGGTCGGGAATATCGTCGGTGAGCATCTCGGGCGGAGCGTAGGCCACCGTCGCGCGACGCAGCGTGGCATAGCGCTCGGTAAAGGATGCCTTGCCGCCGGTACCGGCCACGGCCGACGCAGGCTCGAGCGCCAGCGACGAGCCAAAGTCGATCAGGCACAGGTCAAAGGTGCCCTCGGCAAGCTGCCGGTCAAGCGGTAGACGCGCCGTACGCACCATAATATTAGCGGGCGAGATATCGCGATGGACAAAGCCCTCCCCCACCAGGCTCATGCGGCAGAGCAGGTCGAACAGGTCGCGCCCCAAGCGCGCCGCCACAAGCGGCGACAGACGGCCGGCATCGTCCACGGCAAAGCGCGAGCGCAAGCGGGCGAGCGTCTCGCCCTCGACCCATTCCATGACAATTGCAGGCACACCGTCGACCTCGCCCCAGCCATAGAGGCGGGGAAAGCCCTTAAGGCCCGAAAGGGCGCGATGGCATTCGTATTCCTCGCGAAACGCTGCCTTGAACTTGGCGACCAGCGCCTCGTGAGCGGCATCGTCATCAAACTCATCGCGCGTCGGCAAGATGAGCTGCTTGAGTGCCACGGCCTCGCCTTGGGCGTTGACGGCACGCGTCACGCGGCCGATACCGCCACGGCGCATGGTGGCATCGTCGGCAAACAGCATCGTAAAACGACGCAGATAGGCAGGCAGTTCGTCCTGACCGAGCGCAATGGCTGGCTCAAACCCGTCGACACGCGCCAAGCGCAGGCCGACCATGGGATCGCGACCGAGTGATTGTGGTGTGGTGGATACAAGATCGGTCATCATAGGGCAAGCGCCGCCACGTTATTGTTGAAGTTACCGAGCGCGACGTCATCATCGCCGTAATGGCCGACCCATTGACATAGGTTGGTGTAACAGCCTCACAGATTGGCATACTGCTGATACCACTTTGACCGGGGCGAGAATGTCTGACGACCGAACTCGGCTCGAATGACAAACATCTCCCCGACCAGGCTGTCGCACGGCCTGGGATCTCCCGTAGAGTTATAGGTCGAGACCACGTCATTGGCACGAGAAACGTAGCCGTCGAGCATGTTGTACTTGGTCACAAGCCAACTGTGAATGCTCTCTTCCTCAGCAGCGGAAAGGCCACCGGAGTTTGCATCGTTGTCAGTGTTGCCGCCCGTCGAGCCGCCATTTCCAGACCCTCCGGTAGAGGAGCCCGACCCAGAGCCGCCGCTCGAACTCGACGAATTCGAGCCGGAGCCAGAAGTATCCGAGCTACCGGGCTTTCCGGACTGCTGGGCGTCCTGCTCCTTTTGCTGCTCGACCTTATTCACCGTTGCCGCCACGCTATTGTTGGACAACCGATCGATGATCTTGGTGTTGGTGAGCACGATGGTTTTGCCATTGGCAAGCGTGACTTCGTTGTCCGGGGCCTCGGCGCCATCCGCATCGTCGGTGCCAAAAACAATATGCGCGACCACACTTGCCCAAGCATATCCAGTCGTGGTGCCCAGATCACTTTTGACCTCATACCCAACGCGCGGCTCGCGTGCGGCATGCGCCTGCATCATGGACGGCACGGTCATGCCATAGGCAGAAACGCCAGCTATGACCAGCACCAGCGAGCACGACAGCAGTGCGTACGCCCGCGGTGCCAAGCCCAGTCGGCGTCGCATGCGCACCGCGGCGCCGTGCTTTATCTGAGTGCCACCGGGTCGCATGCGTTCTCCTCCAACAAAAACACGCCGCTCGGGAGCGGCGCATTCATTCGAATCCATATTTGAGTGTATCAGCGAACCCAAAAGGTTGCGCAACGAATGGGCAAATTAAGGATGCGAGCGGAAGCATCCATGCGATAAGCGGATACGAAGCATCTTTGTTGCACAACAAACTCACAGTCGCACGGGGAAATTATGACTACCCCGTGCGTCGCGAGGAAAACATACGGCAGGAGCAGGCTCGCCGCCTAGATCGCGCGGCGGGCCTCGATAGCGCGGCCAAGCGTAAGCTCGTCGGCATACTCCAAGTCGCCGCCCACGGGAAGGCCGCTCGCAAGACGCGATACCTCAACGCCCAATGGCTTGATGGTGCGAGCAAGATAGCTCGCCGTGGTCTCGCCCTCAATATTGGGGTTGGTGGCGATAATGACCTCGTGGATGTCCTCGTGGCCCAGGCGCGCCAGCAGCTCGCGGATATGCAGCTGCTCGGGACCGATCTTGTCCATGGGGCTGATCACGCCGCCCAGCACATGGTACAGGCCATGGTAGCTGCCCGTGCGCTCGATTGCCTGGACGTCGCGTGGCTCGCCCACCACGCAGATGCGGGTGGTGTCGCGCATCGAATCCTGGCAGATGGAGCACTCGTCGGCCGTGGCGTAGTTAAAGCAACGGCTGCAAAAGTGGACCTCCTGCTTGACCTCCAGGATGGCCTCGGCCAGGCGGCGGGCCTCCTCGGCGTCAGCCTCCAACAGGTAATAGGCGATACGCTGGGCCGACTTGGGACCAATGCCCGGCAGACGGCCCAGCTCATCGAGCAGTTTTTGCAGACTGTGATTCGCACTCATGTATATGCGTGTCTTAGAACGGCATGCCCGGGATGTTGAGGCCGCCGGTGATGGCGCCCATCTGCTTGTTGGCGAGCTCGTTGACGCCGCGGACGGCCTCGTTGACGGCAGCCATGATCATATCCTGCAGCATATCGACGTCCTCGGGATCGAGGGCATCGGGATCGATGGTGAGGTTGACGAGCTCCATCTCGCCGTTAACGGTCACCTTGACCATGCCGCCGCCGGCAGAGGCGTCGACGGTCTGGGACTTGAGGTTCTCCTGCGCGGCGGCAAGCTGCTCCTGCATCTTGCGAGCCTGCTTCATCATCTGCTGCATGTTCATACCGGCCATGATGGCTCCTTTACGTGCGGCCGCACGCCGAGCTGCAAGGGCAGCCGGAGCACGGCGGGACTTTCAAACTCAAAAATCGTACCACGGCGCGCGGCGAGAGAGCGGGGCGGACGTGTTACCTCAGTCGATATACATGTCCTCCAATACAAACCGCACTCAAGGATTATGCAAGGTCGAATTATGCAAGGTTGCATAATATCGCACACTCAATCTAGTAGAGCCGAATCCGGCATTTCATGTGCGCCACTAAATAGCTAAATGCCGAACCGCTGCTCGAGGCGGCGCACATGGCGGCAGGGTATAATTTGATTGCCATAGATAGTAATTTGGAGGTGCCCCATGAATGCCCCCAACGCGCTCCAAAACATCCGCTCAAAACACCCCGTTGCATATGTGGTTCTCTATCTCTTTGTCGGCTGGGCATTGCTGGTTGTCATCACCCATGCCATAGCTTTTGGAGCAGAACTGCTGATAGCCAGCTCGGACCAGCCCGTCGTCAAATGGGAGACGACCGATGAGTGCACCGACGGAACCCGAACCGTCTACTACAACAGCCCGTCCCTCTATCAAGAGTTCAAGGTCAAGATAAAGGACTTCAAGATTGTCGATGCCGAGCTAGGCGTTTATTTGGCAATCGGAGCAACCATTAACGCCGAGCAAGTCGAGTACACGGACAGCCATGCGACGTATCG
>URAD01000055.1 GCA_900545745.1 uncultured Collinsella sp.
GCCGACTACGACCTTAAGACGCACCTGGCAGACCAAGAGGCCGAGACCTTACTGGTCCAAGACGTAGACCAGGCGCTTGCCCGCGCGCTCGAAGGGATGTACGACCTGCTGAGCTCGCTGCCGCCGTTGACCGACGAAGCGTCTTCGCACGAGCGTTACCGCATGCTGCAGCGCGCCAAGATGCTCGTCGCCTATTGCAAACGCAAGGGGTCGCTCACGTTGGCACAGTACGGGGAGAGCGGTTTTGATCGCGACCGCATTCAGCTCATTGCCAACGAGCTCGCAAGCGACCTGCGCACCATCGATATCGATTGCGCCTCGATTATCGCCATACGGCGCCCGATGCACGCCAGTACGGTAAGCGCCCTGTACGACTGCGTGTATGACTTTGCGTTTTTTGCCTACACCACCGACCATCCGGCGCTTATGTATCACTTGGGCGACCATGACCGATGCAGTGTCGAGCTGCGCGCCACGCTTTTTTCCAACGATGATGCAGATCTTTCGCAGACGCCCGCTGCGCAAGAGCTCGAAAGCGCTCTGCAAGGGCGCAACGTGGCATACCGCCTTGAGGGTGAGCCCGGCCAGCTGCGCATGATCGTCTTGATGCCGAGGGCGGGTGAGTGACGATGCAGATTTCGCTCATCCTTCCCCAAACCGTTGCGCTCGATGTTGTCTTTGCCCCGGCTGCGTGCCTGCAGACGATCCACGTCCCGCTCATCGCATCGCGCCGCTCGTCCTATAACCGTAAGGTGATTTGCGCCTACGAGGCGAGCCTTGTGCTTCACCTGATGATTTCGGCGCTCATCTTATTCGCGTCGTCTGGCTCGTATCTGGTGGCGCCGCTTGACGTTTGCGCCAGGGCAATGGGCGGAGCGTTGTGGCTCAATGCCGCGATCTTTGCCTATGGCGTGGCACTTATGGTGCACTATCGTCGCCCCGTCATGCTGGTCGAGCTGCTGCTTGTTGTCGCCGTTACACCGCCGGTGGTTTTTGCCATGGGCTCGGCGTGGACCGTTGTCCTTATCGCAGAGGGAGCGTTCTTCCTGTTCCGTTCCATCGCGGCGCTCTTGATGGACGTCCGTAACCGCCAGGAGGATATCACCGCGTTCTCGACGATCGAGACCATCAACGTGATTCCCGTGGGCATCCTGTATCTGGACCCGAGGGGCCGTCCGCTGCTCATGAACCGCTGCATGCGCAAAAACCTGGTGGAACTTCATATGCCTACCGATCTGTGTGACATGAGCAGCACATGGAACGACCTGCGCAAACTTAGCATGCAAATGCCCGAAAGCAGTAGGAACCGTGTGCGGATTAATCTGGACCGTTTTGGTGAGGCTCGCGCGGTGATCGAGATTTCTCCCGCCGAGATTCGCCTATTTGTGCGTGACTCCGTTACAGTCTCGGGCCGTCCGTTCGAGCGCGTCGTCGGCCTGGATGTGACGGAATACGCGCATGCCCACGACCGCCTGGCGCAAGCCAACCACCTGCTTGAGCTTGCGGGCCAAGAGCTCCAGACCCAGATCGAAGAAGTTAAAAAGGTTGCCGACAATGCGGCCTACCTGCGTATGCGCGCCCGCGTGCACGATGTGATCGGGCAGCGCCTGTCCATTCTTCATCGCTATTTGGAGGAGGGGCGTCTGGACGATGAGTCGCTTGAGCAGATTGACCCGTTGCTGCGCTCAATCGCCGCCGATTTGCGCAGTGGCGGTGCCAGCGAGCCTGCAGAGCGGCTGGGTGATATCGTCCATGCTTTTGGCCTGGTGAGTGTGCAGATCGATGTTGAGGGCGCGCTGCCTGAGGACGCGCGTGTCGCCGCCGCATTTTTGCAGATTATCCGTGAGGCCTCGACCAATGCCACCAAGCATGCGCAGGCGCATCGGGTCCACGTGCGTCTGTGGCAGGAGGGGGCGGATGCTGGAGCCGTCGCGCGCATGGCGATTTCTAACGACGGGTCCCCGGCCCCCGTATCGTATCGCGAGGGAACGGGTATCCCAGGTATGAGGCATGTCGCGCAAGATCTGGGTGGCAGCCTAGAGGTCCACGCCGCCCCGCCCTTTACGCTTACGGTATCCATTCCACTTACGCCCAACGCCGCTGTTCGGAGGAGAAGCTCATGATCCGCGTGTTAATTGTCGAAGACCAGGCCATCCTGCGCGAGAGCCTGGCGCGCTCCGTTGGCGACCAGCCCGATATGACCGTTGTTTCCGCCATCGCCGATGCCTCCGAGGCCTTGGGTGTCGCGCTCAGGGAGCGCCCGGACATGATACTGATGGACGTATGCACCGAACATGATTCCAACGGCATCGTGGCGGCGGCGCGCATCAAGGAGCAGCTGCCCGAGTGTCGCATCATTATCATGACCGGCATGCCCGAGATCACCTTTGTCGATCAGGCCCGTGAGGCGGGCGTCGATAGCTTTGTGTACAAGAACGTCGGCATCGACGAGCTGTTTGCCGTGATGCGCTCCACGCTGGCAGGCTATTGCACGTTTCCCAAGCCGCCCGAGAGCATTTTTTCGGGCACAGCAGCTCTCGACGATGTCGAGCTATCGATTTTGCGCCTTGCCTGCGAGGGCAAGAGCCGCCGCGAGATCGCGGCCGAGCTGTTTATGAGCGAGGGCACCATCAAGCGCCGCATCTCGGAGATCCTGAGCAAGACCGGCTACGACAACATCATGCGTCTTGCCGTGCATGCGGTGACCGAAGGCAGCATCGTCCCCAATATGGAGCGCCCGTAGTCGGTGCGCCGCCCGTGCTCCAACGCCAAAGATAGGCCTCCCGCCGTTTTGCATCAGAAAACGGCGGGAGGCCTGCTTGTATGGGCAGTGCTGTCGGCATAAAGCGGCGGGGCCGCAGGATCAACTCCTGCGGCCCCGCCTGACATGTGCGCGGATGTGTCCGCCAACCCGCGGCTGATGTTACGTGCCGTTACGCGATGGTTGCGCTGTAGGAGGCGACGTCCTCGTAGGAATCGGTCAGGTAGGCGTCGATGCCGATGGTCGTATTGACGAGGTCGTCAAGGCTGTCAAGCTCGCCGCTCGAGAACGTGAATTCCTCGGTGGCGTTGGTGCCGGGCATCAGGTGAGCCGAGAACCAGGGTTCCTTCATGGTGCCGTTGACGTTGGTCTTGCCGGAAGGAGCGTAGAAGGTCAGGTCCTTGTCGCTCTTGTTGGTGATGTTGACGACAAAGCCGATGTCGCCCCAGTCGTCCTTGAACTTCTCGGTGATGGTGATGGTGCACAGGTCGTCATCGGCGACGGTGACGGCGGGGGAGATTTCGATGCTCTGGACGTCGTCGTCTTCGACGGCCTCATCGATCTCTTCTTCCTTCTCGGCGTTCTCGCGATCCTTCTTCACCGTACCGGACAGATCCTTGTCGGACTTCGTAAAGATAATCTTGTCGCCTTCCACCTCCAGGACGAGCTTGTCGTCCTTGAGCTTCAGGTCGTGCGACTCATCTTCGGCGGTAATCGTTACGGTGGTGGCGTCCTTGGCCTCCCATTTCAGGTCGGCGACCTCAAGGAACATGTCGAGGACACCCGTGCCGTCTTCGTCGAGGATCAGGATACAGTTGAGGCCCCACTCCTTGAGCATATCCATGTACTCATCGGTGAGCTCTTCGCCGTCCAAGGTTCCACCCGAGTACTGCCAGCTGCCGACGAAGTTGGCCTTGGGGTCCTTGCCGCCGCTGCAGCCCGTCAGGGCAAAGGCGAGCGCCAGGACGCATGTCAGGAATGCGAGCGCGGACTTTTTGAACGTTGTCTTCATGGTGTCCTCCTTTATCGAACGAAACCCATAGAAGCAAATGCGGGGGTGGCGGATCCCCCGCCAATTACCAGATAGAGGGGTTAGGGCCTGGGCGTTCCGCAGTTGCTGCAGAACTTGCCGCCGTTTTCGCTACCGCAGTTGGGGCAGAACCACTTGGCCGGTGCCGGGGCGGGTGCGGGGCTGCCGCACTCGGAGCAGAACTTGCCGGTGTTGGTGGCGCCGCAGCTGCAGGTCCATGCGCCGGCCACAGGTGCGGCAGCGGGTGCCGGTGCGGGGGCGGGAGCCGGAGACGGCTGCGGGGCAGCCTGCTGCTGTGCCTGGCCGGCGGCAAACAGCTGGCTAGCGTTCATGCCGCCCATGCCGCCTGCCATGCCCATGCCCATAAAGCCTGCCATCGCGCCGTTGGGGTTGGCCGCTGCCGCGCGCATCGCGTCGCTCTGGGCGCTGGCGATGTTGGCGGCCGCCATGGTGGGATCGCGCATGACTGCGGCCTTCTGCAGGTCCTTGATCATCTGCTCGTCTTCTTGCGAGGCGGCGATGGAGTTGACGCCAAAGCTCACGATCTCGACGCCACGTAGGTCGCGCCAGTCGGCCGAGAGGACCTCGTTGAGCGCGCGGGCGAGCTCGGTGGTGTGACCGGGGATGGCGCTGTAGCGAATGCCCATTTCCGAGATCTTGGCAAAGGCGGGCTGCAGAGCGGTGAGCAGCTCGGACTTAAGCTGGCTGTCGATCTTATCGCGCGTGTAGCTATCGGTCACGTTGCCGCACACGTTGGTGTAGAACAGCAGCGGGTTGGTGATACGGTACGAATACTCGCCGTTGCAGCGAACGGAGATGTCGACGTCCAGGCCAATGTTGTTATCAACCACGCGGAAAGGCACGGGCGAGGCGGTGCCGTACTTGTTACCGATGATCTCCTTGGTGTTGATGAAGTAGACGCGCTGGTCTTTGCCCGCGTCGCCGCCAAAGGTAAAGCGGCTGCCGATATTGGCGAACGTCTCCTTGATGGAGTCGCCCAGATTGCCGCTAAAGACGCTTGGCTCGCTGCCGGTGTCAAAGACAAACTCGCCAGGCTCCAGCGCGACCTCGATGATCTTGCCGTTTTGCACCACGAGCATGCCCTGGCCGTCGTTGACGGCGATGACGGAGCCGTTTGAGATGACGTTGTCCTCGCCGCGCGTGTTGGAGCTGCGGCCGCCGGTGCGCTTGCTGCCCTTGCAGGCCAAGACGTCAGCGGGCATCGATTCGCAATAGATAAATTCCTTCCACTGGTCGGCCATGACGCCGCCGGCAGCTCCCAATCCAGCTTTCAAGAGTCCCATGGTGATCTTCCTTTCTCGTCAAAG
>URAD01000056.1 GCA_900545745.1 uncultured Collinsella sp.
GCTTTTGACAAGGAGTATCGATGCAGATTACCTCAGGCCTGCCTGAAGGCTTTAACGCCGGCGCGTACGACATGATTGTCGTCGGTGCTGGATATGCCGGTGCCGTTTGCGCCCGCCGTCTTGCCGAGACCATCGGCTATCGTGTTGCCGTTTTGGAGCGCCGTAGCCACATTGCGGGCAATGCCTATGACTGCACTGACGAGGCCGGAATCCTGATCCACGAGTACGGTCCGCATATCTATCACACCTTTAACGAGCGCGTGCACAATTTCCTGTCGCGCTTTACCAAGTGGACGGATTATCAGCACAAGGTGCTCGCCAACATCAACGGTACCCTTATGCCCGTGCCCTTCAACCATGCGAGTCTCAAGCTCGCCTTTGGTGACGAGCGCGGCGAGGAGCTGTATCAGAAGCTCGTGGAGACCTTTGGCAAGGATGTCAAGGTGCCCATTATGGAGCTGCGTAAGAAGAACGACCCGGATCTTGCCGAGGTCGCCGATTACGTCTACGAGAACGTCTTTTTGCATTACACCATGAAGCAGTGGGGCCAGACGCCCGATCAGATCGACCCCTCGATCACCGGCCGCGTTCCCGTCTTTGTGGGCGATGATGACCGCTACTTCCCGCAAGCTCCCTTCCAGGGCATGCCGCAGGAGGGCTACACGGCGCTCTTTGAGCACATGCTCGACCACGACCTGATCGACGTGTTCTGCGACGTGGACGCCCGCGATCTCTTTGAGATCGACGAGACCACCGTCAAGATCGACGGCAAGGTCTATGGTGGCGAGATTGTCTATACCGGTCCACTCGACGAGCTGTTCAACCTCGACTTGGGTGCGTTGCCGTACCGCACGCTCGATATGAAGTTCGAGACGCTCGATACGGACCAGTTCCAGCCCGTGGGCACCGTCAACTACACCACGAGCGAGGACTACACGCGTATCACCGAGTTCAAGAACATGACCGGTCAGGTCCTGCCCGGCAAGACCACCATCATGAAGGAGTACTCCAAGGCCTATACGCCCGGCTCGGGCGAGACGCCGTACTACGCCATTCTTGAGCCCGAGAACCGTGAGCTCTATGAGCGCTATCTTGAGCGCGTCCAGAACCTGACGAACTTCCACCCGGTGGGTCGTCTGGCCGAGTATCGTTACTACGATATGGACGCCGTGACCAATTCCGCCCTCGATCTTTCGGATGAGATTATCGCCTGCCATGCATAAAGTCATAACATTCGGTATTCCCTCGTATAACGCCGCCAAGGACATGGACCATTGCATCACCTCCATCTTGGAGGGGAGCAATTACGCCACCGATATCGAGATTATCGTGGTGGACGACGGCTCCAAGGACGAGACGGCCGCCAAGGCCGACGAGTGGGAGGCGCGTTATCCCGGTATCATTCGCGCGGTACACCAGGAGAACGGCGGCCACGGTATTGCCGTCCTTTCGGGTCTGCGCGAGGCACAGGGCACTTACTACAAGGTCGTCGACTCGGACGACTGGCTCGACGCTGCGGCTCTTTCGACTATGCTGTCGATTCTGCGTGGCTTTGAAGAGCGCGATCAGCGCGTTGACCTGTTTATCTCGAACTACGTGTACGAGAAGGTTTACGAGGGCACGCATACCGCTATTGGCTACAAATTTGCCCTGCCGCGCAAAAAGATCTTTTCCTGGGATCAGATCGGTCATTTCCGCCTGGACCAGAACCTACTCATGCACAGCCTGTGCTATCGCACGGATGTGCTGCGCGAGTCCAACCTTCCCATGCCGCCGCACACGTTCTATGTGGACAACATCTACGCCTATGTGCCGTTGCCGCGTTGCAAGACCATGTACTACGCCGACATCGACCTCTATCGCTACTTTATCGGTCGCGAGGGCCAGAGTGTCAACGAGGCCACGATGGTCAAGCGTCTGGACCAGCAGTTCCGTGTTACGCGTATCATGATGGAGTCGTACCACCTGTACAGCGATGTCGAGTCGTCGCGCCTGCGTTCGTACATGATGGGCTACTTCACCATGATGATGGCGATCTGCTCGGTTCTCACCAAGCTTTCTGAGGAAGATTGCGCCGACGAGCGCCTAAAGACGCTGTGGAATGATTTGAAGGCCTACGACGAGCGCATGTATCGTCGTGCCCGCTACGGCGTGGTCGGGTTCTTCACCAATCTGCGCGGACGGGCCGGAGACAAAACCACACTCGGCCTATACCGTCTTGCCTCAAAGATCTTCAAATTCAACTAGCTGCCGAGTAATCGCTGCTGATAGGTTGACTGGGCCCCTTGGCCTTTAGTTTGCTACTGCGAACAGTCCTGCTCGCACGGAAAGCACATTAAGTGCTTTCCGGCTCGTGCGGAACTTGTATCAAACTAAAGGCCAAGGGGCCTCTGCTATAAGAATCGATTGTCAGGTTATTTGAATTTGAAGATCTTCGACGCGCGGTACACAGGGGCCTGGGCTGAAAAAATATTAGTTGGTAGTCGGTCGGAGGCGGGCGGGCATTACGTTTGTCGCGAGTTCCGCATGCAAAGAAGGCCACTTAATGTGGCCTTCGTCTTGCATAGGACTGTAGAGCAGCAAACGTAATGCCCGCCCGCCTCCGACCGACGGTCGAGTGAGATTACTTCGCAGCACCTGGGATTCCGTGGGAGGTTTTGGCGGTTTTGGCTCCGTTTACGATGGCGGTTTCCAGGGCCCTTACGGCGAGCATGCCCAGCAGGTCTAGGGGAACGGTGGCGCTTGCCTGGGCGCCCAGTTTGCCGCTGGCGAGGGTGTAGATAGTGTCGCCGTCGTTGGTGGTGTGCGTGGGACGGATGGCGTGTGCGTAGGCGTCTGCAGCCATCTGGGAGACCTTGGTGGCTTGTGCCTTAGTGAGTTCCACGTTGGTGACGATGCAGCTGATGGTGGTGTTGGTGCGGTCGAGCGGCATCTGCATGGATCCGGCGGCGGCAAAGGCTGCGAGTTCCATGTCGACGATCTGGTCGCTATCGGCTGCGGCGCGCATACCGGCGACCCACTCGCCGGTGAAGGGGTCGACAACGTTGCCGCAGGCGTTGACCGAGACCACGGCGCCCACCTTGATGGGGCCGAGCGCCACGGCGGCAGCGCCAAGGCCGGCCTTCATGCAGGTAGCGGGGCCCATGAGCTTACCCACGGTAGCGCCCGTGCCGGCGCCTACGTTGCCCTGTTCGAGCTTGGTGGGGGTGTTGTCGAGTGCTTCGCGCACGGCGGCGATGCCGGCCTCAATGTCGGGGCGAACGGTGGGGTTACCAAAGGCGAGGTCGAAGATACAGCTCGAGCACACGATAGGCACCTGCGTGGGGCCGACGGGAAGGCCGATGCCGCGGCTCTCAAGCTCGCGAGCGACGCCGCTTGCAGCCTCGAGGCCAAAGGCCGATCCGCCCGAAAGGCAGACGGCGTGGACCTTGTCGACGGTGTTCTCAGGTCGCAGCAGGTCGGTTTCGCGCGAAGCGGGAGCACCGCCGCGAACGTCAACACCGCCGGTGGCGCCCTCGGGTGCCACGATTACGGTGCAACCGGTGCCGGCCTCCTCGTCCGTATAGTTGCCATAGCAAAAGCCATCGACATCGCAGACGTCAATGGCCTCGAGCAGTGTATCCATGTTTAACTCCTATCGGTTTTCCGCCGCGCCTTGTGCCCGGTCGGGATCCGTACGGTACGCCAAAATTGTAGGCGCTGGGGGACACCCGGCGCCAGATGCAATTACGAGAGTTTTTGAATGGCACGTGCGACGCGGGCGATGGGTAGGCCCACCACGTTATAGAAGTCGCCCGAAATATCGTTCACGAGCATGCGGCCGCCTGTGCCCTGGATGCCGTAGGCGCCTGCCTTATCCATGGGCTCACCCGAGGCAACGTAGTGCTCGATCTGCTCGTCGGTGAGCTCGTAGAACGTCACGTTGGTCACATCGACAAAGGACAGGCTCTCGGCGGCATGCGGGGCGGCCGTATCGCCTGCCTTAACGATGCAGACGCCGGTTGCGACCTGGTGCGTGCGGCCCGAAAGCTCACGGAGCATGGTGCGCGCCTCGTCCTCGATTGCTGGCTTGCCCAGAATCTTGCCGTCAAAGGTGACGATGGTGTCGGCCGCGACCGTCAGCTCATTGGGTTCGGCATACTCGGCAGCAACGGCAGCCGCCTTGGCGCGTGCCAAGCGCTCGACAAGCGTGAGCGGGGCCTCGCCATCAAAGGGCGTTTCGTCGATATCCGCGGGAATCACGCGAATGTTGTAGCCTGCCTCGCGCATCAACTCGATGCGGCGCGGCGATTGCGAAGCCAAAATCATAGTTGGATGCCCTCGGCGACCTTCTCGACGGCCTTGTCGCCGGCGAGCGTGCGCAGCAGCTCAAGCGCAAAGGGGAGCGACTGGGCCATGCCGCTGGCGGTGATGATGTTGCCGTCTTGCGTAACCTTCTCGCCGGTATAGGCGCCTTCGGGGAAGCTTTTCTCAAAGCCAGGGAAGCACGTGGCATGGCGTCCCTCGAGCAGGTCGAGCTCGCCCAGGATAAACGGGGCGGCGCAGATGGCGGCGACGTACTTGGTCGCGGCGAACTCGCAGACCACGTCGCAGACGCGCTGATCGGCGCGCAGGTTGGTGGCACCGGGCAGGCCGCCGGGCAGCACGACGCAGTCGTACTCGTCAAAGTCAATCTCATCAAAGAGCGCATCGCAGGTCACGGGGATCTGCAGCGAGCTTACGACCTCACGCGTGGGCATGATCGAGACGAGCGTGGCGCGCACGCCGCCGCGACGCATGACATCGACCATGGTCAAGCATTCAATAGTTTCAAAGCCATCGGCGGCGAGAACGGCAACGCTGGGCATGAGGGTTCCTTTCATAGACGGCATACAATTAGCCGTCTTATACCCCGAAGACCTCCGCTTGCCACGCTCGATTTCCCAATGTTTAAAAAGGGACGGGGATTAAATAAGGCTCTGTTAGACCAGGATTGACATGCCGACCTGCCGGCTAACTCGCCGTCT
>URAD01000057.1 GCA_900545745.1 uncultured Collinsella sp.
AGATCTTTGGCCTGCTGGGCCCCAACGGCTCGGGCAAGACCACGTCCATCAACTGTATTCTGCAGCTGCTTGCCTACGACAAAGGCACCATCGAGCTGTTCGGCGAACCCATGACGCCCGCCCGCTATGACCTCAAGCGCCGCATCGGCGTGGTGCCGCAGCAGGTGGCGGTGTTTGACGAGCTCACGGTGCGCGAGAACATCGACTATTTCTGCAGCCTTTACGTCAACGATCGAAAGCGTCGCCGCGCACTGGTCGACGAGGCCATCGACTTTGTCGGGCTGGGCGACTTTACCAAGTTTCGCCCCGGTAAGCTTTCGGGCGGCCTGGCGCGTCGCCTCAACATCGCCTGCGGTATCGCGCACAAGCCCGAGCTCATCTTTTTTGACGAGCCCACGGTGGCGGTCGACCCGCAGAGCCGCAACGCCATCCTGGAGGGCATCTGCCGCCTGCGCGACGAGGGCGCCACGGTGGTGTATACCAGCCATTACATGGAGGAAGTCGAGCAGATCTGCAGCCGCATCATGATCATGGACGGCGGTCGCGTGCTGGCGCAGGGCACCAACGACGAGCTCAAGCGCATGATTCAGATGGGCGAGCGCGTGACCGTCGAGGTAGGCGCCGTCGAGCCAGCCACGGTCGAGCGGCTGCGCGCCCTCGAGCACGTGCTCAGCGTCGAGCTGTCCGGCGGCGAGCTTGTCTGCACCTGCGAGGCGAGCCCGCACAACCTGGTGGACATCCTCGACACGCTGCGCGCTGCCGACGTGGCGCTCGGCCGCGTGTGGAGCGAGCCGCCGACCCTCAACGACGTGTTCCTCGAGATCACCGGCCGCGAGCTGCGCGACTAGGGGGCGGCCATGTTCAACACCATTATCATTACGGTCAAGACGCTGCTGCGCCGGCCGAGCACGTGGGTTTGGGGCGCGATCTTTCCCGTCGCGCTCTCCACGATGTTCATGTTTATGTTTGCGAACCTGAGCTCCGACGGTACGGTCGACCCGGTGCCGGTTGCCGTCGTGGCGGACGAGGCCTGGGACGCCTCAACCTTTAAGGACGTGGCGACGTCGCTTGCCAAGGCAGGCGACGACCAGCTGCTCGATGTGAGCGAGTACGAAGACTTGGCTGCCGCGCACAAAGCACTCAAGGCCGGCGAGGTCGCGGGCATTTACACGGTGGATGCCGCGGGCACGCCCAAACTCACGTTGCTTTCGAGCTATGACAACTCGCGTGCGTCGTCGGTGCTCACTGACCGCAGCATCCTTGAGACGGTGGCAAGCTCGTATACACAAAATGCCGAGCTCATGCGCCAGATTGCCCAGGACAACCCGGTGGCGCTCGCCGACCCGGAGGCGGTTGCGCGCGCCCTGTCGCTCGAGGGCGGCACCCGCCGCGTGAGCCTTACGCGCACCACGCCCGATGGCACAGTCATCTACTATTACGCGCTCTTTGGCCTGGTGGCGATGATGTCTGCCGAGTTTGCCGCCTTGAGCGTCGTCGATCTGCAGCCCAATCTGTCGGGCCTCGGCGCACGTCGCTGCGTGGGCGGTCTTTCCAAGACGGCGTCGCTGGCTGGCATCTTTGTGGGCTCGTGGCTGGTCTCCTTTGCCTCGATGGCGATTGCGATCGGCTACGTGCGCCTGGTCGTGGGCATCGACTTTGGCGGGCGCGAGGGACTGTGTTTGGTGGGCGCCGCCGCTTCCGCGCTTGCCGCCACGGGCTTGGGGCTCTTTGTGGGCACGCTTCCCGTTAAGGGCGGCAAGGCGTCCAAGTCGGGCATCCTCACGGGCTTTGCCACCACGTGCGCCCTGTTCGCCGGCCTCTACGGCGAGCCGGCGATGGCGCTTGCCGACGATGTTGCCCGCGCCTGCCCGGCCGAGTGTTGGTTCAACCCCGTCAAGCTCATCTGCGACATGTTCAACCGCCTGTATTTCTTTGAGGACCTGGGCCCCTTTGCCGTTCGCGCCGGCGCGCTGGTCCTTATGGCGCTGCTGTTCGTTGCCGCCGCCACGCTGATCTTTGGAAGGAGCCGTTATGAGCACCTTTAAGACTGCGCTTCGCATGGCGCTTGCGCACCCGCTCTATCTGCTCATCTACACGGTGTTCATTTCTCTGCTGGGTGTGTTTATCGCGGCATCGGTGAGCTGGAACTCGTCGCAGCTCACCGAGTATAAGCCCTACGATGCCAACGTGATCGTGGTCGACCGCGATGACAGCGACCTTTCGCGTGCGCTTACCAAGCATCTGGGTTCGCGCTTTGAGCTGGTCACGGGCGTCAGCGACGATACGTACAATCTTGCGGACGCGCTTTCTAAGAGCAATAGCGCCAAGGGCAGCGCTGACTGCGTGTTCTTTATCCCGGAGGGGTTTGAGGGCGACCTCGTTGCAGCCGCCCGCGCGGGGGAGTCCCTGCCCAAGCTCGATGTGACCTACGGTGCCGGCACCATGGCGGCGGCGCTCTCGTCTGCCGAGGCCTCGCGCTGGATCTCGCTCGCGGGCGCTGCGGCGGCGCTTGAGCCCGCTGCTTCTAACGGCGATGTTGCCAAGGCCGCCGAGCATGCCGCTGCAAAGCGCGCGGAGGTCGAGATCGAGCAGGTCAAGGTCGACTCGACTGCCGCCGCCACGCTCGAGTCGTATTTCAACTTCGGCGCGTACGCGATTATCTCGTCGGTCATCGTGTCGGTGGGGTTGGTGTTCTCGGGCATGAACGAGCCTGAGCGCGTGCGTCGTATGGATGCCGGCCCAATCTCCGAGCGCCGGCGCTCGCTTGCCGTGTTTGCAGCCGCCGCCGTGATCACCGTCTGCATCTGGTTTGTGTCGAGCATGATGGGCGTCGTGGGCTTTGCCGGTGCGGTCGCCGAGGTCGGCGCGGGCCGTGTGTGCTTGGCGCTGGCAGCGACGTTTGCCCTGGCGTGCACGCCGCTGGCCGTTGGCTTTGCGCTGTCGAGCCTGGGTGCGCGCGAGGAGCTGCTCAACGGTGTGGGCAACCTGCTCGGCATGCTCATGACGTTTTTGGGCGGCGCCTGGATGCCGCTGTCGCTGATGGGCCCGGCCGTGCAGACGGTGGCGCACTTTGTGCCGACATATTGGGTGAACGACGCGATCGGCAAGGCGCTCGCCTCGGATTTGACGTCCGCCGTGCTGGGCGACATCGCCTGCGACCTGGGCGTCACGGCACTCTTCGCCGTGGCCATCGCCGCCGCGGGCCTCGCCCTCGCACGCGCCAAATCCCGCGCCTAGTCTGAAATAAAGTCCAGACCTCGCCCCAAAATAGTTCGCCAAGGTTTACTATTACGCTCATAAAGTAGTATGAGGCTAACAATGGGGGATACCATGGCAACGCAGGAAGCCTACGTCCAGGTTAAGGATCTCAAAAAGCACTACGGCGACGGTGATGCGCGCCTGACGGTGCTCGACGGCATCGATACGTCCATCAACCGCGGAGAGATCTGCGTCATGCTGGGACCTTCGGGTTCGGGCAAGTCGACGTTTCTTAACCTGATCGGTGGCCTGGAGGATGCCGACGGCGGCTCTATCATGGTGGACGGCTGCGACCTCACGGTGCTCAAGCCTACCGACCTGGGCGAGTATCGCCGCCGTGAGCTGGGCTTTGTCTTTCAGTTCTACAACCTGGTGCCCGACCTCACCATCAAGGAAAACATCGAGGTCACGGCACACCTGTCCAAAAAGCCGCTCAACATTGACGGCTTGCTACGCTCGCTGGGCCTCTACGAGCACCGCAACAAGTTCCCGCGCCAGGTTTCGGGCGGCCAGCAGCAGCGCTGCGCCATCGGCCGTGCGCTCGTCAAAAACCCGGGCCTGCTGCTGTGCGACGAGCCCACCGGTGCGCTCGACTATAAGACGTCCAAGGAAATCTTGCAGCTCATGGAGGATGTCAACCGCACCTACGGCTGCACCATCATCATTGTCACCCACAATGCCGCCATCGCGCGCATGGCCAATCGCGTGCTGCGCCTGCGCGACGGGCGCATCGTCGAGGATGAGCTCAACGAGTCGCCCGTCTCGGCCGCCGAGCTCGATTGGTAGGCGGCGCCATGACACCTCTCGCAAAACGTCTCCCACGCGAGCTGCGCCGCAATATCGGCAAGTACCTGGGCATCTTTTTGCTTATGTGCGGAAGTATCGCTCTCACCTCGGGCTTTTTGCTCGCAGCGCATTCCATCGGCTGCCTTATCGATGACATGCGCGATGCGTACACGATTGAGGACGGCCGCGTGACCACCTCCTTCGAGGCTACCGACGATCAACTCAAGGCCGCCGAGGATGCAGCCGACAACGTCGGCGGCGTCACGCTCTACAAGAATTTCTCCATCGACGCTATCATCAAAAAGGCGTCCGGCGACGACGGCACCAAGCGCACGCTGCGCACCTATGCGCACCGCACCAAGGTCGATATCGCGTCCTACTGCGAAGGTAGGCGGCCTAAGGCGGACGACGAGGTGGCCATCGACCGCGTCTTCGCCACCAATAACAACCTGTCCGTGGGCGATAAAGTCGAGCTCGAGGGTCGCACCTACACCATCTGCGGCATCATGACTCAGCCCGATAGCCAGGCGCTGTTCCTCAACAACTCCGACTTTACGGTGAACACCATCACCTATGGCGTGGCCGAGGTCACCGACGCCGGTTTTGCCGCGCTCGAGGACGTCGGCGGCGCGCCCGCCTACACCTATTCCTTTACCTTTACCGATCGCGACCTCTCCACTGCGGATCGCATCGATGCGGAGCAGGATATGGTCGAGGCGCTGACCGATGCCGATGCGCGCGTGGACGATCTGATCGACGCCGATTCCAACCAGGGTATTGGCTACGCGCGCGACGACGTGGACGGCGACTCCATGATGTGGATGACGCTGCTCGACATCATCATCGTGATCATGGCGTTTGTCTTTGTGGTCCTTACCGACACCACCATCGAGGAGGAGAGCGCCATCATCGGCACGCTGCTCGCCAGCGGTTATCG
>URAD01000058.1 GCA_900545745.1 uncultured Collinsella sp.
TTTTAGCCCCCGGGCGAGCGCGCCGGCAGGCGGGCGAAGCCGGTGCGGATCCGCGAAGCGGATACGCGGACGTCCTTTCGCCCGCACCATTGATTGAAAGAGCTCCCAGCAATGGGAGCTTTTTGTTATGGGCCTCTTGTTGATGTCACGTTGCTGCTTCGTGCGGGTATCCTAATGCCAACGTGTGCCTATCAGAGGAGAGACCATGCTGTTGTCCGGTATCATCGCCGCCCTTACCAGCCTTTTGATTCCCATCATCATCCTGTTGCTGCTGCTTCCCAACGCCTGCTATGTCGTTGAACAACAGCATGCCGTGATCATCGAGCGCCTGGGCAAGTTTAACCGCATCGTCAACGCGGGCTTCCACATGAAGGTGCCCGTGATCGACCGCAAGGCCGCCACGGTGAGCCTGCGCACCATGAAAAACGGTTTTGGCATCGACGTTAAGACCCAGGACAACGTGACCATCGGCCTTGAGGTCTCTGCTCAGTACCACGTGAGCTATGACATGGGCGCCGGCCCGGCAGATTCGGGTATCTACAAGAGCTACTACATGCTGCAGGAGCCCGTCGACCAGATGCGTGACTTCATCACCGACGCCCTGCGCTCTTCGATCCCCGTCTACACACTCGATGAGGTCTTTGCCAAGAAGGATGACATCGCCAAGGATGTCAACGCTACCGTTTCCGAGCAGATGGCCGCCTACGGCTTCACCCTCGTGTCGACGCTCATCACCAAAATCGCACTGCCGACCGAGGTTGAGAACTCCATGAACGACATCAACGCTGCCCAGCGCAAGCGCGCTGCGGCACAGGAGCTCGCTGAGGCCGACCGCATCAAGCGCGTCACCGAGGCGACCGCCGAGGCTGAGGCTATGGAAAAGGCGGGCGAGGGCATCGCCAACCAGCGCAAGGCCATCGCGCTGGGTATCAAAGATTCGCTCGAGATCATCCAAGAGACGGGTGTCGGCAATGACGAGGCCAACCAACTGTTCATGTTTACGCAGTGGTCCGAGATGATGACGGAGTTCGCTCGCACGGGTAAAACCTCGACGGTCGTGCTGCCGAGCGACTTTTCGCAGTCGGCCTCTATGTTCGAGCAGATGCTGGCTGCCGGTAAGGTTCAGAACGAGTCAAAGGAGTAGGCACGCGTGAAATACACCGTCGTTTGTGTTGGCAAGCTCAAAGAGCGCTTTTGGAAGGACGCGTGCGCTGAGTACACCAAGCGCCTAGGCGCCTATGCCAAGGTGGATATCCGCGAGGTGGCCGATATCGACCCGGCTAAGGCGGGCGGCGTGGATGCCGCGCGCGACAAGGAGGGGGCGGCAATTCTTGCTGCATTGCCGTCTCGAGCGCATGTGATCCTGCTGGCTATCGAGGGCAAGGAGCGTTCGAGTGAGGAGCTCTCGGCGAGGCTCGACGATCTTATGCTACGAGGCAGCAGCGACATCGCCTTTGTGATTGGCGGTTCGGACGGCGTGAGCGATGAGGTGCGCGCCCGCGCCGACGAGATACTCAGCTTTGGACGCATTACCTTGCCGCATAACTTGGCGCGCGTGGTGCTGCTGGAGCAAATCTACCGCGCCTGCAAGATCAGCCGTGGCGAGCCGTATCACAAATAGGTCGGCAATACGAAACAATGGCGTGGGACAATACCTTTCGTTTTGAGGAATGTGTCTGAAAGGACTATGAGATATGAAGATTGGATTTGTCGGTTTTGGCAATATGGCGAGCGCTATGGCCGATGGCTGGATCGCTGCCGGTGTAGCTGCGAGCGACATGTGCGCCTGCGCGGGTCGCTACGACGCACTGGTTGAGCGCTGCGAGGCGCGCGGCATGGTCGCCTGCCACGATGCCGCCGAGGTTGTCGCCGCATCCGATATCGTGGTCGCTGCGGTCAAACCGTACATGATCGAGAAGGTATTCGCCCCGCTCAAGGATGCTCTTGCCAAAAAGGTCGTTCTGTCGGTTGCCTGGACCTGGGACAGTGCCAAGTGGGAGCAGGTCCTGCCGGGCGTCGCGCATATCTCGACGGTGCCCAACACACCGGTTTCGGTGGGCGAGGGCGTCATCGCTTGCGAGAAGGCTTCCACGCTTAGTGATGAGCAGAGCGCAGTGGTGCTTGATTTGCTTGGCAAGCTCGGTACGGTGGTCGAACTCGATACGAGCCTGCTGTTTGTGGGCGGCACGGTGGGTGGTTGCGCTCCGGCATTTGTCGCCATGGCAATCGAGGCCCTGGGCGATGCAGCGGTCAAGCACGGTATCCCGCGTGCCGATGCCTATCGCATTGTGAGCCAGATGGTGTTGGGTACGGCAAAGCTGCAGCTTGCAACTGGCCAGCATCCTGCGGCGATGAAGGATGCCGTATGCTCGCCCGGTGGTGCCACCATCAAGGGCGTCGTTGCGCTCGAGGACGCCGGCATGCGCAGCGCCCTGGTCAAGGCAATCGACGCAACTCTCCAGTAAAACCGACCAAAAAAAGGAAGGGTTTATTATTGGCAGGTATTTTCTGCGGTTTTGTCCTTTTAGCGAAAAGCGCCCCGCAACTGGCTCAATTCCAGTTGTGGGGCGCTTGCGTTTGCCCAGATAAAACAGACCAAAATAAACCTGTCCCTTTTTGGCAGGTTAGTCCCAGAAGCTGTCTTCCTCATCCTCGGACTTGGGTCCGCGGTCGACGTACATCTTATGGGTACGCTTCTCCATTACAAAGGCAAGAATCGCAAATAACAGGATGCCGCCGGCGAAAAGGATGGCAAAACCGGTGCGGGTGCCAAACAAAAAGGAAAAAACTGCGTCCATTGGGTGCCTTCTTGCGTAGTTGAGTTGGGTCGTAAACGCTCATAAGTATATACTTGCCCATACATGTACAAGGTTGCAACCTAAATGGAATGTATATCGCCGGAGGATCTAATGCTTGATATCAAGTTTGTTCGCGAGAACCCCGATGCCATCGATGTCGCCATGGCTAACCGCCAGACGTCTTGGGATCGCGAGAAGTTCTTTGAGCTCGACGACGAGCGCCGTGCCGTCATCACCGAGGTCGAGGAGCTCCAGGCTACGCGCAATGCCGAGTCCAAGAAGATCGGCGCCCTGATGAAGGAGGGCAAGAAGGACGAGGCCGAGGCCGCCAAGGAGGCCGTGCGCGCCGTCAACGAGAAGATTGACGGTCTGGCCGAGCGCCGTACTGCTCTCGAGCAGGAGCAGTACGACTTCATGGCTCACCTGCCCAACATTCCTTGCGAGGCCACGCCGTACGGCAAGGACGAGGACGAGAATATTGAGCGCCGTCGTTGGGGCACCCCGCGCGAGTTCGACTTCGACTTTAAGCCGCATTGGGATCTGGGCACCGATCTGGACATCCTCGACTTCGAGCGCGGCAACAAGCTCTCCGGCAGCCGTTTTACCGTTCTCGGTGGCGCTGGCGCCCGCCTGGAGCGCGCCCTCATCAACTTCTTCCTCGATACGCACACCAGCCGTGGTTTTAAGGAGTGGTGGCCGCCCATCGTCGTCAAGCGTCAGACCATGTTTGGCACGGGTCAGCTGCCCAAGTTCGAGGACGACGCCTATCACGTCTCGGGTGACAACTTCCTGATCCCCACCGCCGAGGTCGTGCTCACCAACCTGCACGCCGGCGAGGTCCTCGACGCCGACACCCTGCCGCGCCGCTACACCGCCTTCACCCCCTGCTTCCGCGAGGAGGCCGGTTCCGCCGGTCGCGACACCCGCGGCATCATCCGTCAGCACGAGTTCGACAAGGTCGAGATGGTCAAGTTCGCTAAGCCGGAGGAGTCCGACGAGGAGCTCGAGAGCATGACCGCCGAGGCCGAGTATCTGCTGCAGCAGCTGGGCCTTCCGTATCGCGTGATTAGCCTGTGCACCGGCGACTTGGGCTTCTCTGCCCGTCAGACCTACGACGTCGAGGTCTGGCTGCCGAGCTACAACGCCTACAAGGAGATCAGCTCCTGCTCCAACTGCGGTGACTTCCAGGCTCGCCGCGCCAACATCAAGTATCGCGACCCCGAGAACTTCAAGGGTTCGCGCTACCTGCACACCCTCAATGGTTCCGGCCTGCCGGCCGGCCGCACCATGGCCGCCATTCTGGAGAACTACCAGAACGCCGACGGCACCATCACGATCCCCGAGGTTCTGCGTCCTTACATGGGTGGTCTCGAGAAGATCGAGCCGGTCGCGTAAGTTGGCTGCATAGGGGATATGCAAGGGCGCTCCTTCGGGGGCGCCCTATTTCGTGCGCAGGTCCATACCATGCCGTGCGGACAGCTCAATAGAAAACACACGAACAGCTGTTCTGTATACAGCCATCTACCTGCTATGCTTTTGCTAAATAAGAGCGAGAGAAAGGGGACGCGATGGAGCTGTTTGATGATCGGGTGGTTTTGTTTGAGAGCGACGAGGGTGGGGAGTACCTGCTTGTAACGTGTGAGCCGTCTGGCATGGGTGGCCTGGTGGTTCGACAGACGAGTGAGGGTCCGTTGACACAATGGTGTTTTGAGGAGTCGCCGCATGTGGTCGAGACCTTTGTGACGCACGTGGGGCTTGTGGCGCTGGAGCACTTCTATGGAGTTGGGACTTCCAGCCAGGTCGCGCGCATGCTGAGCATCTCGTTTGCCGATTATGATTGTGCCCAGCGGGTGAGATCGCTCCTGAGGGAACTTGATGCTAAGTTTGACGTGATCGAAAAGCCAATCGATCGTACGGGGAACGGCGGTATATGCGGAGCAGCATGACAAAACTGCGTTCCACAAAAAAGTTTGAGATTGTGCTTGACTCCAATAAGCTAAAGTGGTTTTATATGTCTTGCGCTGCGGCGTTACCTCAGCTGGATAGAGGGTCTGACTACGAATCAGAACGTCATAGGT
>URAD01000059.1 GCA_900545745.1 uncultured Collinsella sp.
ACCCCGGCATGCCGCTCATGACCTCGGAGGATATCGAGGCCACGGCGCGCGTGTACTACCTGGTGCCCGCGATTGCCAAGCATCTGTGCCTGGGCGATTCGGGTCGCGAGTTCCAGGATTGCATGGGCCAGACCGAGCTTTGCCACCTGCTGGAGCACGTGACGGTCGAGCTCATGAACGAGACCGGTCTCGCTGGCAGCATTTCGTGCGGCCGCACGCGCGTGAGCGAGCACGACGAGCGTGTCTTTGAGGTCGAGCTTTCGTGTCCCGACGACGCGCTGGCCATCGGTGCGCTGTCTTCGGCGACCTTTATGATGGACTGGGCGTACCTGCACGCCGACCAGCCGGCCCCCGACGTGGAAGGCACGGTCGCGGGCCTGCGCAACCTGGTGCTGGGCATGCGTGCCGAGGCCGAGGGCAAGGACCCGCACGAGGCCGTTGCCGCTGCGAACGGCGAAGATGCTGCCGAGGACGAGGGCTCTGACGAGGGCGATGTGCCGGTTGACGCCGAGCCCGTTGCCGATGCGACCGCCGGGCCCGTTCCCACCGAGCCCCAGGGCGTCCCCAACTTTGACGACGAGCCCCAGGTGGCGATTGATACCGAGGGCGCGGTTGCCGAGAACCACGAGGCCTCCGCTGCCGTCTTTGGCGGTGCGGCGACGATTCCGGCAGGACCTGCGCATGAGGGCGGCCTGCCGCTCGTGGACGGCGCCGGCGAGGATCCGGGTGCCACGGTGACCATGCCGGCTATGCCTCAGGAGTAGGCCTACGCGTTTATCACCATCACGTACCTGCGCCTTTGCCGTACGCAGATGAGCGGAGCGGCAAGTGATGCGCTGCGGGTATAATGGACAGCATTCAAACGGTGGGCACCGACGTGCCCGCAGGAGAGGAATGATCATGGGTAAGACTTTCAGCTTTGTCTCCGGCGCACTTTTTGGTGCCGCTGCCGGCGCTATTGTCGGCGTTGCTCTGGCCCCGCGCTCGGGCGCCGAGACCCGCGCCATGGCTGCCGATATCGCCAACGACGCCTGGGACAATATGCGCGACACCTACGAGCACAGCGCCGAGGAGGCCCGTGCTGCGGTGAATGACTTTGGCCCGATGGTCGACGCCAAGACCGACGACCTGCGCGCTAAGGTTGACCTGGCCCGCGAGCGCATGGACCAGCTGCGCGAGCAGCTCAACGACGCCATTTCGGGCGGCAACGTGACGCCTGCCGCCGACGTCGTGGTCGAGAACGCCGTCGAGGCTGATACCGAGGCTGCGGAGCCCTCGACCGAGGCATAATGCGCGCCGGGGATTTTGTCGGCGCCAAGATTTATCGCAAGCCTACCGAGGACAAGCGCACCAAAAAGGACGGCACGCCGCGCAGCCCTAAAAAGCTCGGAAAGATTCACTTTCCGGTCTTTACCCCGGGCGGTACGCGCGTGGTCGGCTTTATGGTCCGTCAGTCCGATATCGCGGGCATGATCGAGCGCCCCGACCGATTCGTAGCGCTCGACGCCATTGGTGTCTACGAGGGCGCCATTGCGGTCGATGACGTCAAGGACACGTACGATGCCGCCGCTGCCAAGCGCCTCGACATCAACCTGGACGATTGCATCATCTGGGTCGGTATGGACGTGCGCACGGAATCAGGCGACGTCGTGGGCTATTGCTCGGACGTTGAGTTCAAGCCACGCTCGGGCATCGTGCAGGCATTCTATGTGACCGCCGGTGCTGCTTCGAGTGTTTTGGTTGGTGACACGCAGGTGCCGCCGACGATGCTGCGCGGCTACGAGAACGGCGCGATGGTCGTCTCGGACGAGGTCAAGTCGCTCGGGTATTCGGGCGGTGCGGCTGCCAAGGCCGCCGAGGCCAGCGTCGTGGTGGGCGACAAGGTCAAAAAGGGCGCCAAGGTGCTCGACGACAAGGGATCGGTTGCCGTGGACAAGGGCAGTCGCGCACTGGGCAAGCAGCTCGGCAAGACGCGCGGCATGTTCAAGGCCTTTAAGGACGAATACCAAAAGGCGAGCGGAGGCTCGTCAAAAGCTACAAAATAGCGACGTACCAAATGATGGGAGGCAAGCCGGAGACCTGTTGCTCCGGCTTGCTGTGTTTATGGGGGAGGGCACATGCGCCAAAACGGATCCAACTTAAACGGGCGTTCGGGTGCGCGTCCGACGGCGCGCCGCGACCTGGGGCAGCTGCCCAGCGGTCAGCGCAAGCGTCACCGTAAGCCCGGCGCGATGTACCTCAACCATAGCCGCGGGTTTAGCGATCGCAGTGCGCGCATCGGCAACAGCCGTACGCCCCGTCGTTCGTCTCGCCTGCCCTACGCGCTCATCGCCGTGGGTTGCGCGCTCGTGCTGTTTATCGCCGCCGTCGTGGGTTACGTCAACCGCAGTGTGGACGTGGAGCTCAACGGCCAGAAGACCGCGGTGCGCGTGGGCTCTACGCTGCAGAATCTCATCGACGACCAGGAGTTGACTGACACCTACGACGCAGGCGACCTGCTGGCCGTCGATGACAGCGTGCTCAAGCGCCATGGGGGCGAAAAGCTGTCGGTGAAGGTCGACGGCAAGCGCGTGAAGCAGGGCAAATGGGATAGCCGCGAACTCGAGGGCGGCGAGAAGGTGACGGTCAAGGATGGCCGTAACACTTACGAGAAGCACGAGGTTCAGGCTACGGTTATCGAGCCCAAGCTCAAGGTCGAGGGCACGGGCGCTATCGAGTATGTGCAGACATGGGGTGTCCAGGGCCGATCCGAGGTGTGGGTTGGTGAGCAGTCGGGCAAGACGCAAGACCGCGGCGAGGTTGTGCCCGCCACCGATTGCGTTGTTGCGTGCGCCAGCGTGGCGCCCAAGGGCAACAAAAAGTACGTGGCGCTGACGTTTGACGAGGGTCCGAGCGGCGCTACCAAGCAGATTTTGCAGGTGCTCAAGGAAAAGGGCGTCACCGCGACGTTCTTCCTTTCGGGCGATGCGGCCGAGGCCTCGCCTGCCACGGCCAAGGCGATTGTCGATGCCGGGTGCGAGATTGGATCCAACAGCTACAGCGACGATTCGCTCAAGGGTCAGGACCGTGAGGCGGTGCGCGAACAGATCACGAAAGGCACCGATGCGATTAAGTCGGCGACCGGCGTGAAGACGATGCTGCTGCGTGCTCCCTACGCTGCCTTTGACGAGCAAAACTGGATTGATGCGATGGACCTGGTCTCCGCCGTGGTCTCGTGGAATATCGACTCGGGCGATTGGCTGCTCAACGGTGCCGACGAGCAGGTCTCGACGGTGCTCGATTCGGTGACGCCGGGCAATATCGTGCTGCTCACCGATAGAGACGAATGCGCCGGGCAGACGCTCGAGGCGCTGCCGCAGATTATCGACGGCCTCATTGCCGACGGCTACAAGATCGTGACGCTCAGCGACCTGGTCAAGACGGACACGTCGCTGAGCAAAAAGCTCACCTCGCTGACGAAGGCCACCATGCCCAAGGACGCCGTGTTCCCCCAACTTGCCGAGGACGACGACACCACAGAGTAGTTATTGGGTAGTCGTTTAAGAACGTCCCCAATGACTATGTCACGGATGCGTCAGCGTTTGGTATGCCTGCAATGTGCAGCGCATAAATTCGATGCCGCAGGGCGATGCTGATGCTATAGTTACTGCGGTTAATGAGGGTCAAGAGAAAGGTTACAGGTGAAATCCAAACCTCGACCATACAGTCGATGACCCCATGCAGGTGCTTTTTGCGCATGCACGGGGTGTAAGCGTCGAGCGGCGTGCCGCCCGCGCATGCGTATACATATCCAGAAGCCCCCGGACGCCGCACGCGCGGCCGCGTCCGGGGGAATAATGATGGGGAGCACCATTGAATTATCTGAGTGAGATGCTCAAATTGCCGGTCTTGGACGTCGACGGCGAAAAGCTCGGCGTGGTCAACGATTTTGGTATTGCTACCGGCGAAGTTTTTCCACACGTGACGTCGCTCGCGTTCCGCGGCCCCGGCAAGACGCCGTTTATGATCAGCTGGCGCAAATGGGTCGACCGTATCGACGAGACGGGCGTACACCTTAAGACGTCGGCCACCGAAATCCGTTTTTCGTACCTGCAGCCGACCGAGCTCCTGCTGGCGCGCGACGTGCTCAACAAGCAGATTGTCGACACGCAGGGCATGAAGGTCGTGCGCGTCAACGACATCAAGTTTTCCATGTCGGGCGAAAATCAGCTGCGCCTGCTGGGCGCCGAGGTCGGTGCCCGCGGTCTGCTACGCGCCATCAGCCCCGCGCTCGAGCATATCGTCGAAGGCTTTATGAAACACCTGGGCAAGCCGCTCAGTGAGGACATCATCGCTTGGTCCTACATGGACCTGCTCGACCGCTCGACCAAGAACATTCAACTCTCGGTGTCGCACAAGACGCTCGGCGAGCTGCACCCTGCCGACATCGCCGACATTATCGAGCAGCTCGATCCGCGCCTACGTGCGCAGGTGTTTGCGCAGCTCGATACTGCCCAGGCCGCCGAGGCCATCTCGGAGTTCGACGACGACGAGCTTATGACCGAGATGCTCGAGGGCCTGTCCGACACCGACGCATCGTCGATGCTGGCCATGATGGACCCGGACGACGCTGCCGACCTGATCGACGAACTCGATTATGAGAAGGCCGAGAAGCTCCTGCGCCTGATGGGCGTCAAGGAGGAGAAGGCGATTC
>URAD01000060.1 GCA_900545745.1 uncultured Collinsella sp.
AAGATATGGCACCGTGGGGACACATGTATGTCAATCCTGGTCTAACAGAGCCTTATTTAATCCCCGTCCCAGAAAAATCATCGGGCGTGGTCTTGGGCAAACAGTCTAGTTGCGCTTGAGGTGGACGACGGTTTCGCAGTGGAAGGTTTGTGGGAACAGGTCGACTGGCGTGATTTTTACGGGGGAGAAGGTGCCTTCCTCGACAAAGCGTTTGAGATCTCGCGCCAGGGTGGCCGGGTCGCAGCTCACGTAGGCGACGTCGCGGGCACTCGTGCTGGCGATAAGGTCGATCGCCTCGGGGGCGAGGCCTGCGCGCGGCGGGTCGACCACCAAGACGTCGGCATCCTGGTCGGGGAACTCGCGTACCGCGTCTCCGCCAATGACGTCGACGTTATCAAGCTTGTTGATCTCCAGGTTACGGCGCAGGTCGCGCACGGCGGGGCCGTAGGCCTCGACGGCGGCGACAAAGTCGCAGCGGCGGGCGAGCGGCAGGGTAAAGGTGCCGGCACCGCAGTACAGGTCCACGGCAAGCTCGTCTTCTTGTGGGTCGAGCGCTTCCATGACAAGCTCGATCAAAATCTCGGCACCCTTGGTGTTGACCTGGAAAAAAGACGGGGCAGACAAGCGCATCTGACCCTCGGCGATATTCTCGGTCCATGAGCCCTCTCCGGCGAGCATTTCGACCTTGGAGACACGGCGGGCCTTCTTTTCGCCCTTGCTCATCACGCGCACGACACTTGTGGGGTGCGCGGCGTCTGCCAACACGCGCGAGACTTGCGAGCGCGGGAAAGAGCCCGTAGGCGTCCAGAGCGCCACCTCGAGTGCCTTGGTGCGACGCGAGGCGCGAATGCCCACGCGCTCAAGGCCCAGGTCGTGGCTGCCGCTCAGATAATTGAGCGCGCCGACGACCGATTTGAGTGCCTTGGGGAAGCGTTTGTCGAACAACGGGCACGAATCGACGGTCACGATCTTGCGAGGATCGACACCGTGCATGCCAAGGCGCACGCGACCGTTGACGACGGTCGGTTCGAGCTCGATTTTATTGCGGTAGCCCCAGTCGTCCTTGGTGTGGCAGATGGGCTGTACCAACTCATCGACCTGCTCAGGAGCGAACTTGCCGATGCGCTCGAGCGTGGAGCGCAGGTTTTGCTCCTTGGCGGCGAGCTGTGCCGTGCGTGAGAGATTGCCCCACGAGCAGCCGCCGCAGATGCCCACGAAGGGGCAGGGAGGCTGAATGCGATCGGGGCTTGGCTCCAGAATCTCGGTGGTGCGGCCACGCATGAACGACTTGCCGTCCTGTACGACCTCGGCCTCGACGGTGTCGCCTGCCACGGCGCCCTGCACAAAGACGGCCTTGCCGTTGTCGGCGTGTGCCAGCCCGTCGGCGCCGTAGGTCATCGATTCTATAGTGAGCTTCATATTCCTGCCTGTCATTCGCGTTGTTGTTCGCACCATGGTAGCAGGGAAAAGCGCCCCGCATCCGAGGCTTTCCTCAAATGCGGGGCGCTTCTACAAACTGCTTCTACAAACGACTATTTCGTCTTGCCGGTAATGAGCGTCTTAAGACCCAGGCCGATTAGACCCAGGCCCATGCGCACGCGGCCGGGGCGATGGCGCTCGATGGCCTTGGTCTTGCCGGCGGGCTTATCGCGACGGGCGCTCGTCTCGGGTGCGGGCTTGGTGACCTGCGGATCGGGCTGAGGTGCAGGTGCAGGCTCGGGCTCAATGACGGTCGCCTGGACCTCTTGGACCTTGGGTGCTACTGGCTGCGGCTCGGCCTCGGGGGCAGGTTCCGCCTCAATGACGGGCTCGGGCGCGGCCTCGGCGTTGCGATAGGCGCGCTCCAGCAGAGCCTCCTGCGAGTTGAAGGGTTTCTCACCCTCTGCACGCTCCACGGGGACCCAGGTGCCGTCGCTCGTGAGGCTGCGGGCCTTCACGTTGTCCCGCAGCTGCATGCCCATGTACTCGTGTACCAGGGCGCGGCAGGTGGGGTCGAGCACAGGGAAGGCGATCTCCACGCGGTGCTCGGTGTTACGTGTCATCATGTCTGCCGAGCTCAGGTAAATCATGTCCGAGTCCACGCCAAAAGCGTAAACACGGGCGTGCTCCAAAAAGCGTCCGACGATGGAGCGGACATGTACGTTCTCGGTCTTGCCCGGAACACCGGGCTTGAGGCACGAGATGCCGCGGATGATCATGTCTACGCGCACGCCGGCACACGATGCCTCGGCGATCTTGTCGATAACCTCGCGGTCGGTCAGCGAGTTGAGCTTAAAGAACACGCGGGCGGGCTCGCCGGCAAGGGCGCGCTGGATCTCGCGGTCAAGCCCGCGCATGATGAGCGGTTTCAGTCCGACGGGCGCCACACCCAGGAAGCGGTAGTCGCCGCGCAGGTTGCCCAGCGACAGATTGCGGAAGAACAGGTTGGCGTCCTCGCCGATGCCGGGATGGGCTGTCATGAGCATAAAGTCGCTGTAGAGTTTGGCCGTCTTCTCGTTAAAGTTACCGGTGCCCAAAAGCGTGAGGCGCGTTAGCGCCATGCCCTCGCGATAGGTGAGCTGGCAGATCTTTGAGTGGCATTTAAAGCCCTCGGAACCATAGATGACGGTGCAGCCTGCCTCTTCCAGACGCTCGGCCCACTCGATGTTGTTCTGCTCGTCAAAGCGGGCACGAAGTTCCATGAGCACCGTGACCTCTTTGCCGTTCTCGGCAGCATCGATCAGCGACTCGCACAGGCGGCTCTGCTTGGCCACGCGGTAGAGCGTGATGCGCAGCGAGATGCACTCGGGGTCGTAGGCGGCCTCGTGCACCAGATCCAGGAAGGGGTTCATGGCTTCGTAGGGATAAAAGAGCAGCTTGTCGTGCTGCAGCACCTGCTCGCGGATGGAGCGGGTCATGTCGATGGTGGGATTGGGCTGCGGCCTAAACGGCGTAAAGAGCAGCTCGTTGCGCAGGTGCTCGGGAATCTTGCCCTCAATGCCAAAGACGTAGCCCAGGTCGAGCGGGATATCGCAGGTAAAGACAGAGCGGCGCGAAAGCTCGAGCGCCTTGCGGATAGTCTTGAGCGTCGCCTTCTCGAGCGACCCCGAGACCGCGAGCACTACCGGCTGCAGGCGCAGGCGCTTCTTGAGAATGCGCTTCATGTGCTGGCGGTAGTCCTCTTCCTCTTCGACGCCCTCCCCGTCCGGATCGATGTCGGCGTTGCGGGTGACGCGGATCAGCGCACGATCCAGCGGTTTATAGGAGCCAAAGCAGCTGTCCAGGCAGGCGAGGATGACGTCCTCGAGCAAGATGTAGGAGTAGGTGCCGGTGGGCGAGGGGATCTCGACCACGCGGTTCATCGAGGCGGGAATCTCGATAAGGCCCAGCAGGCTCTCCTCGTCGGTGGCGCCGTCCAGACCACAGGCCAGATAGAGCGCGCCATTGCGTAGGTTGGGGAAGGGGTGGCGAGGATCGATGACCAGCGGCGAGATGACCGGCGACACGTAGGCCTGGAAGTAGCGGGTTACAAAGGTGCGCTCCTCGGGCGTAAGCGAATTGATGCGGGCGCGGTGAACGCCCAAGGTGTCGAGCTTGCCCTCGATGCTCTTAAAGATGGACTCCCAACGGGTAAGGAGCCCGGGCATTTCGGCCATGACAGCATCGACCTGTTCGGAGGCGGTCATATTGCTCTTGTTGTCGACAGGCTGCTTTTTGAGCTCAGCAAGGTCGGACAGGCCACCCACGCGCACCATGAGGAACTCATCGAGGTTGGACTCGAAGATCGATACGAACTTAAGGCGCTCGAACAGCGGCACGGACTCATCAAAAGCCTCGTCGAGCACGCGGTTGTCAAAGCGCAGCCAGCTGAGCTCTCGATTTTGCGTGTACGAGAAGTCGCGCGGCGGCTTGCGCAGCTTAGCGGCCTTTTGCTTCTTTTCGATTTTGCTCGGCATATGCATCTGTCCGTTCAGTCCCCGCAGGGGACGGTAGCCTAACACTATTCACTATTGTCTCAATTTAGTCGACTTGCGGCACGGACATATTGTGCGAACGGTATCTTTACCTACTTCTTACGCTGTCAAGCATGCAACTAACTGCCTGACTCGTTTTGAAAACAATCTATATCCATACTCAACTGGTGAGAATGTATGAATAAGAATGATTGCAAGCTGAATATAATCGAATCCAAATCGAATCGTGGACAAACGACATATATATGCAGAAAACCGTTTTAGCTATGCAATTCCTAAACATGAAAATATTCGTGCAATCTTGCTTAATTCCTTAGAAAAAAGAACGTTTACCTTTGAAAACCTGCTTTAGAGAACTGAAGTGCATCATGGGGGAATCATATGCGATATACCGTTCATCGCACTTTGCTGACCGTTCGGGGGCGAGGTGGAATTGCGAGTGATTTTTGGATATAACTGGAGCTGTCAGCAAGCAGCGTCCCATACGGAGGGGCGCTGATACATTCGGCCAGTAAGGCCCGAAAGAAAGGTAGGAGGCCATGACGAAAGGTCTGCACGTGCCTTCCGAGA
>URAD01000061.1 GCA_900545745.1 uncultured Collinsella sp.
TGCGGTTTCTTTGAGCGCGGCACGCACAAGATCGTTGCCGTACCCGAATGCCCCGTCGAGGCACCGGGCGCCCGACAGATTCTTAACGGCATCGCGCGTGAAGCTGAGCGCCTACACATTCCCGCCTTTAACGAGGACAAGCATCTTGGTTTGCTTCGCTATGCCGTCGTCCGCTGCGGTTGGCGTACCGACCAGGCCATGGTCACGCTCGTGACCGCTCAGCGCGACTTGCCGCATGCGCAGGAGTTCTTTGAGGCTGTCGCCGCGCTCAATCCGCACATCGTCACCGTCGCCCAAAACATCAACGGACGTCCCGGCAACGCCATCCTCGGCGAGGAAACCCGCATTGCATATGGCGCCGAGTGCATGCGCGACCAGCTGCTCGGTTGCGAATTCGATATCTCCCCCACCGCGTTCTATCAGACCAATCCGCAGCAGACCGAGCTGCTCTATCAGCTCGCTATCGACGGCATGGATCTGCGCCAGGGCGATGTGCTTATGGATGCTTACTGCGGCAGCGGCACCATCGGTCTTTGCGCAGCTAAAGATGCCCAGAACAAGGGGATCGGCATCATGCTGCTCGGTGTGGAGCGCAACCCGGCGGGCATTGCCGACGCACGCCGCAATGCCGAGCTCAACGGTCTTACCCGCAGCGCCTGGTTTATGGCCGACGATGCCACCGATTACATCCTAGATGCCGCCGACAACAACGAGCGGATCGATGTCCTTTCCATCGACCCGCCGCGTGCCGGCTCCACCCCCGAGTTCCTCGAAGCTGCCTGCGCACTTAAGCCGCGCCGCATCACCTATATCAGCTGCAACCCCGTGACTCAAGAGCGCGACCTGCATCAGCTCCTCGACGGAGGCTATCGCCTGCTCAAGATCACGCCCGTCGACATGTTCCCTCACACCGACCACACCGAAACCGTAGCGGTCCTCGAACGCCGCTAACCAACCTCAGTATATTTTTGGGACAAGAAAGGGGGCGACCCGCCTGGGCCGCCCCCTTCGCTTGGTTTATAAACTCCGCTACATCCCATTGCGCAGATCGCACACGCCGGCTGCCGCCATCTCGCGCAGCAGCGTCTCGCGGTCGTGCGTCACGATCAAATCCAGCGGGAAGTGAATCTCGTCGAGCATCTTGCGCGCGTGATCGAGCTTGCCAATGGCCATGCCAATGTGGGCATCTGTCGACACGCCAATGCCCACGCCCAGCTCGGCGCAGCGCTCGGCGATCTTGCGGCATACGGCCCAATGCTCAGTGTCGACACCGTGTTCAAGACTATGGTTGTTGATCTCGATAATCTTGTGCTTGGCCTTAGCTGCCAACAGTACCTCGTCGATATCGAACGGCACGCCCGAACGCCCCGTGTGGCCCAGCATGAACACCTTGGGGTGCTCCAGGGCATTGATATACATCTCGGTCGTCTGGGCCAGCGTCGCGCCCTCAGCAATCTGCGGATTATGCACGCTTGCAACCAAATAATCCAAATTACGCGTAACCAAATCGAACAGTGAATGCTGACGGCTGTACGAATCGCCGGCAATATCGAGCGTGACAGGAGTGTCCTCGCCAAACAGGCTTCCGTCCAGCGAAACGATATCGGCCTCGGCGCCGCGAAGTACCAGCACGCCGCTCCAAATGCGCGGCCAGATATCCTGGTTAATAAAGAACTGGAAACTGCGCAGGTCATTGGGGCAAGGCGTAACCATAGAGCTCAAATGGTCGGCAGATCCGAGTACCTGCAGACCACGCTCTGCCGCCCAGTACACATTCTCCTCAATGGTCGAATATGCATGCGCAGAGAACATCGTATGGGTATGAATGTCACAAGAAAGCAGGTAGGGCATCAGGTCTCCTTATCTGGCACGGCCGTCGCTTATATTCATTGTACGCATAGCCTTCGATAGTCGTAAAACCACTCCATCCCAAAGACACAACGTCCATGACAACGGGGTCCGGCTTAACACCAAACCCCGTTTCACGTAAAACATTGTAGGCAGAGCGCTTTACTTTTAACGATACTCGTCCGCCAACTGTTTCCAAGCGGGTAGCGAATTGACAATCGTTTCGTAGCTCACGCAATAGCCCAGGCGGAACCAACCCGGCATACCAAAGCTGTCCGAGGGGACCGCAAGCAACTCATACTTCTTTGCGCGCTCGCAAAACGCATTCGCATCGGGCTCCAACGCTTTCACCCATAGGTAGAACGCGCCATCCGGCTCAACATACGTGTAGCCGTACTCCGCCAAGGCGTCGGTAAGCGCCGTGCGGTTGCGTGCATAGGCCTCAACGTCACTCGGCTCATCGATGCAGTCGATAATTACGCGCTGGAAGAGTGCCGGTGCGCATACAAAACCCAGCGTACGGGCAGCACCAGCAACAGCCGGCATCAGACGGGCAGCCTGCGGATTGGTGTTGGGAACCAAGATCCAGCCCACGCGCTCACCAGGCAGCGACAGCGACTTAGAATACGAGTAGCATACCACGGTGTTCTCGTAGATCGAGGGCACCCAAGGCACCTCGGCACCGTACACGATCTCGCGGTACGGCTCATCCGAGATGAGCATGATCGGATTCTCGGGATCGCGCTGAGCGTTGGCCTCGCGCAGAGCATTGGCCAGTCGCGTCAGCGTGTCGCGTGTATATACGGCACCAGTCGGATTGTTGGGCGAGTCGATGATGACGGCAGTCGTCTTATCGGTAATCGCCTTGAGCACGTTGTCCACGCTCAGCTGGAACGTATCTTCATCGGCGAGCGCCTCAACACACGTACAGCCGGCCTTCTCAATCCAAACGCGATACTCCGGAAAGTACGGGGCGATAACAATAACCTCGTCGCCCGGGTTCGTAACGGCGTTGAGCGTGCAGGTGAGCGAAGCCGCGGCACCCACCGTCATAAAGACGTCTTTGCCCTCATAGCTCGTGCCAAAGCGGCGGTTGAGCGATTCGGCGACGGCTGCTCGACATTGCGGCAGGCCCGGAGCGGGGGTGTAGCCGTGCAGCTGGTCACTCGGCAGCTCCAGGGCCTTCTTAATCGACTCAGCCACAGCAGCGGGCGCCGGAACGCTCGGATTGCCCAGCGAAAAATCGAATACGTTTTCCGCACCGATCTGCGCCTTGCGCTCAAGGCCATAGCTAAAAATCTCACGGATGATGGAGCTTTCCGCACCGCGAGCATACATAGTTTCGTTGATCATCTGTTCCCCTTTCGCATAGGCGCTATTGTACGCTTTAGCCGAGCAAAGTGCCGCAGCAATGTTGATTGGGGACAGACTTAAATGCGTGAAAACGCTCATTTAAGTCTGTCCCCAATCAACAGACGGCCCCATATCGCTCAAAAGGAAAAGCCTCCACAGGTTTCCCCGCGGAGGCTTTTGTTACAAGAACTATTTGTCGGTGCCGGTGTCGGCATCGACGACGGCATGGTCATCGTCAGCATCATCGGATGCGGCTTCGGCATCCTCCTGCATGGCCGCCTGCGCAAAGGCCGCGGCATCAGCCGCCAGCTCCTCCTCGCTCATGCGTGGCGCGCGCTTCTTGGTCGGCATGCCGGCCGCCTTGGCATTGCGCTCCTCCTTGGCCGCCAGGATATCGCCCTCGCGCTCAAGGTAGGCATTCCACTCGTTGTCGAGCAGGGCGTTCACGGCGTCGCCCTCGACGGTCTCGCGCTCAAGCAGCACCTTCGCCATCAGATCGAGCTGATCGCGACGGGCGTCCAGGATCTCGACCGCACGACGATGGGCCTCACGCATAATGCGCTGAACCTCGATATCGATGCGGCGCGCCGTCTCCTCGGAGTAATCCTGGTGATCAGCGTAATCGCGACCAAGGAACACCTGATGTTGCGCCTCGCCAAACACTTGCGTGCCCAGCTCCTCGCTCATGCCCAGGCGCGTGACCATCTCGCGCGCCATCTTGGTTGCGCGCTCCAGATCGTTGCTCGCGCCCGACGTAATATCATCGCACATGAGCTCCTCGGCAACGCGACCGCCCAAGAACACGGCGAGCTCGTCGAGCATCTCGTTCTTGGTCTTGAGGAAGTGGTCCTCCTGCGGAAGCTGCAGTGTGTAGCCCAGCGCCTGGCCGCGGCTGACGATCGAGATCTTGTGGACCGGATCGGAGTGCTCCAGGATGTGGCCCACCAGGGCGTGACCGCTCTCGTGGTAGGCAATCGTGGTGCGCTCGGCCTCGGTCATCACGCGACCCTTGCGCTGCGGTCCGGCAATCACGCGCTCCATCGATTCCTCGACCTCGTCCATCGAGATCACGGAACGATGACGGCGAGCGGCCAGCAGCGCAGACTCGTTGAGCAGGTTCGCTAAATCGGCACCAGTAAAGCCAACAGTCATCTGGGCGAGCTTCTCAAACTTAACGTCCTCGTCCATCGGCTTGTTCTCGGCATGCACGCGCAA
>URAD01000062.1 GCA_900545745.1 uncultured Collinsella sp.
GCGATGGCGCGGATGCCCTCGGGCAGCTCGTAGCCGTGCAGGTCGGTCGAGCGCATCAGAATGGCGTCGGCCTCTTCGGCGGTGCTCACAAACTCGTAGCCCTCACCAAACTCGACCTTGCCGTCCTTGGTAATGTCATCGATGGTTTTAATCTTGCGCATGGAAAACTCCTTAGCAGGTTTTGATCTATACAGGGTGGTCTGAGATGGCTGATCGGCCCGCGCGTTGCGGGCTAGTTAGATCGCGGGCTCAAACTAAGCTGCGCTTCGAAGTCCTTCATGTACGAGGCCAGTGCCTGCACATCTTCCATGGTTACGGCGTTGTAGACGCTAGCGCGCATGGCGCCCACCAGGCGATGGCCCTTGACGTTTTGAATCTGGTGCTCTGCCGCGCCTGCGACAAAGGCCGCGTCGAGTTCGGCGTCGCCGGTGCGGAAGGTGACGTTGGCGATGGAGCGGCTGTCGGCCTGTGTGGTGCCATGGAACAGCACGCTGTGCTCGAGCAGGTCGTAGAGCAGGTTGGCCTTGGCCCAGTTGCGCTCGGCCATGGCGGCAAGTCCGCCGGTCTGCTCAACCCAACGGAACACCTTGCCGCACACGTAGATGCCAAAGGTGTTGGGCGTGTTGAGCATGGAACCCTTGGCGGCCTGGGTCTTAAGGTCCAGGTACTGCGGCGTCTGCGCAAAGGCGGGGCCATCTGCGATGAGGTCGTCGCGCACGATGGCCACGGTCACGCCCGCGGCGCCGGCGTTTTTCTGCGCTCCGGCGTAAATGAGCCCGTAGCGCTCAACGTCGAGCGGCTGCGACAGGAAGCAGCTCGAGACATCGGCGACCAGCGGCACATCGCCACAACTGGGCAGCTCGTGGTACATGGTGCCAAAGATGGTGTTGTTCTGGCAGATGTAGACGTAGTCGAGCCCGTCGCCTGCGGCCTCGGCGGCAATGCGCGCATTGATGTCGGCCATGTCGGGGATGCGGTCGAAGTTGGTGTCCTCGGAGCTCGCGAGCAGCACGGCCTCACCGTACTTGGCGGCTTCTTTGTATGCCTTGTTGGCAAAGTTGCCGGTCACGATGTAGCCGGCGCGGCCGCGGTGCATGAGGTTCATGGGGATGCCCGCAAACTGCAGCGTGGCACCGCCCTGTAAAAACAGGACACGGTAGTTGTCCGGGATGCTTAGCAGGCGACGCAGGGTTGCCTCGGCGTCGTCGATGATCTGCTGGTACATGCTAGATCGATGGCTCATCTCGAGCACGGACATGCCGCAACCGCGGTAGTCCATCATCTCGTCGGCGATCTCGGCGAGCACGCTTGTAGGCAGCGCGGCCGGGCCAGCTGAGAAGTTGTGCACACGTGCCATCTTCTAGTCTCCCTCGTAGTCGTTTGAACGTTCGGGATACTTTAGCACAGTGGAGCGCTAGGCGCGACCGCATCACAGCAAAACCCGAGTGCGCCGCTATGATTTACAGGATGGTTACATGGGGGAGGGGTGCTTTACTCCTCAGGCAAATCCAAATCTGCGAGCGAAGGCATGAGGCTTTCTAGGCGCTTGATCTCTTCGTCGCAAATTAGCTACCTCCTGCCCGCTACGACGCGAGCGTGGCGATGACGGCTTCGTCGCCGGCGTATATTAGGGTGTTGCCGTCGGGGATGATCGTTTGGCCGTCGCGCTTGAGCATCACCACGATAAAGGGGTGCTTGCCCTGCGGCACATCGCGAAGACGCTGGCCGGCCAGGCGACCGTGGGGGGTTACGGTGACCTCGCGCAGCGTAACCTCGGCACGCTCTTCGAACGTTGGGGCGGCCATCACCAGCAGATCGCCTTCCTGGATCACGGTATCGCCGTTGGGCAGCACCGGGTGCGCCCCGTCGCGCAGCACCAGGACCACGAGCATGTCCGTCGCGCTGCCAATATCGGCGAGCGAGCGCTCGGCAAACGGATGGCCAGCACCCACCTTGAGCTTTACAAACGACATGCCGTCCTCGTCGCGGTAGTCGTTAAAGGTGCGGCGCACGTCGCCGGTCGCATCGATCATATCGAGCTTCTTCGCCACCGCCGGCAGCAGCGAGCCCTGCACCACAATGCTCGACACGGCAATCACAAACACCAGGTCAAATAGGTCGTGTCCGCCGGGAACGCCGGCCACCACGGCAAAGAGACTAAAGACGACCGAAGCTGCTCCGCGCAGACCCGCCCAGCTTACGAGTGCAACCTGGCGAGGGTTCGTCCTAAACGGCGCCAGCAGCATGCCTACGGCGATGGGGCGGCTCGCAAAGAGCATAAACGCCATGAGTGCCAGGCCCGGTAGCAGCATTTGCGGCAGGCGTGCGGGTGTAACGAGCAGGCCCAGCAAAAAGAAGATGGTCATCTCTGCCATCTCGGTGAGGGTGTCAAAGAAGTGCGCCATCTCGACTTTGCCGGTGATGTCGCTGGCACCCAGCACAATGCCGGCCAGGTATACAGCCAAAAAGCCGTTGCCGCCCAGGTAGCTCGGCAGCGCGTAGGCGACGATGGCCACGGCGAACAAAAAGATGGTCTGCGCGTCCTTGGCCGTTGCGTGCGCGCGTTCAATCAGGCGGCCCGCCGCCCAGCCGATGGCAAGGCCCAGGCCCACGCCCAGGATAATCTGCTTGGCCAGCAGTGCGGGAATGTTGATGTCGCCGCCGGCCGCGAGTGTAGCGAGCACCGCGGTGAGCATGTACGCGACGGGGTCGTTGGAGCCCGATTCGACCTCGAGCAGCGAGTCGGTGCCACCCCTCAGCGATAGGCTGTGCTCGCGCAGCACGCTAAAGACGCTCGCCGCGTCGGTGGATGCCACAACGGAGCCCAGCAGCAGGCCCCCGACCCAGTCGAAACCCAGGGCGAAATGCGCAAACGCGCCCGTAATGCCGGCAGTGATGACGACGCCGAGCGTGCTCAGCAGCACCGCGGGCACGGCGACGGGTTTGGCGCGGTCGATGTTGGTGTTAAAACCGCCGTAGAACATGATAAACAGCAGCGCCGTGCTGCAGACGGTCTCGGTGAGCGCGTAGTCGCTAAAGTCGATGTGCGCCGGGCCGTTGACGCCCAGCAGCATGCCGAGCGCGATAAAGATGAGCAGGGTGGGGAAGGGGAGCTTTTTACCGACGGGTTTGATGGTCAGGCACAAAATGATGACGAGGCCGATAAAGAGAAGTATCTGGTTCATGGATAGTGTCCGCTCCTGGGTGGTTGGCGTGGCACGGTCAGTTGTCTGCGGTTATTTGTACCCAAAGATGGTGGGTTTATAGGGTTGGATTGCGGGCGTGCGCGATATCGTCATAGACGGCTGCCGTCTTTGCCTCTGCTCGGAAACCCTTTCCAGCTTTATTGCAACGGAGTACAATGGGTAACGTTTAAGTTCAACTTGAAGTTTTAGTTGCGGCGCCGGGCTTCGGCCGCAATGCAAGGAGAGGCGTACCATGGCGATCTATGTGACATCTGATGCTCACGGGCACGTGCGTGCGCTTGACGAGGCCCTGTCTAAGATCTCGTTGACGTCCGACGACACGCTGTACGTGCTGGGCGACATGATCGATCGCGGGCCCGATCCGGTCGGCGTTATTAAGCTCGTGCGCTCGCTGCCCAACGCCCACGTGCTCAAGGGTAATCACGAGCAGATCATGCTCGATGCCATCATTGGTCAGGATCCGCTCGATGCCGAGACCTGGGATATCAACGGTGGCTGGACGACGCGCGAGCAGCTCAACGACATGGAATTTGAGGCATACGAGGAGCTCGTGCGATGGATGGCCGCGCTGCCGCTCTACGCGGTGGTCGAGACCGAGGAGCGCCCGTATCTGCTGGTACATGCTGGAATCGAGATGAAGGCGGCGCGCGCGTTTTTGCTTGAGCATGGCGTCGATTGTGCCGATGGCGTTGGAGCGGTGGGTGCCGATCGCGAGCTGCTGCAGCAGATGCTCGCGGTACAGTCGTCCGATGACCTGCTGTGGATTCGTCACGGCTATTGGGATGTGCCGACCGGGCTGCTTTCTACCGAGGGTAAGGGCCCGGTCGTTGTGAGCGGTCACACGCCAACGGTGTCGCTCGGGCGTTATTGCGAGGTCGGTGGTCTTGCGGGGCTCGACGAGGAGTCGGGCCGCGGGCAGATCGTGCGCCTGGGCGGCGAGGATGCCGCCGGTGTGCCCGATCGCATCGACATCGACTGCGCTGCCGCCACCGGCTCCGAGTTCGGTCGCGTGGGCGTCCTGCGGCTCGATGATGGGGCGGAGTTCTACGCGAACATCAACCCGGGCGAATAATCGGTGCAAGGGGTAGCTAATATGGGAAGGGTTTTTTGACTACTTTTGCCCTTCTGCCCGCAAATTGATTTTTCAGGGACGGGGATTAAA
>URAD01000063.1 GCA_900545745.1 uncultured Collinsella sp.
CTGTTGCTTGGATTTTGCAGTTAAAGAGGCCCGTTTCCCTGGGTTGGGGAAACGGGCCTCTTTTGTTTCTGGGCTTGTAGATTGGCGAAAGCAGAATGCTTTGGCGGCTATTTTGAGTTCTTGATGCGGCGGGTGGCTGTGGCGGTTATTCCGAGCCCCATGGCGGCGATTCCTGCGAGTACAATTGCGCTTGGCGTTGTGTCGCCTGTGTTTGCGAGCTTGCCGGCGGTCGTATTTGCTTGCTTGGCGTTCGAATTCGCTTGTTTGGTGGAACTCGGTGCGGCATCTTTGCCGGTTGCGGGTGAGCTGGCGGGCTGTGCCGTCTCGGCCGGTTGCGCCGAGCCGGAGGGGGGCGTTGTCTCGGTGGGTTTCGTTATCTCGGGCGAGGCGGCCTTGTCTGCTGCGGCTTTTGCCTCTTCGTATGCCTTGCAGGCATCGTCATAGGCCGCTTGTGCCTTTTCCAAATCGCCGAGGAGCGCATTTCGCTTGGCTATGTCCTCGTCGATATGGGCTTTGACATTCTCCGCATCACTTTCAAGGTTATTAATCACTCTTTCCTGGCTCTCGAGCCTATGCCGAACTTGGTCAAGCTCCTCTTTACGAAACTCTTCTTGCCTTTTTGCCGCCATAATCTCACTGCGCAACTGCTTAATATGCTCCTTAATAGCTGTGCTGGGCTCCTCGCCGCCGAGCTCCTTAAGTACCTTATCTAATTTTGCCTGAAGGCCGCTTGTCCGGTTACGGGCCTCATCGTATTCGGCTTGGGCTGCATCGACGTTCGCTTGCATGGCGGGAAGGGGTCCCCTCAATTTGGCGGCTTCCGCCACCAGCTTGTCGTAGATCTCTTGAGACGCGGCAATGTCATCATCGATTTTCGCAATTTTCTCTTTTGCGGCTTCGAGGTTTTTGAGCGCTTCCTGCATGGCTGCATACGCTTTTTCTTTTGCGGCGGCCGCATCTTCCGTCTGCAGGGTGCCCGAATTGCCGCTGGTGGCGCTCGTCTGCGAAACGGCCGCACCGGTGGGGGAACTGGTTTCTGCCGCGATCGCCGTTGCGGGGGCGATTCCCGCGACAAGTGCCGCGGAAAGGGCGATGCCCACGGTTGCTCGTCTTGCTCTTCTTGCGAGAATGTCGTTCATCTCGGCACCTCATTTCAAGGGTCGGCGACTAACTTGGTAGCACTAATGTAAGTATATCAGGCGGTCGACCCGACACTGGCTGGGTGTGCGCGTGCCTTTCCGCTTCTTTGGAAACCGAATCCCATTAGAAATGACGAGTTGTTTACGCTTCTTTTGGGCTCACCGTACTATCATGATTCGAATTGAATGTGGATGATGATAGGGAGCGCCTTTTTATGATTGAGCTGCTTAGGCGTTTTGGTGGTAAGTTTCGCCGGTATATGGTGATCGGCCCTGCGTGTAAGTTGATCGAAGTGATCTTTGACCTGCTGACGCCGCTGGTGATTGCCCAGATGATCGACAAGGGCATTGGCTCGCACGACGTGAGCGCCGTTATCCACTACGGCATGCTACTTGCCGCCATGGCCGTGATCGGCATCTCGTTTACGCTCGTCTGCCAAAAGATGGCGGCGCTCACCTCGCAGGGCATGGGCACCGATATCCGCGGTGCGCTCTACCAGCACATCAACAAGTTGAGCTATGCCGAACTCGACCGCTTTGGCACGCCGTCGCTTATCACCCGCATCACCAACGACGTCAACCAGGTGCAGCTCGCTGTGGCGCTGGGCGTACGCATGCTCATCCGCTGGCCCTTCTTGGCGGTGGGCTCTATGTGCGCGGCCCTTGCCATCGACCTTAAGCTCGGCATGATCTTCTTGATCTGCACGCCCGCTATCGGCCTGGTGTTTTGGTTTGTCATGGCGCGCTGTATCCCGTACTACAGGCAGCTGCAGGCAAAGCTCGACCGCATTGCGCTCATTTGCCGTGAGGGGCTTTCGGGCGCTCGCGTGGTCCGCGCCTTTGTGCGCGAGGACCACGAGCGCGAGCGCTTTGCCCAAGCTGCCGATGACCAGGCCAATACCGCCATCGCGGTGGGCAAGCTCTCGTCGATCCTTAACCCCGTCACGTTTCTTGTGATGAACCTGGGCGTGTGCGCCATCCTGTGGGTGGGCGGCATACAGGTCAACGTGGGCGAGCTTACGCAGGGCCAGGTCATGGCGTTCGTCAACTACATGACGCAGACCCTCACCTCCATCGTGTACGTCGCCAATCTGGTCGTGGTCTTTACCAAGGCGAGCGCCAGCGCGTCGCGTATCAACGAGGTGCTCAACTGCGAGCCGAGCATCACCGACGAGGGCGATCAGTCGGTTGCGCTGCCCAAGCCGAGCGAACTGGCGGGTGGCGCTGTTCCGGTCCCCGCGCTGAGCTTGAGCCATGCGAGCTTCTCCTTTGGCGCGGGCGCGGCAAATGCCGTCAGCGATGTGACCCTGGAGCTCCCGCTGGGCAAGACGCTTGGCATTATCGGCGGTACGGGTAGCGGCAAGTCCACGCTCGTCTCGCTTATCCCGCGCCTGTACGATGCGGGCACCGGCAGCGTGAGTGTGATGGGCGCCGACGTGCGCACCTGGCCGCTCGACCAGCTGCGCCGTGTGGTCGCGACCGTTCCACAGCGTGCGTCGCTGGTGAGCGGCACCATCCGCAGCAACCTGACCTGGCGCGACGAGGCTGCGACCGACGAGGATCTCTGGGCGGCGCTCGACATGGCGCAGGCGAGCGAGTTCGTGCGCAACAAGCCGCAGGGGCTCGATACCCCGGTCGAGGCGGGCGGTAAGAACTTTAGCGGTGGCCAACGCCAGCGCCTGACCATCGCGCGCGCCTTGGTGGGTTCGCCTCAGATATTGATCATGGATGACTCCGCGTCGGCGCTCGACTTTAAGACCGACGCGGCGCTTCGTCATGCCATCCGCGAGCGCAGTGTGCGCGGTGCCGCCGAGGGCGGGCTGCCGCTCACGACCGTCATCGTGAGCCAACGTGTCTCGACCGTTCGCGATGCCGACATGATCTGCGTACTCGACCACGGCTCGGTTGCGGGCCTGGGCGCGCACGATGAGCTCTACACGACCTGCCAGCTCTACCGCGAGATTTGCCAGTCGCAGCTTCGCCGCGAGGAGCTCGAGGGTCAGCAGGGGAGTACGGCGCCCGCGCCCGCCCCAGGCGCCCCGACCGTCCCCACATCCGTCTGCGCAAAGGAGGGCTGCTAAATGAATCCGTACACTTCCTCCGGTTCGGTCGCCACGATGACGGCCAACGTGTCCGGCAACGATAGCCTCAACGACCTGGGAGACGGTCCGCGCCAGCCCGGCGATCCCGAGCGCTATCCCGTGGGTGCGGTGACCCGCCGCCTGCTGGGCTATGTCCGTCCGCACCGCGTCTCGTTTGCGGCATCGTTTTTGAGTGCCGCCGTCTCGGTGATTCTGCAGCTCTACACGCCCATTCTCATTGGCGAGGGCATCGACCTTATCGTCGCCGCCGGGCAGGTGGACTTCGATGCGCTGCTGCCGCTCGTTACCAAGCTCGCGATTGTCGTCGTAGGTGCTGCGGCCTTCCAGTGGCTGCAGGGCTATTGCGTCAACCGCCTGTCTTACGAAACGGTGCGCGATATGCGCGTGGAGGCGAGCGATAAGCTCAGCCGCATGCCGCTCAGCTTTATCGACGGCCATGCCCACGGCGACCTTATGAGCCGCGTGGTCAACGACGTCGACCAGGTGGGCGACGGTCTGCTGCAGGGCTTCACGCAGCTCTTCACCGGTGTTATTACCATCGTTGGCACGCTCGCGTTTATGCTTTCCATCAACCTGACCATGACGCTCGTGGTGGTGCTCGTCACGCCGCTTTCCATTTTTGCAGCCGGTGCTATTGCCAAGCTCTCCAACAAAAGCTTTACGGCACAGCAGCGCATTCAGGGTCAGCTCGGTGGTCATATCGAGGAGTACGTAGGCGAGCAGAAACTTGTCGACGCCTTTGCCTATGGCCCCAACGCCCAGCAGCGCTTCGATGCCCTCAATGCCGAGCTCTACACCGCGGGCGAGCGCGCGC
>URAD01000064.1 GCA_900545745.1 uncultured Collinsella sp.
TAACGGTGACCGATCGGTCCCTGACTCTTTCCGCGCCGGCAAAGATTAACCTCTACCTGGGGGTTCATACCGAGCGCGATGACCGCGGCTACCACAGGGTCGATTCCCTGATGGCGGCCGTCGGTCTTTCCGATACCGTGACGGTCACGCCGGCGCAGGCGCTGACCGTCCAGACGGTTCCGGCATCAGATTTTCCCATGCAAAAGAATACGGCGTATCGGGCTGCGGTTGCTATGGCCGAGCATTATGGTCGCGAGGCAAACATCTGCGTGACGATTGAGAAGCGCATTCCATTGTGCGCCGGCTTGGGCGGCCCCTCGACGGATGCGGCCGCGGTCATTGTCGCCTTGGCGGAGCTCTGGGGCATTGATCGCACCGACCCAGCGCTCGACGACATTGCGCGAGGCATCGGTGCTGACGTCCCGTTCTTTTTGCACGCGAGTCCTGCGTTCTACGTAGGTGGGGGAGACGTGCTGGCAACTGAGTACCCCGCGCTGCCCGCGACGCCCGTCGTGCTGGTCAAGCCGCGCGAGGCAAGTGTTTCGACAATTGAAGCCTATCGACGTTTTGACGAGGCCTCGGTGCCTGCGGACAAGCCCGGCGCGATAGCTTCTGCCTTGCGTGCTGGTGATGCCGAGACGGCATATGCACTCATCCATAACAACCTTGGTGTCATTTCCGCACAGATGGAGTCGCAGATTCAAACGGTCCTCGACTGGCTGCGTAAACAGGACGGAACCGTTGCTGTAGATGTGTGCGGATCGGGTGCCTGCTCGTTTGCCATTTGCGGCACCGCCGCCACGGCCGAAAGGCTTGCCGATGCTGCCCAGCAAAATGGCTGGTGGGTCTGCGCGACTGAGCTTATTCCCAACACGGTTCAAATCGACGCGCCAAAGAAATAAAAATTTCTCTAGCACGCGGCGAAAATCTTTGTTACTATAGTCGAGCTAACGGGTTGTGGCTCAGTTTGGTAGAGCACTGCGTTCGGGACGCAGGGGTCGCTGGTTCAAATCCAGTCAACCCGACCAGAGCATGAGGAGGGACCGCTTCTTGCGGTCCCTTTTTTTAGCTAGTGTTGTGATACCGCGATACCCGCGGTATACTCATTCGAGCTTGTCTCGCTGTATTGTGGAGGTCTACATGTTTGGACTGAGGGCTCCTGAGCTCATCATTATTCTCGTCGTTGTCCTGATTATCTTCGGGCCCAAGAACCTGCCGAAGCTCGGCAAGTCCCTCGGCTCTACCGTCAAGAATATCCGCGAGGGTATGGAGGGCGACGATAAGGCCGAGACCAAGCAGGCCGAGGAGGTCGTGGTCGAGCAGTCCGAGGAGGACAAGGAGATCGCTGAGCTCGAGGCCAAGCTCGCTGCTGCCAAGAAGAAGCAGGCAGAGGACAGCGACGCGGACGCAGAGTAGTCCCATCCCTTTGGGGTGAGCACCTGACCGGCTTGCCCGCAGGCTAGCCGGTCTTTTTCGTTTTGTTGACAGTTGATTGTTTGATCAGAGTTGGGGAGATATCCGTATGGACGCAAGCCAGATCGTACTGACCGCTGAGGGCCGCCAGAAGCTCGTCGAGGAGCTCGCTTGGCGTGAGGGCGATTACGCCAAGGAGATCGTCGAGGACATCAAGGAAGCCCGCGCGTTCGGTGACCTTTCGGAGAACTCCGAGTACGACGCCGCTAAGGACAAGCAGGCCCAGAACGCCGCTCGTATTGCCGAGATCCAGGCCATCCTCGCCAACGCTCAGGTTGCTGCCACCACGGGCGACCTGACCGTCTCCATCGGTTCCACCGTTTCGCTGATTGATCCCAACGGCGAGGTCATGGAAGTCACGCTCGTCGGTACCACCGAGACCAACTCGCTCGAGCACAAGATTTCCAACGAGTCTCCGGTCGGTCACGCCATCATTGGTCACGGCGAGGGCGACTCCGTCGAGGTCGTTACGCCTTCCGGCAAGACTCGCGTCTACACCATCGCCAAGATCGCACGCTAGACCACGGTCCCGCGTAAAGGTATGTTTTCGCTCCCTGGGACCGAACCCTGGGGAGCGTTTTAGTTTGAGGAGCTAACTTATGGCAGAGAACCAGAACGTCGCCGATCAGGCATCGACGCTCAACGACGAGCGCGCCACCCGCCTGGCCAAGCGCGCCGCCCTGTTCGAGGCGGGCCAGAACCCCTATCCCGAGCACTCTGAGCTTGAGGACTACGTCGCCGATATCGAGGCTAAGTACGCCGAGCTTGCCGATGGCGAGGACACCGAGGACGTCGTGAAGATCGCCGGCCGTGTGGTCGCCAAGCGCGGTCAGGGCAAGATTATGTTCATCGTCGTGCGCGATGCGACTGCCGAGATTCAGCTGTTCTGCCGCATCAACGACATGGACGAGGCTGCCTGGAATACGCTCAAGGCCCTCGACCTGGGCGACATCCTGGGCGTGACCGGCGTGGTCGTGCGTACCCAGCGTGGCCAGCTTTCCGTTGCCCCTAAGAGCGCGACTCTGCTTGCCAAGGCCGTTCGTCCGCTGCCCGAGAAGTTCCACGGTCTTTCCGATAAGGAGACCCGCTATCGCCAGCGCTATGTCGACCTGATCGCCAACGACGACGTTCGCGAGACCTTCCGTAAGCGTTCGCAGATTCTCTCCACCTTCCGTCGCTTTATGGAGTCCGACGGCTACATGGAGGTCGAGACCCCCATCCTGCAGACCATCCAAGGCGGCGCTACTGCCAAGCCGTTCATTACCCACTTCAACGCGCTCGATCAGGAGTGCTACCTGCGTATTGCCACCGAGCTGCACCTCAAGCGCTGCATCGTCGGTGGTTTTGAGCGCGTGTTCGAGATCGGCCGCATCTTCCGTAACGAGGGCATGGACCTTACCCACAACCCCGAGTTCACCACGATGGAGGCCTACCGTGCCTTCTCCGACCTCGAGGGCATGAAGGCACTCGCCCAAGGTGTCATCAAGGCTGCCAACAAGGCCATCGGCAACCCCGAGGTCATCGAGTACCAGGGCCAGACCATCGACCTTTCTGGTGAGTGGGCCAGCCGTCCCATGACCGACATCGTCTCCGACGTGCTCGGCAAGCAGGTCACCATCGACACGCCGGTCGAGGAGCTTGCTGCCGCCGCGCGCGAGAAGGGCCTGGAGATCAAGCCCGAGTGGACTGCCGGCAAGATCATCGCCGAGATTTACGATGAGCTGGGCGAGGACACCATCGTCAACCCCACGTTCGTGTGCGATTACCCCATCGAGGTCAGCCCGCTCGCCAAGCGTTTTGAGGACGACCCGCGTTTGACCCACCGCTTTGAGCTGGTCATCGCCGGCCACGAGTACGCCAACGCATTCTCCGAGCTCAACGACCCGGTCGACCAGGCTGAGCGCTTTGCTGCCCAGATGGCCGAGAAGGCCGGCGGCGACGATGAGGCTATGGAGTATGACGAGGACTACGTGCGCGCCCTCGAGTACGGTATGCCTCCCGCGGGCGGCATTGGCATTGGTATCGACCGCGTGGTCATGCTGCTTACTAACCAGGCTTCTATCCGCGACGTCCTGCTGTTCCCGCACATGAAGCCCGAGAAGGGTTTCCAGTCCGGTGCCGCTGCCGCCAAGGCTGCCGAGGCCGGCAACGCCGCGAGCCCATTCGTTACGTCGCTTAAGCCCACGCTCGATTACTCCAAGATCGCCGTTGAGCCGCTGTTTGAGGAGTTCGTCGACTTTGATACCTTCTCCAAGAGCGATTTCCGCGCTGTGAAG
>URAD01000065.1 GCA_900545745.1 uncultured Collinsella sp.
GGAAAGGGATGCGCCGCGGGTCTGACGCCCGGAGCGGTAAAGCCAGCAGTTGCCCCGCGCTCCGCAGTCGGTGAGGACAGACTACATGCCCGCGAGACCTCGGGCGGCGGTGGCGCACATAAACGCCAAGGCTAAAATCACGAGTGAGCCCGCGATGTCTGCCAGCACGCCCATTGCACGGCGCTCAAACAACCAGCTCTCAAAGTGCGGGGCGACGTTGCGCCAAACACGCCACAGCAAGATGCCCATACCGATGACGCCCGGGATATTGAGCAGTAAGATCTCGGAGCACAAAAGACCAATCAGGTTGCCGGCGACAAAACCAGCATCGCCCTCGCAGTATTTGCGGTAGACCATATACAGCATGTACGCCACAAACGGCTGCAAGCACGCAGAAATAAACGTGACCACCATCGAGGGGTCCTGAGAAAAGACATCGGTGAGCTTATCCACGCTCGTGGCATCCTTAGAGGCCAGGAACAGGCCAATGACCACCACGGGCACCACGCCCAAGATGACCTCGACCAGAGTAAATAACTTGGCAGTCAAATCCTCACTAGCCGAATTCAAATAAGGCGCCCACTCAGGATGAGCATGCGCGCCGACCTTCTTGTCTTTCTCGGCACGATCGGCCTTTTTACCCTCGGCAACCCGACGGCCAGGATCCTTGCGAGTTCCCGCCGCAGCCACCCGAGCCCGAGACTTCTTACCCATACAAAAACACCCCATCAGGTAGTAGATAAACTAAAAGTCGCTACCCAGTGTACCCCACCCATGAACGGTGCCATCCCAACCAGCCCCCATACAAAAACGTGCCGCCCCTATCGGGGCGGCACACAAACTTCTTATCAGCTTTTCAGTAACGAGCACGCGACGACCCAACGCCGGAGCGCAGGGCGGGGAAATACCTTTGCCTCGCGCGACCCTGCGGAGCCGTGAGCGAGAGGGAAAGGTATTTCCCCGCCCTGCGCTCCGCAGCAGCCAGCGCCAAGCGCTAGTAGTTCACCACCTGCTCCTCAAAGTACGCCTTCGGGTGGTTGCAAACCGGGCACACCTCGGGCGCCTCGGCACCCACATGCAGGTGCCCGCAGTTCAGGCACTTCCACACCTTCACGCCCTCGCGCTCAAACACCTCGCCCGACTCAATGCGCTCGACAAGCTTGTTGTAGCGCTCCTCGTGAGCCTGCTCGACAGCACCGACGCCACGGAACTTTGCGGCGATCTCGGTAAAGCCCTCCTTCTCGGCGGTCTTGGCAAACTCGTCGTACATCGTGGTCCACTCGTAGTTCTCGCCCGCAGCGGCATCACGCAAGTTGTCCAGGGTGTCGGGAACGGTGCCGTCATGCAGATACTTAAACCACAGCTTGGCGTGCTCGGACTCGTTCCCCGCCGTCTCGGCAAAGATATTAGAGATCTGAACGTAGCCGTCCTTCTTGGCCTTAGATGCGTAGTAGCGATACTTGGTATGCGCCTGGGACTCACCGGCAAAAGCGGTCTCGAGGTTCTTCTTGGTTTGAGAGTTCTCAAAATCCATAGGTGTACTTCCCTTCAACATGCCGCCCGTAGGCTTCGAGCGGCCTTGTCTTTAGGATGCCCTCAAGCCGAGAATTTAAACCTTACAATCCTCTTCTTCAGATTCGGGTTGGCTACACGCTCAGCCAGCGGTCGCCCTCCACGCGGCAAAAGCCCTCGCGCTCCAGGTCTGCCAAAATGCTCGCGACAAGATCGCGCTCGACCGGCTCGCGGCCTGCCGTCGCTTCCATCTCGTTAACGCCCGCAACGGCCTCGGCGAGCGTGATACCCGCTGGCTGCCCATCGCGCGCAGCCAGCAGCATGCGCACAATATGGGCGCGCTTTTGACGGCGCGAGCCCTCAAACTTGGACTGACGGCTATAGCCCGCCGAGCGCCTGGACGGATTGGGCAGCGTTTTCTTAAGATACGCGCCATAATCCAGCAGCGCGTAGTACCACGCACGCGGCGTATCGGCATCGTCTTGCGGCATGGCAAAGGGGGCAATCTCGTCCGCCGTCGCACCGGGAGCCGCCGGGCAGGCCGCCTGAATCAGCGGCACCAGCTCGCGATCGGGAACAGCCGGCACGTCGGGAAAGAAATGGTGCAGAAAGACCGTGCGAACGTTGGTCTCCAGATACACGCCCGGAAGATCGAACGCGAACGACCGGATGCCCTGCGCTGTCGCCGGCCCAATACCGGGCAGGGCGACCAGGTCGCGCGTCTCGCGCGGAAACTCCCCGTCCCAGTCCTCCACAACGCACTGAGCGGCCCTGTGAAGCGCCAGAGCGCGCCGATTGTAGCCCATCCCCTGCCAAGCATCCAAAACGTCGGAGGGAGCGGCCTGAGCGAGCGCCTGCACAGTCGGAAAGCGGTCGAGCCACGCCGGCATACGCGTCTCCACGCGCGGCACCTGCGTTTGCTGCAGCATGACCTCGGAAAGCCAAATAATGTACGGGTCGCGCGTGCGGCGCCACGGAAGGTCGCGATAACGCAGGACCCCTTCCGAACGAATCATCGAACGAAAGGGGTCCTGAATCATGGCTATGCTCCTTATGCGGCGCTATTCCTCCCGGCAAGCGCACGCACAGGTGGCGTACTCGGGAAACGCATCGCGGTCGGCGAACTTGGAATCGACGGCCGGAAACTGGCGGTGAGCGACGATATCGCCCAGCGAAACGGAATCGAGGTAATCGCGCATCAGCGCTTGAGCTCCGGCCCACAGGGGATGATAGCAGCACGTGCCCATGCGCGCACAGTCGCCATCGGGCGCGGTGCAATCGTTCATGACCATGGGGCCCTGAACGGCCTCAACGACCTGGCGGATGGTGACATCGTCGGGGCTGACCTTAAGACGCATGCCGCCATGGACGCCGCGCAAGCTCTCCACAATACCGGCCTGAACCAAACCATGCTGGATCGAACGGGCAAACGAATACGGGACATTGACCTCTTCGGCGGCAGTGCGAACAGAAAGCAGGCGCTCCGGATCCTCGGCAAGCATCGCGAGCATGCGAAGGGCGTAATCAGTCTTCCTCGATATGTCCATTTTTCCCCTTTCAAGGAATAGGAACAGCTCGAACGAGCTCCGGGGCCGAGCTTACGTCGAGACGTCAATGACCGTATGGACGCCCAAATAGCAAAACGGGTGCCCACTGAATGCCGTGATTGAAGCCTCTTGCATCAAAAACGGCTCACAGTGCAATTTAGTATAACCTAACCCCCTGCTTCGTTGAACAGGTGTTGTGCAACAAACGCCTTGTATGAGCACATGCCTCAAACGGAGCTTGTCCGGGAATTGGAAGGCTTTGGTTTTGGGCGAAAGGGGCCGATGGGATCAAGATCCTATCAAACGCAAAAAGCCACGTCCGAAGACGTGGCTTTAATTGCGTTGGCGGGAAGTACGGGGCTCGAACCCGCGACCTCCGACGTGACAGGCCGGCGCTCTAACCAAACTGAGCTAACTCCCCAGGCAGTCGTTCGCGTTTGTTTCCGCTCGCGTGCGCTGCGGGGATTAGTATACACAGAAGTCTGTCCGGCGCGCAACAACTTTTTTGAAAAAATTTTTGGGCCCCTCCGGGAGGGTCTCCGGGGCTGAGGGCGGGGGTTAAGTTTGCTGCTCTACAGTCCTGCGCAAGACGGAAAGCACATTAAGTGCTT
>URAD01000066.1 GCA_900545745.1 uncultured Collinsella sp.
TCGGGCACCGGAACGCCCCAGTCGATGTTGCCGGTGATGCGGAAGGGCACGAGCGCCTTGCCGCTGCGGAAGCGCACGCCGCCGTTGGCGAGCACCGCATGGGCGTCGTCGCGCTCCTTCCAGCTGGGGAAGGTGACGGTAAAGCTGCTCTTGTTTCCCTCGGGCTCCAGCACGGTGTGCTCGGGCAGCTGGTCCTCGACGGCGTCGAAGGCCTCGCGGAACTTGTTCTGAATATAGAGCTGTGCCGGCAGCAGCCACTCCTCCATGGTCTTGGAGACCACGGAACGAACCTGCGGGTTCTGGGCGAGCTTGGCGGTGTAGGTCTTCATAAAGTCGAGGTAGGCCGGCAGGTCGAAGTAGAGGTTGTCTACCGGGCGCAGCTCGGGCACCTCGCCGGTGAGCTGGCTCTTGGGCGCGATGAGCTCCTCGGGCTCAAACTGGTGACCCAGGTCGCACTCGTCGGCATAAGCCTTCTCGGACTTGCAGCCCTGGATGGGGCAGCGGCCGATCACCTGGCGGCCGTTGAGGAACGTGCCGGCCTTGGCGTCGTAGAACTGCAGCGTGGAGCGCTTGGAGATGGTGCCCTGTTCGTGCAGACGCTCGATAATCTCGGCGGTCACCTCGTTGTGAATCTGCGCAGCCGGCTCAAGGCCCGAGCCGCCGTAGATATCGCAGCTGATGTTGTAGTTGTTGAGGGTCGCGGCCTGGCGGGAGTGATTGGACTCGACGTACTCGCTAATGGACTTGTCGTAGCCCTCGTTCTCCTTGAGCTTGCGGTAGCTCTCCATGATGGGCGAGCCGTAGCAGTCGGTGCCCGAGGTGAAGATGACGTTCTCGCGGCCCAGACGGTCGCGCAGGAAGCGGGCGAAGAAGTCGGCAGGGACAAAGACGCCGCCGACGTGGCCAAAGTGAAGGCCCTTGTTGCCGTAGGGCTCGCCGGCGGTAACGATGGCGCGGCGAGGCCAGCTGGGACGGTCGTTCATGGAGTATTTGGATGCCATGGGACTCCTTCGCATATGGTGAGGGCGCGGCCGGGCGCGGGGCTCGGCGGCGCGGTGGTCAATTCGTGCATATCGTTCGACATTATCGCACATGCGGGCGGGTGCGTGGCAGGGGCGCTATCCTAAGATGCTATGAATGAGATTTCCAACATACATGCGTTTGAGGACGAGGATTTTCTGCACGCTTGCTTCGTGTGGGGGATGGTCGTAGTCGGCGTGTTTGCCGTGTGCCTGGTGCCGGTGTTTATGCTGCTGGGCGGGCCTGCAGACTTGGATGCGGCTGACGCGGGCGGCTGGACCACGGTCTTGGGCTGGATAGTCGGCTTGACTGCGGTTTCGGCGGCTTCATTTGCCGTGCACGAGCTGGTGCACGGTGTGTTTTTTAAGCTGCTGGCGCCTGCGGGCGCGCAGGTGACCTTTGGGGCGAATCGCGAGGCGGCGATGATCTATGCCTGCGCCGAGGGCGTGGTGTATTCGCGCCGGCGGTACGTGGCAGTTTGCCTGGCGCCGACGGTTGTTGTGACGACAGCGTTTGCCCTGGGGTTTGCGTTCTCGGGCTATCCGCTGCTGTGCTACCTGGCGGCCGGCTTGCATTTGTCGGGCTGTGTGGGCGACTGGTATTACGTGCGGACCATTTTGCGCGACCGCCGCATTGTCGCCTGCGAGGACACGTCCTTCGGCGTGCGCTTTTTCGGGTGAGGAGATGTTGATGAAGCCGTTGTTGTTGCACGCTTGCTGCGCGCCGTGCTCGCTTGAGCCGGTCCGCCTGCTGCGCGAGGAAGGGTTTGAGCCCACAATCTGCTGGACAAACCCCAATATTCAGCCGCACGATGAATGGCAGCGACGTTTGGACGAGCTGCGCCGGTGGTGTGCCGATGGCGACATCGAGCTTATCGAGGCGGGGGAGGACCGGAAGCGCTGGGAGGCCGGCGTGGCACCGCTGGGCGCCGATCGGCCTCGTCGCTGTCGCGCGTGCTATGCCTTGCGCTTGGCCGAGGCGTGCCGCGTGGCCCAGGAGCGCGGGTTTGAGTTTGTGGGCACGACGCTCGCCGTCTCGCCGTACCAGCTGTTCGATACCTGCAATGACGTGCTTGAGCGCTTGGCGGCGGCACATGGGCTCACCCCGGTGATTCGCGATTTTCGCCCGTATTACCCCGAGGCGACACGCCGTTCGCGCGAGCTGGGCATGTATCGGCAGAACTACTGCGGCTGCCGATTCTCGGCCGTCGAGGCGGCCATGGACCGCGCCCGCATCCGCGACGAGCGCAAAGCCGCCAAAAAGTAGTTCACTTGGGACGTCAGCCTGCTAGGATGTAGAGCGGACTTTAGCTATATAAGGAGTATCCGACGTGTCTATGCGTACCGATGATTTTGACTATAACCTTCCTGAGGAACTGATTGCACAGGCTCCTGCCGAGCCGCGCGACTCCTGCCGCCTGTTGGTGGTGGATCGCAAGGGCTCCCGGGCGGGAACGCCGTTGGAGCACGGCGGTACCGTTGAGCACCGCATCTTCCGCGACATCATCGACTATATCGAGCCGGGCGACGTGCTCGTCATCAACAAGACGCGCGTGATGCCGGCCCGCCTGATCGGTCGCAAGGCCGGCTCGGGCGGCGTGGTCGAGACGCTGCTGCTCAAGCGCCGCGAGGATGTGGATCCGCTGGGTCACGTTTGGGAGTGCCTGGTCAAGCCGGGTAAGCGCCTGAAGCCCGGTGCTCAGATTGAGTATCGTGCGGGCGGCGCCCATGCGCCCGAGGGCGCGCCCGTGGTGCTGACGGCCGAGGTCGTCGACTTTGTTACCGATAGCCGCGGTGGCCGTCTGGTGCGCTTTGAGCCGGCCGGTTGCAATGCCGCCGGCGACCCGCGCACGCTCGACGAGGCCATCCACGCTGCCGGCCACGTGCCGCTGCCGCCCTACATTACCGATTACGAGGGCGATCCCGAGAAGTACCAGACCGTCTACGCCATGAAGGAGGAGCACTCGGCTGCCGCTCCTACGGCGGGTCTTCACTTTACTCCCGAGCTCATGGCCGCTATCGAGGCCAAGGGTGCGAAGTTTGCCGCCGTCGAGCTCGAGGTGGGTATCGATACCTTCCGTCTGGTGGAGGAGGACGACCCTACACAGCACGTGATGCACACCGAGCGCTACCACGTGTCGCAGGAGGTTGTCGACGCTGTGCATAAGGCGAAGGCCGAGGGCCATCGTGTGATCGCCGTCGGCACTACCGCAGTGCGCTCGCTCGAGAGCGCGTTTGACGCGGACGCGCCGGTGTCCGATCCGGCTGTGACGGCGCGCTATTTTGAGGGCCGCGAGGACGGGGCCGACACGCTCGGCCGCGGTGACATCGTGGTGCGCGAGAATGCGACGACGCAGCTCTACCTCATGCCCGGCTCGACCTATCACGTGGTTGACGCGCTGATCACGAACTTCCACGTGCCGCGCTCCACGCTCATGATGCTCGTAAGCGCGCTTGCCACCCGCGACCAGATCATGGATGCCTACGCCGCTGCTATCGAGGAGCGCTACCGCTTCTTCAGCTTTGGTGACGCCATGCTCATCTTGTAGGTTACGGCGTTTTACAAACGCCGTAACCGGTCGACGCTGCGCGGGCCGCATTTGGACAATCTGACGTTCAACTTCAAGGGCGCGA
>URAD01000067.1 GCA_900545745.1 uncultured Collinsella sp.
CCGCTCACGCACTTTTGGTCGCTTGCCATCGAGGAACAGTTCTACCTGATTTGGCCGCCGCTGCTGTTTGCCATGGTATCCATGCATGTGAGCAAGCCCAACACGCGCCGCGTGGTTCTAGGCCTTGCCGCGGTATCTGCCCTTGCCATGATGGTGCTTTACAACCCTGCCGCCGACCCCAGCCGCGTGTACTACGGCACCGACACCCGCGTGTTCTCGCTGCTGCTGGGTGCCTGGATGGCCTTTATCCCCGATCGCGACCTGGCGCCGGTGCGTCTCGCTCATCGTTTGGGGCTCAATCGCCTGGCTGGCGCCGCCAAGCACGGCAAGAACGCCGAGGGCAAACCTGGCGAGAAGGCCGACGAAGCAGCCGAGACCGCCCCGGCACAGCCGAGCGCCCTCGTGCGTTTTTGGTCCTCGCCCGCATCCATCGATGTGTTGGGCGTCGTGGGTCTGGTTGGCCTTGCCGCCATGGTCGCGCTCACCAACGGCTACACCGCCTTCCAGTATCGCGGAGGCACGCTGCTGTGCTCGATCCTCACGCTCATGGTCATCGCGGCCTGCGTGCAGCCCCAGGGAATGGTTGCCCGCGCGCTATCCGCCGAGCCACTCGTGTGGGTTGGCAAGCGCTCCTACAGCATCTACCTGTGGCACTATCCGCTGCTGCTCCTCATGAACCCGGTCGCCAACATCAACGATACGCCGTGGTGGCAGTACATTTTGCAGGTGTTGTTGGTGGTCGCCGTGGCAGAGTGCTGCTATCGCTTTATCGAGACTCCGTTTAGGAAGGGCGCCTTTGGGCGCACCGTCGCCGAATTCCGCGATGGCACCACCACGCCCGCCAACTGGGCACGCACGCACATCCCTGTCTGCGCAGCCTGCGCTGTCGTGTTGGTCGTTGCACTGGGCGGCCTGATCTTTGTGCCCGAGACGTCTGCGCTGAGCGGCGAGGGCGCCGAAGTTCTGAACAAGGAAGTCAAGAACACCGCGCCCACCGACCAGCAGGCGGCCGACGACACCGACAAGGACAACGACGGCTTCCCCGATGGCTCCTACGATCTGCTTATGATCGGCGACTCCGTGTCGCTGCGTGCCGTAGACACCTTTGACGGCGTGTTCCCGCACAGCCATATCGATGCCGAAAAGGGCCGCCAGTTTGATGCGGGGCGCGCGACATTTGAGGGCTATATCCAGCAGAACCTTGCCGGCAAGATCGTGGTCTTTGCCCTGGGCACCAACGGCTTGGTAACCGACGACCAGATCGACGCCATCATGGCCGATGCAGGAGATAAGCGTATTGTGGTGTTTGTGAACACGCGCAGCCCGCAGCCGTGGGTTGGCTCTACCAACCAGGCCATCGCCAACGCCGCTACGCGCTACAAGAACGTGCGCGTTATCGACTGGTACGGATACAGTGCCAACCGCAACGACCTGTTCGATGGCGATGGCACGCATCTATCGACCACTGGCGTGACTGAGTACCTCAACTTGATCCACGATGCAGTCAAGAAGGACCTGCCCGTACACCCCGAGGATCACGTCAACGATCCGCAGCCGGCAGCTGTCAAGTCTGCCACCGACGCACTCGTCAATGCGCTCGCTCTCAAGCCGCACAAGCTGGGCACCGACAAGTAACCTGCAGCGCAAACTTCCCACATCCGGAGGGGGCGTCTGCCACGGCAGACGCCCCCTCCGGCAGTTAGGGACGTTCCTTATGTGCCGGTACCTAGGGACACTCCTGGCGCAGCCAATGAAGACCTCTACGGATGAATTCCAGGCCGCTCCGTCGCTCCAGACATCGTTTCCGCGCCTCGTGCCTGCCCCAAACAATCAAAACAAGCCCTTTTCGCCGCACCCTCAAAGGTCTGTGGGCAAAAAAGGGCAAATATGAGTACTGTTACCATTTTAGTAGCAGGCAAAACCACCCAAAATGACGTCCGAGCGAACCCTACAACCCCCTAAGACAGCCAACCTGACTGGTTTAAGGCGTATTGGAGCCAATTTTAATGAACATACTATAGGTTATGTTTATTATCTTCTTGAATGTAAATGCTATTCACTTAGCAACAGTACTCATATTTGGCATTTATTGCCCACTGCCATATAACTAACACCCTATAGCAGACAAAAACAGGCCGTAGCCCATCGCTGCGGCCTGTTTGGAGTCCAAAAGAGGCGCTAAGCGCTGTAGCCCATCGCTTGCAGCACAAACATGACGACTGTCAGCACCGTAATCACGGCGATAGTCGCCCAAGTGAGCACGTTCCACACGCGGCCATTGCGGTTGGCACCCATGATGTGACGGTCGGCGGCGATAACCACCTGAAACACCAGAACCACGGGCAGTAGCACGCCATTGATGACCTGCGAGGTCATCATAATCTGGAACAGATCGACGCCGGGCATAAGCACCAGCACGGCAGAGATACCGATGATGGCCGTAATGATGCCGCGGTAAACCGGGGCCTCGTCCCAGCTGCGGTCGGCACCGCGCTCCCAGCCAAATGCCTCGCAGATAGCGCTCGACGTAACGCCCGGCAGCACGCAGGCGGCCAAGAAGCTCGCCGCGACCAGGCCCGAGGCAAACAGTACCGTGGACCACTGACCCGCAATAGGCTCCAGCGCGCGGGCAGCATCGGCGGCATCGCTAATCTGAATACCCGCCGGGAACAGCACCGTACCGGTCGTGATGATAATGAAGCCCGCAATGATATCAGCAGCGATCGAGCCGCTCACGGTATCGATACGCTGCAGCACGATGTCGTCCTCGCCCGCGTTCTTATCGACCACGTTGTTCTGCGCCAAGAAAATCATCCACGGCGCGATGGTGGTACCGATCGTTGCGACCACGAGCGACACGTAGCTGGGGTCATTTTGAATGTTAGGCACGACCAGGTCGACCGCGACCTCACCCCAGTTGGGGCCAGCCATAAACGCGGCGACAATATAGGTCACGAAGACGCAGCTTACCAGCAGTAGAATCTTCTCGATGCGCTGGAAACTACCCGACATGGTAAGCATCCACACCAGCAGCGCCACCAACGGCACCGAGATGCTCGCCGGCACGCCAAAGAGGGCGAGGCCGCTCGCAATACCCGCAAACTCCGAAATGGTCACGGCTGTGTTGGCGATCAACAGCGCCGCCATAGCAAGTACACTCTTGCGCACGCCAAAGCGCTCGCGAATGAGCGATGCCAGGCCCTTGCCCGTGACGCAGCCGCAGCGTGCCGCGGTCTCCTGCGTCACGATGAGCAGCACAGTCATGACGGGAAGCATCCAGAGCATCTTGTAGCCATAGCTGGCGCCCGCGCTGGAATACGTTGCAATGCCGCCGGCGTCATTGCCCGAAAGCGCCGCCAGCAGACCGGGACCCATAGCGCCAAAGATGGCCGCGATGGTCAACTTTTGCTTGGTGCCCGACTTTTGCTTGGTATTTTGCACGCGACCACCTAACCCATGACCGACATGGTGAGCA
>URAD01000068.1 GCA_900545745.1 uncultured Collinsella sp.
TCGATGGCGGCCTTGAGCTCGTCATCGATGACGACCTTGCCATCGATCTCGTGGTTGTAGAGGGTCTCGACGACCTCGGCCATGGAAACGATGCTCGCGACGGGGAAACCGTACTTGGCCTCGATCTCCTTCTGCGCGGTGGTCACGCCGCCCTTGCCGACCTCCATGCGGTTGAGGGACACGATCAGGCCCTTGATTTCGACGTCGGCAGCAGCCTTAACCTTGGGATAGGTCTCGTCGATGGACTTGCCGCTGGTGGTGACATCCTCGACCATGACCACGCGATCGCCGTCCTGGGGCTCATAGCCCAGCAGGTTGCCCTTGTCGGCGCCGTGGTCCTTGGCCTCCTTGCGGTCGCAGCAGTACTTGACCTCCTTGCCGTACAGCTCGTGGTAGGCAATTGCGGTCACGACGGCCAGCGGAATGCCCTTGTAGGCCGGCCCAAACAGCACGTCAAAATCGTCGCCAAAGTTATCGTGGATGGCCTGGGCGTAATACTCGCCCAGCTTCTTGAGCTGATAGCCCGTCACGTAAGCGCCGGCATTCATAAAGAACGGAGACTGACGGCCGCTCTTGAGCGTAAAGCTGCCGAACTTAAGGACGTCGGACTCAACCATAAACTTGATGAACTCTTGCTTGTAAGCCTCCATGCGGGCTCCTCTCGTAATCGCGTACGTGCCTTCCAGTTTAGCGCAGGCGAAGCGTCGATGCGGGCGCGCTTTGGGGCCACGGCATTCTGTAAAGGCTTTGTCAGAGGGAATGGTTTTCCGAACAATGGGGTTGACATGTCAAACCCCCTCATCAAGAATACGGGCGGATTAAAAAGGGGTACGAGATACCCAAAGCGCGCTGCGCTCAGCCTTTAGGAGGTGTGCCATGGAAGGCAGTCCTAGTCGAAAAACCTGCATGTCGCCCTCGGCACGCCGCGAGGACTCCGCACACGCATAAACGCCACCGGCAGATCGTCAACCCCCCCACAAAGGCGCCTGTCCCCTTTGTGGTAGTTCGTGAGCTTGACGTGAGCGACATCTAGGTTTTTTGCAACTCAATACGACACGTACGCTAACTCCCTTCAACAAGGAGGACCCTATGCTGATGCTCAAAACCGCCACGGTTCTCGAAGCCATCTCCAAGCGCCGCCGCACGGCGCGCCCTGCCGCTCGCACCGGCCTGTCCAAGAACACCATATTCGCCGCCACCCATAGCGCCGAGGACGCTCTCGTACTGCTTGACGCCACGGCAAACGGCCTCACCGCCGAGCAGGCAACCGAGCGCCTGGATGCCGCCGGCCCCAACACCATCGAAGCGCCGACCAAGACGCTCGCCCGCCGCATCGCCGACGCGTTCATCGATCCCTTCGCCGGCATCCTCGCCGCGCTCGCGCTGGTCTCACTCTACATCGACGTGCTCGCCGTGCCCGAGCCGCAGCGCGACCCCTCCACGGTCATCGTCATCAGCATCATGCTGCTGGTATCGGGCGGTATGAAGTTTATCCAGGAAGCCCGCAGCGGCAATGCGGCAGAGGCCCTCAAGGACCTGGTCTCCAACACTTGCACCGTCCTGCGCGACGGCGAGCGCGTCGAGATCCTCTTCGACGAGCTCGTCCCCGGCGATGTGATCCGCCTCTCTGCCGGCGATATGGTGCCGGCCGATGCCCGCGTCATCACCGCGCGCGACCTGTTTGTGATCGAGTCCGCACTCACCGGCGAGAGCGAGGCCGTCGAGAAGACCGCTGCCGTCACCGTCGTCGATGGTGCCGACGGCTCCGCGCTGCCGCTCTCTGCCTGCAAGAACATCGTCTTTACCGGCACCTCCGTGCAAAACGGCACCGCCATGGCGCTTGTCGTTGCCACCGGCTCGGACACCTACCTGGGCGGCATCGCCAAGATGCTCAACGGGCGCGGCGAGAAGAGCGCGTTTGACCACGGCGTCTCGAGCGTCTCCATGCTGCTCGTACGCCTCATGCTCGTTATGGCGCCGGCCGTCTTTGCCATCAACGCCGCCACCAAGGGCAACGTCATCGACGCGCTGCTGTTCGCCACGAGCGTGGCCGTGGGCATCACGCCGCAGATGCTTCCCGTCATCGTGACCACAAGCCTGTCGCAGGGCGCCAAGGACCTCGCCCGTCGCCAGGTTATCGTCAAGGAGCTGCCGGCGATTCAAAACCTCGGCGCGATGGACGTCCTGTGCTGCGACAAGACCGGCACCCTCACCGAAGACCGCATCGTGCTCGAGCGCTACCTCAACACCGATGGCAACGAGGACGCGCGCGTGCTGCGCCATGCGTTTTTGAACAGCTTCTTCCAGACCGGCCTCAAAAACCTTATCGACCTGGCCGTAATCGACCGTGCCGATGTGACGCCCTCGACCGTCGTGCCCGATTCCATGCTGGGCCAGAGCCTGCGCGACCGCTATACCAAGGTCGACGAGGTGCCCTTCGATTTCTCGCGCCGTCGCCTGAGCGTAGTTGTCGCCGACTCCCAAGGCAAAACCCAGATGGTTACCAAGGGAGCTGCCGAGGAAATGCTCGAGATCTGCTCCTTTGTCGAGGTCGATGGCATCGCCCGGCCGCTCGCCGAAGACAAGCTCGCCCAGATTCGCAAGCAGGTCGCCGATCTTAACGCCGAGGGCCTGCGTGTGATTGCCGTGGCACAGAAGACCGATCCGCGCTGCGTGGGCGAGTTTGGCATCGCCGACGAATGCGACATGGTGCTGATGGGCTTTTTGGCCTTCCTCGATCCGCCCAAAGCAAGTGCCGCGGGCGCCGTCGCCACCCTCGAGGCCAAGGGCGTGGCGGTAAAGGTCCTGACCGGCGATAACGACCGCGTCGCCGCCACCGTCTGCGCGCAGATCGGCATCGATGCGAGCAACGTCTTGCTCGGCTCCGAGATCGATGCGCTCGACGACGCCGAGCTTGCCGAGCGCGCCGAGAAAACCCACCTCTTCGCCAAGCTCTCGCCGTTGCAGAAGGCGCGCCTGGTGCGCGTCATGCGCGAGCTACTCGGCCACACCGTGGGCTTTATGGGCGACGGCATCAACGACGCCGCCGCCATGCGTGCGAGCGATTGCGGCATCTCGGTCGATTCGGCCGTCGACATTGCCAAGGAATCCGCCGATATCATCTTGCTTCAGAAGGACCTGGGCGTACTCGAACGCGGAATCATCGAAGGCCGCCGCACCTACGGCAACCTGCTCAAGTACCTCAAGACCACGGTGAGCTCCAACTTTGGCAACGTGCTGTCCGTGACCGTCGCGAGCTTGTTCTTGCCGTTTTTGCCTATGAGCGCTCTGCAGCTGGTGCTGCTATCGCTCGTCTACGAGATCGTGTGCATCGCGCTGCCGTGGGACACCGTCGATGACGCCTGGACTGCCCGTCCGCGTGCCTGGGATGCCGCGTCCATCAAGGGCTTTATGCTCGAGCTGGGCCCCGTGAGCTCGCTGTTTGACATCGTGACCTTCGCCGCGCTCTTCTTTG
>URAD01000069.1 GCA_900545745.1 uncultured Collinsella sp.
CCTTAATGTCCAAAAGGGTTGCCGCGACCAGCAAAAAGTCGCTCGCCACGTCCAGGTCCAGTGCCTCGATGCGCTCGGCCTCGGCAAGGTACTGTTCGGCCACCTCGCTGATAGAGATGGCGCCGATATCTACTTTTTGGCGGGTTACCAGCTGCAGCAGCAGGTCGAACGGTCCGCTGTAGACCTGCGTCGACACGCGATACGACATCTTCGACCTCCTTTGACGGCGCCTTCGCGGCGCGGTTTGGGTGCATGTTGCGACCGTTTTGCACGGTCGACCTGTAAGTTTACCTTAGATGCCGGCGATTGCGAAGTTGAGCAGCTGTTCAGCAAACGGATACACGGTAACGTCGAAATAGCGGCCGATCACATCGATGCCGGTCCACATGGGCAGCAGATACAGCACCAAGATGAGGATGGGCATGGCGTATTGCTGCAGACGGTAGTAGTTGGCGAGCGCCTTGCCCTTGAGGAAGGGCACGATGATCGATGAGCCATCGAGCGGCGGGATCGGGATGAGGTTAAAGAACGCGAGTGACAGGTTGACCACGATAAACGTGGCGCCGAAATTCATGATTTGTGATGTCACGGCAAAGGACATGCTGGCGTAGAGGTTGCCGTAGGTCAGGTGCATGAGGGCGGCTGTAAGACATGCCAACGCGATGTTCGATGCAGGGCCGGCTACGCTCACCAGGACCTCGTCGCGCTTGGGGTGCTTGAGGTTGTTGAGATAGACGGGCACGGGCTTGGCGAAGGCGAACACCGGGCCACCGGCGGCGAGCATCAGCAGCGGCAGGATGATGGTGCCAAACGGGTCGATATGGTTGAGCGGGTTGAGCGAGACACGACCGCGCGATCGGGCCGTCTTATCGCCGAGTGCCCAGGCCGCGGCGGCGTGCGCACTCTCGTGGATGACGATGCCCACAATGACGGCGACGGCGCTCGCGAGCAGGTTCATGATGTAGCTGCTGGACATGGCGCTCCCCTAGCGGACGCGGCGCGAGGCGCGCGTGAGCAGGTAGTCGGCCACAAACAGGATGACGGCCACGATAGCGTAATCCAGGCGGAACACGCCGCCAAAGGGCGACGTAATGACGCCGTAGCCGGCGATGGCGCTCGGCAGCGCGCGCGAAAGCTCAACGACAAAGCCCACGATCTGCAGCTTGGCGGTGAGGCCGTTAAAGCACAGCAGCACGGTCATCGCGCTCATAAAGATGCCGCAGATGCGACAGGCGATGGCGATGACGCTCATCGCCACGGCAGCGGCCTTACGAGAATTCACGCGCGGTCTCCTCTTCGATCTGGGTGGAAAGCTCCAGCCATTCGTCCTCGAGCTTGGGCAGTTCTTGCTTAAGGCCGTTATATTCCCCCAGCGCGGCATTGAACTTGTCCTGATCGGCATAAAGCTCTTCGCTCGCCATCAATTCCATAAGCTCGTCATAGCGGGCGCGCTTTTTGTCGAGCTCGGCCTCGATCTTCTTGAGCTGGTTGCGCACGCCCTTGAGCTTTTTGTTGAGCGCGGCGCGGGCCTGGGCCTCGGCGCGCTTTTGCTCCTTGGTCTTTTTGCCCTCGGCGGGCTTGGAGGCGGTGGCGGGGGTGTCGGGCTGGGCCGCGGTGACCTTAGCGGACTTGGTCGCGGCCGGTGCGCTCTCCCCTGCCGCATCGGCCGCGGCGCGGGCTGCGAGGTCCTCGCGCTTGTAGAGGTAGTAGTCGTAGTCGCCGTCGTAGACCGTGACCTTGCCATCGCGGATGTCAATGATGCGGTTGGCCACAGCGCGTACCAGGTGCTCGTCGTGGCTGATCAGCACGATGGTGCCGGGGAAGTTTTGCAGGGCGTTCTCGAGCATGTCTACCGAGTCGATGTCCAGGTGGTTGGTGGGCTCGTCCAGGCACAGGAGCGCCTCGGGGGCCACGAGCATCTTGGCAAGCGCCAGACGCGCCTTTTCGCCGCCGGAGAGGACACGGACCTGCTTCTCGATGGAGTCGTTGTCGCTAAATAGGAAGGCGCCCAGCAGGCTGCGCTGCTGCGGCATGGTCCACTTGGGCGTGACGGTGTCGATCTCTTGCATGACGGTGTTGGACTCGGTCATGCCCTCGAGCGCGTGCTGGGCGTAGTAGGCCACACCCACGTTGGTGCCCAGGTCGCGGGTGCCGGTGGTGGGCGGTTCCAGGCCGGCGAGGATCTTCATGAGGGTGGACTTGCCGGCGCCGTTGGGGCCGACGAGCGCCACATGCTCGCCGCGGTAGAGCTTGAGGTCGATGTCACTGTAGATGTGCTTGTCGCCGTATGACTTGGAGACGCCCTCGAGGCCCACGACCATATCGCCCGAGCGCGGCGGGTCGGGGAACTTAAAGTCGATATGCTTGTGGCCCTCGGGCAGGATGACGAGCTCCTTCTTGATCTGCTCGATCTTGCGGATACGCTCCTGGGCCTGGGCGGCCTTGGTGGGCTTGTAGCGGAACTTATCGACGAAGACCTGCATGTGGGCGATGTCGCGCTCCTGGGCGGCACGCTTGGCGCGCATCTGCTCAAGGTTGTCCTCGCGCTGCTTGAGGTAGCTGCTGTAGTTGCCGGTGTAGGTGGTCACGCGGCGGTTCTCGAGCGCGGCGACGTGGTCGACGCAGGCGTCCATGAAGGCGCGGTCGTGGCTGACGATGAGGACGGCGCCGTCGTAGCTGGCGATAAAGCCGCGCAGCCACTGGACACTCTCGAGATCCAGGTGGTTGGTGGGCTCGTCCAGGAGCAGCAGGTCGGGGTGGCGCAGGAAAAGCTTGGCGAGCGCGATGCGCATCTGCCAGCCGCCGGAAAACTCGGAGCAGGGACGCTCAAAGTCGGTGACCTTAAAGCCCAGACCGGACAGGATTTTGCGGGCGTTGCTTTCGAGCTCGTAGCCGCCTAGGTGCTCAAAGCGGTCCTGGACCTGGCCGTATTCGTTCAGGAGTGCGTCGACGTCCTTGCCCTGCTCGGAGAGTTCGGTGATTTGTGCCTGAAGCTCGTTGGCGCGCTCGCCCATGCGGCGGATTTCCTTAGCGGCCGCCATGACCTCGGCAAGGATGGTGGTGTCCTTGTGCTCCAGGTTGGTTTCCTGCTCTAGGTAGCCTACCTGGCAGTCCTTTGCGTACTGGATCTGGCCGGCGTCGGGGCTGTCGATGCCCATGATGATCTTGAGCATGGTGGTTTTGCCGGCGCCGTTGGGTCCCACGAGCGCGAAGCGCTCGCCGGGGTTGATCTGGAAGGACGCGCCGCTAAAGAGGACGCGTGCGCCGAAGCTTTTTTCGATCTTGTCGACCAGGAGGATCATGCTGCCGCCTTTGACCTTGTGTGCCTATATGAAAAAAGGCCCCAACTTGCGTTGGAGCCTCATTCAATGCTCGGGTGGAGACGAGGGGGATCGAACCCCTGACCTCTTGACTGCCAGTCAAGCGCTCT
>URAD01000070.1 GCA_900545745.1 uncultured Collinsella sp.
TGCCGACGCCGTAGATGCAGGCGAGGGTGGTCACGAGCTGTGCGATCTTGGGCTGTGCAGCTTCCCAATCGCCCGACTGCCACGATTCGCTAATAATCTGCAGGGCGCTCTGAAGGAAGGTCGCGCCGATGGAGTTGATGATGGCGCAGAGCACCACGCCGACGACGACGAGGGGCAAAAGCACGGGGTAGAAGCCAAAGAGCGTCTTGATGAGGCGCGACATGGTGCCACCCTTGCGGTTGAGCGCGCGCTCGGCGGTCGTTGCCTTACTCATGTGCCTCGCCTCCTTCCTGGGTCTGAGCTTGTGTTGCGGATGCCTCGGTGTCGGCTTCGACGGCCTCTTCGCCCTCGGCAGACATCTTGTTCTGCGAGGTAAAGGTCTCGCGGTAGATCTCGCTCGTCTTGAGCAGCTCATCGTGGTTGCCGATCTGCGCGATGCGGCCGCCCTCCATGACGATGATGCGGTCTGCATCCTGCACGGAGCTAATGCGCTGGGCGATGATGAGCTTGGTCGTGTTGGGCAGATAGCTTGCCAGCCCTGCGCGGATCTTGGCGTCGGTCTTGGTGTCGACGGCGCTGGTGGAGTCGTCCAGGATCAAGATCTTGGGGCGACGCAGCAGGGCACGCGCAATGCACAGGCGCTGCTTCTGACCGCCCGAGACATTGGAGCCGCCCTGCTCGATCCAGGTGTCATAGCCCTTGGGGAAGCCATCGACAAACTCGTCGGCGCAGGCCAGATGTGCCGCCTCGCGGACCTCTTCGTCGGTGGCGTTCGGGTCGCCCCAACGCAGGTTCTCGGCAATCGTGCCGCTAAACAGCACGTTTTTCTGCAGCACCATGGCCACTTGGTGGCGCAGGGCGTCCAAGTCGTAGTCGCGCACATCCACGCCGCCCACGCGCACGGTGCCTTCGGTGGCGTCGTACAGGCGGGCGATGAGGTTTACAAGCGTGGACTTGGCCGAGCCGGTGCCGCCGATGATGCCGATGGTCTCACCGCTCTTAATGTGCAGGTCGATATCGTCGAGCGCCTGGCGCTTCGCATGCGCGGAATACTTAAAGCTCACGTGGTCAAAGTCGATGGAACCGTCGGCAACCTCGAGCACGGGCTCGGCGGGATCGGCGATCGTGGGCTCGGCGGCCAGCACCTCGGTAATGCGGTGTGCCGATTCGTCGGCCATGGTCACCATGACAAAGATCATCGACAGCTGCATCAGACTCATCAGAATCTGGAAGCCATAGGTAAAGATGGAGGAGAGCTGGCCCACGTCGAACAAGGTGCCCTGGCTCGTGATGATGAGCTCGGAGCCCAGGTAGATGATGACGACGAACGCGCCGTTGACGCAGATGTTCATCATGGGGTTATTGAAGGCGAGCAGCTTTTCGGCGCGGGTGAAGTCCATCTGGACGTCGCGCGCGGCGGTGGCGAACTTCTCTTTCTCGTAGTCCTGGCGCACGTAACTCTTGACCACGCGCATGCCGGTGACGTTTTCCTCGACGGACTCGTTGAGCGCGTCGTACTTGCGGAACACGCGGGCAAAGATCGGGCGCACCTTATAGATGATAAAGAACAGGCCAAAGCCCAGCAGCGGAATGATGACCAGGTAGACCATGGCGACGCTGCCGCCCATGGCGTAGGCCATGGCAAAGGCAAAGACCAACACCAGCGGCGCGCGCACGGCGATGCGGATGAGCATCATAAAGGCCTGCTGCACGTTGTTGATGTCGGTGGTGAGGCGGGTGACGAGCGAGGAGCTCGAGAACTCATCGATGTTGGCAAAGCTGAACGTCTGGATCTTGTAGAACAGGTCGTGACGCAGGTTCTTGGCGAAGCCGCAGCTCGCATGACTGCAGGTGACGCCGGCAGCGGCACCAAAAGCGAGCGACGTCAGTGCGATGAGCACCAAAAAGCCTGCGGTGGGAAGCATCTGGGCGACGGTGGCACCGTCTTTGATGGCGTCGATCATGTCGGCGGTGATAAACGGGATCATCATTTCGCAGAGCACCTCGCCAAGCACCAGCAGCGGCGTGGCGATCGTGACCTTCTTGTAATCGCGGATGCTTCCCATGAGGGTTTTAATCATCCAGTTCCTCCCAGGTTACTCGGATTTTTTCGAGCATCTCGGCGAGCTGTTCGCGCTCGTCGTGCGTAAGGGCGCTAAAGGCCTGTTCCCTAAAGCGAATGCGGGCTGCCTGCTCAACACGGGCCTTTTCCCATCCCGCTTCGGTCAGGCGGATGGTGAGCTGCCGACGGTCTTTGGGATTGCGACTGCGCTCGATAAGACCGCCCAGTTCGAGCTTGGACAGAATCTCGGAAAGGGACCCTGGCTTGAGGTCGAAGTGCATGCCGAGCTCCTGTTGGGATAGCTCGCCGGTCGGCTGCTTGGCGAGTAGGCAGACAATAGGCGCCTTGCCAGATATGCCGCCGCCGTGAAAATGCATGTAATGGCCGCAAAAGCCCAGGTCGCTCAGGATGCGCTTGGCGAGTTTGTCTTCGGCGCTGACCGCTTCGGGTATGTCTACCGGTTGCGACGGGTCACCGCCGGGCTCATGCGGAAGGACGAGTGGTTCAACACACATATCTAAGCTTCGCTCCTTTCTTTAGTTAGGTAGAGTAATTGTTTTGTGCCTAACTAATTTAGGAGCGTGAGAAACCAATGTCAAGGTACCAAACTTATTAAGTTACGGCGTTTTGCCAAACGCCGTAACCGCTCGACGCTGCAAACGTTCCTAAGCGGCAATCTGGCGTTCAATCGTCGGGCATGGCCACAAGGCCTATGCCCTCCTCTTTCACGCCACCTTGCTCGCTTAGGAACGCTTTCGCTGTCCGTCCTCAATCTGCAGCGCTGCCTGGGTTGGCATTTGAGTGATCCGTGGGGGACGGAGGATAACGGATCATTTTGGGCTGCGGTGACCCCCTTCCGAAGCTGCTTTGCCCAAAACTATGCCGGATTACTACGATGAATTCGAAATCTCAGACCTCGGCATTGTTTTTCGGAAAATCACAAGCTGTCTACCTGCGGTTTTGCTGGAGTGCAATTTGTTGTGGTTGGAGACTGGCGGTTTATCGTAGTAATCCGGCATAGTTTTGGAATGGTAGTAAATAGGTGGCAGCTACTGTGCCGCTACTGCCGTGATTTGCCTCCCATTTCCGAAACCTTTCCGCAACAATGCGCTCTTCGCGACCCTAGTGACTGCTCACGACGCCTCCTGCGCTACACTTAGTCGCACTGTGGCGCTGCCGCGCCGCGCCCGAAGCAAGGGAGACCCTCATGAAGAACACTCAGCTGCTGCTGATCAACGATATGTGCGG
>URAD01000071.1 GCA_900545745.1 uncultured Collinsella sp.
CAGCTCCCAATCCAGCTTTCAAGAGTCCCATGGTGATCTTCCTTTCTCGTCAAAGGCCGGGTGGTATTGGTCAGAATGGCTAATCGTCCTTGTTGTCCTTCATGACAACGGTGGTCTCGGTGTGGCTGAAGGTGTCGTGCTTCTCGGTCAGGTCGAGCTCGCCGCAGTAGCAATCGGCATGGGTGGCCTCGTTGGCCGTCTTGAGCTGGCCCACCAGCAGCACGTCTGCGATGATCACGATGATCAGCGGCGCGACGATGTTGATGAGGATGCCCTCGATATCAAAGGTGATGTAATCCAGATCGAAGGCGTTCTCTCCCATAAAGAGAATCTGGGAGAGGACAAACCCGATCACAAAGAACAGCACCGAGGCGATGGCGAGCTTGGGCTTGGAGCAGGGGAGCTCGCCGACCATGCGACCGGTCTGGCCGTTCATGGCAAACAGGTAACTCTTGCCGTTCCACGAGGTGGAGAGCATCCACACGGGGAACAGGGCGTAGTCGCTGTCTTCCCAGGTGTAGTCGAGCTGCTTGCTTTCAACCGTGGCGTCGTCATACTCGTCGACGACGGTCTCGCGCAGGGCCGAAATCGTACTTTCTTCCATACGACGCTCGGCGCGCGCCTTGCAGGTTTCGCAATCCTCGTCGTAGCGGTTGGCGATGTAGCCGGGCATATAAGCGACCGAGAACGGGCGCAGCGCGTCGTAGTCAAACGGCTCGATGGCGTCCATGTGGCCGTCGGGCATCTTGGACGATCCGTCGACCGGCACGCGCTCAAACGAGATATTGCCTTTACGGTAGGCGTCGTAGTGGTCGGTGGTCGTGACGGTGCGATCGGATTCCTCAGTCACGGTCTCGTTGGTCGCATCAAAGCACACTTCGCCGTCAACGCGGGCGCCGTAGAGCCAAAACGGTACGTAGACGCCTTGGACTTCGTCGATATGGTTGCCGGTGACAAAGCTCTTGGGCAGCAGGATCTTGCCCTTGTAGTGTTCCTTGAGTGCGGCCGTGACATCGTCGCGCCCGAGCTTAAACGGAATCACCAGGTCGGGCGAGAAGTCGCCCGAAAGCTGACCGGGCGCTACGGCGGAGTTGCCGCAGTACGGGCAGGTGGTGACGGCGACGGTGCCGTCGGACACGAGCTCGGCGCCGCACGACGAGCAGATGTAACCGGCGTTTTGAGCCAGCTCCTGCACGGCATCGTCGACAGCAGGCTTGGGGGCCGCGGCTGCGGCAGCGGCTTTGGCATCTGCCTTGTCCTGGCGCCCGCGATAGAGGGCCTCGACTTCTTCGACTTCAAAACGCGAATCGCAGTAGTCGCAGACGAGCTTTTGCTCGGCACTGGCAAAGTGAAGGGGGCCGCCACACGCGGGGCACTGATAGTTGACACTCTCGAAGGCCATGATCGGTCCTTTCCGTGCCGCAGGCTATGCGCCGATGGCGCCGCCGCAGTATTCGCAGCGCCCGCTGGCATCGGGAATGGTGGTTGCACCGCAGAAGGGACAGGTGACCGCGGTCTTGGGGGCCTTGGCGGCCACGACGCTGTCGCGCGTTTCCTGGCGCAGCTGCACTAGCGCGTCGCGGACCTCGGTTGCCTGGCGCTTGGCCTCGCGGTATTCGATGGAACCGCGCTGCTCGATGGTGGAGTCGTTCACGCGCAGATCGATCTGGGTAAAGTACGGCGTGTTGACGTGGATGGTCAGATTGAAGTCGTAATCCAGGTCGTAGCGCGGCGGGTTATAGCTCTCGCGCTCGCCGTCTTTGGTCTCGCGATAGATCTCGGTGCGATGCTCGTCGATATCCATATCGCAGCCGAGTACCTGCGAGAACTCGATGATGTCGGGGTTGGCGTCGCGCCAGCGGCTCTGCGAGGTAATGATCAGCAGGCCCGCGTCTTCGTCGAGCATGATGTTGGTGCGCCCGGCAGAGAGCGTGCGCGTGGGGTTGAACGAGGCCAGGCGCTTGGCATTGGCCTCGCGGTAGGCGAGTTGCTCGCGGATATCGTCCGCGGTGCTGGAGCGATAGCCGTGAAAGTAGGGGGAGAGCTTGCCGGCGCACTCTTTGCACAGGTAGCCTTCGTTGATCTTGGTCTTCCCCAAAAGTCCCAGCTCGGTACCGCAAATCGCGCACTCTTTCTTCTCGAACATCTTGTCAAAGAAGCCCATGGCTGCCTCCCATCAACAGGTAGCGTGTGTCACTTTTGATGATGGGGGAGTGCGCGATCTTTCACGATACCCAGACGGCTCAACGAGTCTCCACAACTGGGACACATGGCCCATTTTTGACTAGTCGCTGGGGACGTACGCTACTGGGGCAATTGGGGCGACGAGCCGATGATGTCGTGATGTGGGATGGACTGGCACTTGCTACCGACGATCTTGGTGGGGATTTTGCACCCGTATGTTCCGATTTCGCGCCCGTGGAGGCAGCGGAGTTCACGCCCGATGAGTGCCTCGATGCCTTCGTTGCCGCCTTTGGGCTTACAGAGCGCGAGCGCGATATTCTTGAGGTCTTGGTCGTTTCGGACCAGAGCGTTCAGGACATCGCCGCAACGCTCTTCCTTTCGCGCTCAACGCTCTGCCGTCACATTTCCTCGATCAACAAAAAGACCGGCACCACCTCACGTGTGGCCCTTATCGACTTCTTCTGGTCCTGGACGCCCAAGGACTAGCTAATCCTCCAATAAGTTGCGGTGGAATAGTCCCTAAATTAAAGTCAGGGGGCTTTAAACAGGAACTATTTCACCGCAACTGCTGGGGGGATAGACTGCGGCGGCGGCAGAGGCAACGGCAGCGGCGTCGGCAGCTGTGGTAGCGGTAACGGTAGCTGGCAGGGCGTTTTCCGTCTACTTGCTACAGCAGCTCGCCGTGGCGTGCAATGTAGCGGCGCTTTGCCAGCTGAGTGAGCGCGATGTAGGCGGTGACAATGCCGACGAGCAGCGCGAAAAAGCTCGCGGGCAGCGCCATGAGGCCGAGCGCATCGGCGATGGGGCTTGCCGGCAGCCAGGTGACGAGCGCCAGGTCCAGCACGGTGAGAGCGCACAGCGCGGGCGCGGCGTGGTCACGCGGGCTCGGCAGGCGCGGGGAGCGCAGCATGTGGACCACGAGTGTCTGCGACCACATGGACTCGACAAACCAGCCGCTCTGGAAGAGTGCAGCGAAGGTCGCCATACCCGCGACGTTGCCCGTCCCGGAGAGCTCGGACCAGCTTGCGCCCACGGTGGCGGGGCACACCACAAAGAAGAGCGCGGCGAAGGTCACGATGTCAAACAGCGAGCTCACGGGGCCCAG
>URAD01000072.1 GCA_900545745.1 uncultured Collinsella sp.
CAGCTGATTCACGGTTTCGATATCGATGAGCGCACCATGGACCTCATGGCCGAGCAGGGCACCTTCTTCACCCCGACGATCGCCTTCCTGCCCACCTGGTACGCCACCTATCCGCCCGTCTACGTCCCCGAGCTGCACGACAAGTACGAGGGCACCCTGGTCGAGAAGGAGCTGCAGCGCAACTACGACTGCCTGCGCGAGGCCAAGAAGCGCGGCGTCGTCATGACGATCGGCTCCGACTCCTTCTCCTTCGTCACCCCGTACGGCACCTGCTCCATCGAGGAGATGTACGAGTTCGTCGACAAGATCGGCTTCACCCCGGTCGAGACCATCACCTGCGCCACCCTCAACGGTGCCAAGATGTGCCACATCGAGGACGAGACCGGTTCCATCGAGGCCGGCAAGTGCGCCGACCTGCTGGTCGTCAACGGTGACGTCGCCGCCGACATCCACGTGCTCAACACCGACAACATGGACGTCATCATGAAGGACGGCTGGATCGTCGAGGCGGGCACCTTTGGCGAGGCCAACAAATACAGCGCCTAAACTACCGTTCATCGACGACTGGATGTAAAACACAGTATTTGATTGCATAATGCAATGGAGAGGGTCGCTTGCGGCCCTCTTTATTGCTATGGGTGCGATAGATAAAAGGGGATGACGGTGGATTTAAACAGGCTGATTCTGGGCAAGAGCTACAACTCTACCAAGGTCTTTCGTACGGCCCAGCGTGTGGTCCAGGCCATCCTGCTCGGTGTTGTCGTTCCGGCGCTTATCCTGCTGCTTATCTGGGATTTAACCGATAACCCCAATCCCGTTCCGGGCGTTGTCGTTATTGCCGGCATGGTCATGCTGTGCTTCTTTTTCTCGTATGTCTTTGTGGTCCCCGACGACCTCACATCGAGTGCAACCGACCGTACGCTCGCCATCGCATCAAAAATATTCGCCTACACGTCGCGCGGCCTTACGCCCGAAGCGGCCTTGGGCGCCTCTAAAATCATCCTGTCCGAGACCATCGCCTCTGCCATCTGCTTTACCGATGGCAAACAGGTGTTGGCAAGCTGGGGCGAGGACTCGGCAAAGTGCCCTGCCGGCACCCCGGTCGTGCTCAAGACCACGCTCAGTGTGATTGAGACGGGCGAGCAGAGTGTGTTTTCGCGTGACACCTCCAATGAGACGGGCGGTTATTTTCCCCGTCTGCGCGCCGGCATTGTCGCGCCGCTTACCGTGCGCGGGCATTGCGTGGGCACACTCGAGCTGTACTATCCCCGCCTGAGCAGCATCGATATGCGCCAGACGGCGTTGGCCTCGGGCTTTGCCGATCTCATTTCCACGCAGCTCGCCAGCTTTGAGCTCGAGCGCCAGGACGAGCTTACGGCCCGCGTGGAGCTGCGTGCCTTGCAATCACAGGTCGATCCTCATTTTCTATTCAATACCATTAGCACGATCGTGTCGCTCGTTCGAACCGAGCCCGACAAGGCGCGATCGCTGTTGATCGACTTTTCCAACTACTATCGTCAGACGCTTTCTGATTCCGATACGCTCACCACGCTCGAGCACGAGGTGGAACAGGGCACTCGTTATATCAATCTTATGCAGGCCCGGTATGGCGACGGCCGTCTGCGCGTTTCGGTCGACATCGACTTTGAGGTGCGCGACAGCCTGGTACCGCCGTTTATCTTGCAGCCGCTGCTCGAAAACTGCATCAAGCATGCGCAGCGCGAGACCGAGCCGCTTTCTATTCGTGTTAGGGCTTTTGAGACCGATGACGGCTTGGAGATCATCGTCGAAGATGACGGCATCGGTATGAGCGAAGAAGTCTGCGCGCATCTGTTTGAGCAGCATCGCCGAGAGGAGCCCGAGAGCATTACCGCCGACGGCTCCATCAAGCGAGGTTGCGGCCTGGCGCTCTTCAACGTGCTTCAGCGCATCCATTTCTTTTACGGAGAAGATTCTGGCATGCGCGTGAAGTCCCAGGAGGGCGTGGGAACGCAGGTCATCGTTGAGTTGAACGGCGAGCCGCATGAGCCAGCGCCGCTAACGGTGTAGCACGCGGTTGGATTGAGAGAAAAAGAGGGGAAGCGCATATGTCCGAAGGCTGGAACATCCTGGTGGTTGATGACGAGCCTCCCATTAGGGCTGAGCTACGCTATCTGTTGGAAAAGGATACGCGTGTAGGTCAGATTGCCGAGGCGGGCAATGTCACCGAAGCCGTGGAGTCGATTCTGTCGAACAAGCCCGACGTGCTGTTTTTAGACATTACCATGCCCGGTCGCTCGGGAATTGAGCTTGCCGAGACGCTGCAGAACCTAAAGACGCCGCCGGTCGTGGTGTTTGTGACGGCATTTGCCGAGTATGCGGCCGATGCCTATAACCTCGATGCGGTCGATTACATCGTCAAACCGGTCGAGGATGCCCGCCTGTCAAAGGCGCTCGACAAGATCGAGACTGCCCTGGGCGCTCGCCGTGTCGTCCATGCTCCGCGCCAGCCTTTGCGCCTGACGGTGGATCGCGGGGGCAAAAAGGTGTTCATTCCCGTGGCGGATGTCTGCTACTTTGAGGCGCGCGCCGATTTTTGCAACGCCGTCTGCGCCGAGGGGACGTATCTGATCAATGAGTCGATTTCCTCGCTCGAGCGTCGCCTGGCCTCCGAGGGCTTTATCCGCGTCCATCGCAGCTATCTGGTTAATTTGGAAGACGTACATAATGTCGAGATCGGCTCCACGGGCCTGATGGAGCTCAGGCTCGATCGCGTAACCTCGACGGTGCCCGTGTCCCGCCGTCGCGCTGCCGAGGTCAAATCGCACTTGGGGCTTGCGTAAGGGTCGGTGTGCCATCGTTTGCCGTTACAGGTTTGGCATGACTGTGCGGTGGGCATAATGGATTGCATCGAATGAAATCGAAAGGATTATTATGCCCGCGCTCATTACGCATCATCTGTTTGGCGAGGAAAGCATCGACCGTCTTCCGCGAGGCGTTATCACGTCCGACGAGGAGCGCATCGCCTTTATCCTGGGAAACCAAGGTCCCGACCCGTTCTTCTTTCACATGCTCACGCCGCGCATTTCCGACTGCATGTCGCTTGCTCAGGTCATGCACCGCTCGCGCATGTCGCGCCAGTTCTCGTGCCTGCGCGACGGCGTGTCACACCTGCAGCCGCGCGATGCCAATCTGGGTCGCGCCTTTGCGCTGGGCCTGCTGTCGCACTATGTGCTCGATCGCAATGCCCATCCCTTTGTCTACGAGCAGCAGTTTGGCATTGT
>URAD01000073.1 GCA_900545745.1 uncultured Collinsella sp.
GGGTCGCTCCCATTAACCGACCCACGTGGTTTTCGCTGGTTATCGTATGCTTTGCATTTGCGCAGGTGAATTGCATATTTGTTAGAATGGCGTTAACCGTAGGTTTACGCTGTGTGATGCAGTTTTTTCTCAATTGAGCGCGTGACCTGCCAAAACGACCCCCTTCGGCAGTTCATTGCCATGCGTCTGGAAACGGGAGATTGACGTGTACGATCGACGACTCGAGGCCATATCGGCCGCCGCGGAGCTGGGAAGCTTCTCACGTGCGGCGGCAAAATTGCGCGTGTCGACCCCGGCGCTCGTCAAACAGGTGTCGGGTTTCGAGGCCGAGTTTGGCATCACGTTGTTCGAGCGCTCGCATTCGGGTGTTAAGGTGACGCCGGCGGGCGCTCTGCTGGTGGACGACGCGCGCTCGATCATGCGGCAGTCCGAGGACGCGCTGCGCCGCGCCCGACGCGCGGCGGGCGATGGCGGTGCCGTGCGTCTGGGTGTGTCGATGATGTGCCCGGGGCGCCAAACGCTGTCGATGTGGTCGGGCGTACACGAGCTGGAACCGTCGCTGCGATTTGAGATCGTGCCGGTAAGCGACCTCTATGACGAGCGCGAGACCGTCATGCGCAGCCTCGGTCGTGAGGTCGATGTGGTGCAGTCGAGTTTTTCGACCCCGCGCTGGGGTGACGCCTGCCAAAAGCTCCGCATCGTCAACGTACCGTTTTATATCGACCTGCCGCGCACGAGCCCGCTGGCGCGCAAGACACGCATTACGGTTGCCGACCTGGAGGGCATGCGCCTGCGCGTGCTCCGCTACGGCAACGACGCAATGGACAGCCTGCGCATCGACCTTCTGGCCGACGGCGGCGTTGACGTGATCGACGTGGACAGCTTTGACTTTGCGCTCTTTAACGAGGCAGAGGAAAAGGGCGACGCGGTGCTCACCTGCGGCGCATGGTCGGGGGTACACCCGGCCTTTGTGGGCGTGCCGTTCCTATGCGGTCGCGAGGTGCCGGTCTTTTTGCACTATCCGCTCGAGCCCACCCTCCAAGTCCAAAAATTCGTCAACGCCATGGCACAACTTCTCAAATAGCTATCGTGTCGATGATTCTTTAATTCCCGTCCTAGAAAAATCATCTGGTAGAGTTGACCTCACGTGAATTCCAGCACGTTGCGTACTACCTGTGCTTTTGTCATTTGGGGAGTGAACTTGTGAATACTTCTGTCGCCAAGAAAGCCAGCCGGGCGGTGCGCCTGCTCATGATGGTGCTCACGGCAGTTCTCATCTTCTTCTTCATCAATGTTATGCTGCTCGTCTCCGATATCCAGGGCACGGCGCGCGTGGTCAATTACGCCGGTCTGGTGCGCGGTACCACGCAGCGAATCGTTAAGCTCGAGGATGCGGGCCAGCCTCAAGATGACCTGCTCAAAGCCGTGGATTCATACATCAACGGTTTGCGTTACGGAAGTGACGACCTCAACCTCGTCCGTCTCGACGACGATGAGTATCAGGCAAAAATGACCGAGCTTGCAAATTTTTTTGATGAGCTTTGCGCCGAGATCATCCGCGTGCGCGAAGTCGGCTATGAGAACACCGACATCATCCCTATGAGCGAGGAGTTCTTTGGCATTTGCGACGATGCTACGCGACTCGCAGAGGACTACACTCAGGAGAAGGCGTCGGCGCTCAACTATCTCGAGGGCTTGGTGATCATCGACATCATGGGCTTGGTGGCGACCTTTGCGGTCGAACTTGTTCGCGCGGTGCGAACTGCCGCGCTCAATCGCGAACTGCAGAGCAAAGTCTATCTCGACGAAGCCACGGGACTGCCCAACAAGAACAAGTGCGAGGAGGTCTTGGGGCAGGAGCAGCCTGTCTCCGCGGAGGCGCCCGTTGCGATGTGCGTCTTCGACCTTAACAATCTGCATACGGTCAATAACAACTTCGGCCACGAGAAAGGCGACGAATACATCCGTTCTTTTGCCCAGCAGCTGGGGCTCGTGGCGTCCGAGACCTGCTTTGTGGGCCGCGACGGCGGCGATGAGTTTATCGCGGTGCTGCGGGATACCGATCGAGCTGCCGTGGAGTCCTGTCTCGCTCAGGTTCGTGCGAACGTGAACGAGTATTCCGAGGTTCACCCCGACATGCCTATCAGCTATGCGGTGGGCTACGCGCTTTCCAGTGATTTTGATGAACCGCCTACCATGCGTGAACTCTTTTCCCAGGCCGACAAAAACATGTACATCGACAAGAACCGCGTAAAGACAGCCGAGGCAGCCGGGCCGCAACACGAGGAACGGTAAGCCTGTAACAGAAGGTATAGAAAAGCCTCCGCAGCTCGTGTGTGCTGCGGAGGCTTTATTCGTTGCGAAGCATTGTGTTTGGGTCGTTGAGATGAGTCGATTTGCCCCGAAAGAGGAGGGCATTGACCTTAGGGTCATGCCCGACGAATGAGCGGCAAATCGGCCATCTCGGCGAGCCGAACTACTCCAGCTCAAACGCTCCGGTATAGAGCTGGTAGTAATACCCGCGCTTGGCAATCAGCTCGTCGTGGTTGCCGCGCTCGATGATGCGGCCGTGATCCAGACAGATGATCGCGTCGGAGTTGCGCACGGTGGACAGGCGGTGCGCGATGACAAACGTCGTGCGGCCTTCCATGAGCTTGTCCATGCCGGCTTGCACGATGGCCTCGGTGCGGGTATCGATGCTCGACGTGGCCTCGTCCAGGATCATCGCCGGCGGATCGGCGACGGCGGCGCGTGCGATCGAGATCAGCTGGCGCTGGCCCTGCGACAGCTGTGCGCCGTTGCCAGTGAGCATGGTGTCGTAGCCGTCGGGCAGGCGGGTGATAAAGTCGTCCGCGCCCGCGAGCTTGGCCGCCGCGATGCACTCCTCGTCGGTAGCGTCCAGATTGCCGTAGCGGATGTTATCCATCACGGTGCCGGTGAACAGGTTCACGTCCTGTAGCACGACGCCCAGCGAGTGGCGCAGGTCGGCCTTGCGGATCTTGTTGACGTTGATGCCGTCGTAGCGGATCTTGCCGTCGGCGATGTCGTAGAAGCGGTTGATGAGGTTGGTGATGGTCGTCTTACCGGCACCGGTGGCGCCGACAAACGCGACCTTCTGGCCCGGCTTGGCAAACACGGACACGCCGTGCAACACCTCGTGGTCGGGCGTGTAGCCAAAGTCGACGTTGTCCATGACCAGGTCGCCG
>URAD01000074.1 GCA_900545745.1 uncultured Collinsella sp.
CGGTCTTTCATGCAGCAGGGGCTCTCAATGTTTTTATGTCCTGCTCATATCGTCTGTGCCGGCACCTGGGGACAGTCCTTATGTCAAGAGATTGGTGGTCGTTGGGGATGTTCTTGTTTGACTAGTCGTTTAAGAACGTCCCCAATGACTATCAAAAGTTGAGGTGAGGGTGTTTTCAGTGCCCTGCCTACTTGCTTGCGAACAGCCAGACTAGGATGATCACCAGGATTGTGGCGACGATGCAGACGATGGCGCCGGTGAATTTGATGCGTGAGTCGCGGGTACGCTCGCGCACCGCGTCCTCGGTGGCCTCGAGCTGGGCGACTTCTCGCTCGGTCTCGGCGTGTTCGGCTTTGTCTCGGGCCAAGGATCCTGCAAGCGACTCAGTAATCTCTGGGTGGTCGTGTACTTCTGTCGCCTGTTCGATGATCGACTGCGCATGTGCGGCATCTGCTTGGGCGTTGGCGATGCTCTGCTCTTGGTCGCGGCGTGCCTTGTCCTCGGCAGTGATCTTCTCGCGCAGTTCGCGCTGGCGCGTTGCGGCGGCAGTCTTCGCCGTCTGCAGCTCGTCGCGCGCGGCATCGGCCTCTGCCGTCACGGCTTGGTGCGCGCGTTTGGCTTCGGCAATGGGGGCCTGCGCCTGTTCGACGGCCTGCTCGGCTGCGGCAAGCGAGTGCTCAAGGTCGGCGGTGATGCACGGGACATCTTCTTCGGCTTTTCGCAGGGCATCTGCCGTGTCGGAGATCTGCATCGAGAGCTCGCTAGTGCGCACCGTATAGTTGGCGGGATTTGCCGAGGGATTGCGTTGCAGCTCGGCATACTCATGACGCAGCGTCTCGAGCTGGGCGCGCGTGGCGTCGACGGTTTGTTGTGCGGCCGCAATGCCGGCGTCTCGCTCGACCTTCACCTTGTCGCGGATGCGCTTGGAATCCTCAAGACGTCGAACGAGGCGGTTGCCGGTCTCGCGAGAGCTCGCCTCGCGGGCCTCCACGGCGTCGAGCGCGGCCTTCAGGCGGAGCTCAGTCGCGTCATCCTCTGTCTTCATTTGTTCGAACTGACCCTTGAGCTCTGTCGCTTTGGCGGCGTGGGCATCACGGTCAATCTCGGCTGCCGCAGCGGTCTTTTGCGCTGTGGCGATCGCCTGACGCTGGTCGGCGACGATCTGCTCGTAGCGGCCTGCGATATCCTGGCGCGTCTCGAGTTCCTCGGCCTGATCGGCAATGCGCTGCTCAAGTTCGGCCAGGTGGGCGCGGGCATCGGCAAGTGCCTTTTTCGCGGCGTTCATCTCGCGCATGGCCGAGGCACCCTGGGCGATAAAGGTGCCCACGGCGTTCGCAGTGTTCGAGACAGCGGTCCCCAGTTCGCGGCTCGCGGCGGGGGAGTGCGGGGCGGTCGGGCGAGCGGTGTCGGCGGCGTCCGCATCGGCAGCCTGCGGCGCGGCGATATTGCCGGTACCGCCCTCGACCACAGAAAAGCCTGCTGCGTGCGGATCGACCGCATCGGCGCCAATCGTGGGGTGCTCGAGCTGCAGAAACGAGGGCATGGTGCTGCCCTGGTCGGCAACCGGAGTCTCGCCGGGCACAAAGGTCGAGGCCGCCTCGGCAGCCTCCTCTTCCTCGGCGTCAACGTCAGCATCGGCCACGGCGTCTTTCATCGCTTTGACGGCATCCATCATGGAGTCCATGACGGCGTCGAGCTCTTCTTCCGAAGACACCTCGATGGGGCCTGCCGCCTGTGGCGCGGGGTCTGTGTCGGGTTCGGCATCGCTCGGCTCCGGCTGCTCGCTTTCGTCATGCTTGACAGTATCGTCTGTGTCTGTCGCTTTATCCGCATCGGCGTGCGCATCTGCGGCAGCGGGCGCATCTGCGGTGGCGGGCGCATCGGTGGAGGCGTCGACGCAGGTAGGAGTATCACAGTCGTCGACGGCGTCTGCGGAATCATCAATATGCTGTTGAGTCTGGGGGTCCAGCTCGTCTGTCATAGGCATGTGCTCCTCATCGTTGTTTGTCACCCTATGATAAAGTCTCGCGCCGACATCCCGCGCGCCGCAGCAAAGTTTCAAAACGTGTTCGATGGCTCGTTTGGCTGACAACAATTCGGCCTCTTTATCCAGTTCGTGCTTGACATTCCCTTCGCCGAATGACGTTGCGCCGTTCGCCTGTTGCGGTCTTTATTTTTCACTTGAACCCGCTAAAGTTGCATTTCAGCTTTTGGCGCGTGAAGTTGGATGCGCGCAGTCGGCGGGTGGGCCCGTCGCGATTTGAAAGGACTTTGTATGGGACTTTTCACTGGTAAGACCGTGATCGTCACCGGCGGCGGCAAGGCCACGCTTAAGGACGGCTCCGCTGGTTCCATCGGCTACGGCATCGATATCGCATTTGCCAAGGAGGGCGCGAACCTCGTCATCACCGGTCGCAACGTTGCCAAGCTCGAGGCCGCCAAGGAGTCCCTCGAGGCCGAGTACGGCGTCAAGGTTCTGCCTGTTCAGGCCGATGTCTCGGCTGGTCAGGACAACGAGGCCGTCGTCCAGAACGTCATCGACAAGGCCATTGAGGAGTTCGGCCGCATCGACGCCGTCGTCAACAACGCCCAGGCCAGCGCCTCGGGTGTGACCATCGCCGACCACACCATGGATCAGTTTAACCTGGCCATTTACTCCGGTCTGTATGCTACCTATCTGTACATGCAGAAGGCCTATCCGCACCTGAAGGAGACCAAGGGCTCCGTGGTCAACTTTGCCTCGGGCGCCGGCCTGTTTGGCAACTACGGCCAGTGCAGCTATGCCGCCGCCAAGGAGGGCATCCGCGGTCTGACTCGCGTTGCCGCCAACGAGTGGGGCAAGGACGGCATCAACGTCAATATCGTTTGTCCGCTTGCTTGGACCGCTGCGCTCGAGAACTTCCAGGATGCCTATCCCGAGGCGTTCAAGGCCAATGTCCACATGCCGCCGGCAGGCCACTACGGCGACGTCGAGAAGGAAATCGGCCGCGTGGTCGTTCAGCTCTGCGGTCCCGACTTTAAGTACATGAACGGCGAGACCGTCACCCTCGAGGGCGGCATGGGCCAGCGTCCCTAGGGGTTACGCGGTTTTACCAAACCGCGTAACCAGTTGACGCTGCAAACCCGCCAGAGCGGCAATCTGCCTTTCAACTTCGGCGGCATGACC
>URAD01000075.1 GCA_900545745.1 uncultured Collinsella sp.
CGGCAAGCTCGTCCAAAAAGAGCACGCCGCCATGAGCAAGGCTGATCTCACCCGGATGCACCGGGCGTCCTCCGCCAATGAGGCCCGCCGTTGAAATGCTGTGATGGGGACTGCGGAAGGGCCGGTGTCCCGCCAACAAGCCATCAATGTTCTCACCCAAAACCGAATGGATGCACAGCGCCTCCTGCTGGTCCTCAACGGAAAGCTCGGGCAGAATGCCGGTCATACGGCGCGCGAGCATGGTCTTACCCGATCCGGGCGAGCCGATCATGAGCAAGCCGAGCTCGCCGGCGGCCGCAAGCGCCATGCCGCGTTTAGCGACTTCCTGCCCCAGCACATCGGCATAGTCGAGTTCGGGCTCAAAGGTCGCCTCAACACCCTCGGAATCCAGATAATGACGCACGGCATCGCCCATGCCGCGAGCAAGCTGAGACAGATGGTCGATAAAGCCGCAATCAACGCCCGCAAGCGGCACATGCTGATCGGACCTGCCGGCGATAAAGGACAGCCCCATATCACGCGCCAATAGCTGAAACGCCACCTCGCCCTTGACAGGAAGCACCGTACCGTCCAAGCCAAGCTCACCAGCGATAAGACAACGATCGAGGTTGTCGCGGGGAATCTGCCCATCGGCCGCCAGCACCGCGATGGCAATCGGCAGGTCGAAGCCGCTGCCGGTTTTACGGATATCGCCAGGTGCCAGGTTGACGGTAATGCCCGAGCGCGGGATCTCGAACCCGGCGGAGCGCATCGCGCAGCGAATACGACCGCGTGACTCCATCACCTCCATACTCGGAATGCCGAGCATCTGGATGCCCGGAACGCCACCGGCAAGCGAGACCTCGACCGTGACGTGAATCGCCTCGACGCCGCGGATGCAGGCCGCGTGAACGGCAAACGTCTCGAACGCCATCACGACACCTGCCAATCGAACGCGTTGTACTGATGCTCGATCTCGGCGATATGCCCGCCGCGGATGGTGACACCCACAGCATCGAAGCGAATCGCCTTGAGCGGATAATGCTCCATGAGATAGCAACTTGCGATGCGGCGGTAGCGGCGTTGCTTTTGGGCGTCCACGGCCTCCTCGGGAAAGACCCGCGTGGTGCAATCCAGCGAAACGCGTCTGGTCTTAACCTCGGCCATCACCACGACATCGTCGAGCTCATCGAGCAGCACCAGATCGGCCTCGCCCTCGGTGCAACGATAGCCCTGCTCCAGCAAGGTGTAGCCGCGCTCGTTAAAGTAGTCGATGGTGATCAGCTCGCCCAGCATGCCTAGCTCGCGGGGACTGAGTCCCTTGATAAACTCGGGCGTCATCGCCCCGGAGTCGAGCTCGCCGTTTTCCCAACGCTCCTTGAGCTGCTGCGTCTTGCTCTTTTTGCTTGCGGCACTCATGGGGTCTCCTTTCCCGCACACTGCATTGCCCCGATGATGAGGGCACCTTTCATGCGGGTAAGTACCGGAAGCAAACCAAAAGCTGACCAAATGCCGTCAAAAAACGGGCCGTACGCAGCAATGCTGTTGCATACGGCCCGCTACCAGCAGGTTTATAAAACCCCAGAGGTCCCTGTCTCCACAATTGACCTAGAAAAGGCGCTCAGTCTGCAGAAAGTTTCCGCAAAAGCTCACGCGGTGCAGCGGACAAAGTCCATGTTTGCGAATGGCCTCGATGTGCTCGGGGCTCGCATAGCCCTTCGACTCGGCCAGATGGTACTCGGGGTACTCGGCGTCGTACTCGACCATCATCTCGTCACGCGTGACCTTGGCCATGATGGACGCCGCGGCGATGCAGGCGATCTTGGCATCGCCCTTCACCACATCGCGCTCGTTGGGAACGGCGCCCAAGGGGTTACCATCCATGAGGACGCAGTCGGGTTCAAGTCCCGTATCGGCCACGGCGCCCGCGACGGCAGCGCGGATGGCGCGGGCCATACCCATCTCGTCGATATCCTTCGGCGCGATATGGCAAAAACCGATCGCCGTCGCCACCTCGGCAATCTTCACTGAGAGCAGCTCGCGGCGCGCCGGCGTGAGCTTTTTGGAATCGTTGATACCCCAAACGTGCGGCTCCATAGGAAGACAGACGGCGCACACCGTCAAAGGACCGGCCACCGATCCGCGACCCACCTCGTCGACACCAACGACCACCCCATCGCCGCCAAGCTCATGCATAAGCTCGTACATGTCATTGACGCGCTCGCGCTCGGCAAGCTCTTTGGCATGGCGTTTGAGGGCGCGTTCACAAGCCTTGATCACCTGCTGGCGCGGGTCCTCGCGATAATGCTCCACGAGGGCGGGAATCTCCTCAAACGTAGCGCTCGCCAACTCACCGGCAACCTGCGATGCCGAAACCGAGCTCGTCATGTTGGCCATACCAGGCCCTCCTTGCATGCAAATCAGATAAAAAGAAGGGCCACCCGAAGGTGACCCTTGTGTCCAAACGAGTGGACAGACGCTGCGATCTTCTTAGCGCTTCTCGGGGATGCGAGCAGCCTTGCCCACCTTGTCGCGGAGGTAGTACAGCTTGGCGCGACGGACGCGACCATGACGAACGACCTCGAGCTTGGCGATCTTGGGGCTGTGAAGCGGGAAGGTACGCTCAACACCGACACCGAAGGACATCTTACGGACGGTGAAGGTCTCGCGGGCACCGGCGCCGGCCATGCGGATGACGTCGCCCTGGAAGACCTGGATGCGCTCGCGGTCGCCTTCCTTAATGCGGTAGTGAACCTTGACGTTGTCGGCGACGCGAACCTGAGGAATGTCCTCGCGGATCTGCTGACGCTCGATTGCGCGGATGTAATCCATGTGCAATTCCTTACTCTTCTAGAGGTGCCGTACCACCTTGGCCGGCACGTAGTTGAACAAACGTATTCCAGTATACACGCGCGGGTTTCTGCTGCAAGAACAATTTTTTACGCAGACAAAAAGACAAAACCCGCCTTGATTATCAACTTCATCCGAACACTTCCCACATTCATCCGCACATGTGCGG
>URAD01000076.1 GCA_900545745.1 uncultured Collinsella sp.
GGCCGCGGCGGCCCGCGCTGCATGAGCATGCCCTTCTGGCGCGAGGACCTCTAAGTCTTTCCGTTTCCGGTGCGGTCCCCCTACAACCGCACCGGTTTCGCCCGTCAAACGGGCAACACTAATACTTACGTAATTCATTTTTTCGAAAGGAAACGAACCATGGGTGTTAACCTCTCCGGCCGTAGCTTCCTCAAGCTCCTCGACCTCTCCACCGAGGAGATCGAGTACTTGCTCAAGCTTTCCAAGAACTTCAAGGACATGAAGCGCGCTGGCGTTCCGCACCGCTATCTCGAGGGCAAGAACATCGTTCTGCTCTTCCAGAAGACCTCCACTCGTACCCGCTGCGCCTTCGAGGTCGGCGGCATGGATCTGGGCATGGGCGTCACCTACCTCGATCCCGGTTCGTCGCAGATGGGCAAGAAGGAGTCCATTGAGGACACCGCCCGCGTTCTCGGCCGCATGTATGACGGCATCGAGTTCCGTGGCTTTGCCCAGGACGACGTCGAGGAGCTCGCTGCTAAGTCCGGCGTGCCCGTGTGGAACGGCCTGACCACTGAGTGGCACCCCACCCAGATGCTCGCCGACATCCTGACCGTCCAGGAGAACTTCAACTACGACATCAAGGGCAAGACCCTCGTCTTCATGGGTGACTGCAAGAACAACGTTGCTCGCTCCCTCATGGTTGTCTGCTCCAAGCTCGGCATGAACTTCGTGGCCTGCGGCCCCGAGGAGTGCATGCCCGCCGACGACGTCATCGAGGCCTGCAAGCCCATCGCCGAGGCCAACGGCTGCACCATCAAGCTGACCACCGACGTCAAGGACGGCGTCACCGGTGCCGACGTTATCTACACCGACGTGTGGGTCTCCATGGGCGAGCCCGACGAGGTCTGGGCCGAGCGCATCGCTCAGCTCACCCCGTATCGCGTTACCTCCGAGGTCATGGCTATGGCCAACCCGGGTGCCATCTTCCTGCACTGCCTGCCCAGCTTCCACGACACCAACACCACGATTGGCGCCGAGAAGTGCGAGCAGTTCGGCATCACCGAGCAGGAGGTCACCGACGAGGTCTTCGAGAGCCCCGCTTCCAAGGTCTTCGACGAGGCCGAGAACCGCATGCACACCATCAAGGCTGTTATGTACGCTACGCTCAAGTAAGAGCATCTAGCATCTCGCTCGGGGTGTCTTGCTGCACACCCCGAGCGGCTTTGTCTGGTAAATATCTCGCGTCGGGCGGTGGGCACGGCACGGAAGATCCGCTTCGCGCGAGAAAGTTAAATGATTTATGAAGGGGGGATGAGAACTATGACTGAGACCGCTAAGAAAAAGCGCGGTATGCCTTCATCGTTCACCATTCTTCTTGCTCTGCTGGCAATTGTTGCAGTGATTACCGTTATCGTCTCCGGCACGTCCGGCGGCGCGGTTACTGCCGCCCGTCTGAGCGATTTCTGCACCGCCCCGATTAAGGGCTTCGCTGACGCTCTGCCCGTCTGCCTCTTCGTTATGATCCTGGGCGGCTTCCTCGGCATGATGACCGAGACCGGCGCCCTGGACAACGGCATCGCCGTTCTGGTGCAGAAGCTTAAGGGCAACGAGATTATGCTCATTCCCGTGCTGATGCTCATCTTCTCCCTCGGTGGTACCACCTATGGTATGTGCGAGGAGACCGTTCCCTTCTACGCCCTGCTCGCCGCTACCATGATGGCCGCTGGCTTCGACCCCATGGTCGGTGCCGCTACCGTCCTGCTCGGCGCTGGCTGCGGCTGCCTGGGCTCCACGGTTAACCCGTTCGCCGTCGGCGCTGCCGTCGACGCTCTGACCGGCGTTGGCATTGAGGTCAACCAGTCCATCATCATCGGCCTCGGTGCCGTCCTGTGGATTGTCACTACCGCTATGTCCATCTTCTTCGTGATGAACTATGCCAAGAAGGTCAAGGCTGACAAGGGTTCCACCATCCTGTCGATGCAGGAGCTCAAGGACGCCGAAGAGGCTCACGGCAAGGCTGCTTCCGAGGTCCACAAGGAGGTCAAGCTCACCGGTCGTCAGAAGGGTGTTCTGATCGCCTTCGCCTTCACCTTCGTCGTCATGATCGTCGGCTTCATTCCGCTGGCCGACCTCAACGAGGGCGTCGCCAACTTCTTCGACGCTGGCGCTGTCTACGACGCCGACGGTAACGCCGTCGTCCAGGGCTGGTCTGCCCTGATCACCGGCCTGCCCATTGGCCAGTGGTACTTCGACGAGGCTTCCACCTGGTTCTTCCTCATGGCCGTCCTGATCGGTATCATCGGTGGCCTGTCCGAGAAGCAGATCGTTAACACCTTCATCACCGGCGCTGCCGACATGATGTCCGTTGTTCTCGTCATCGCCCTCGCCCGTGGTATCTCCGTCCTCATGGCTAACACCGGCCTCGATGTCTTCGTCCTCGACGCTGCCGCCAATGCCCTGGCTGGCCTGTCCGGCGTGATCTTCGCTCCCATGAGCTTCCTGGTCTACTTCGGCCTGTCCTTCCTGATCCCCTCGACCTCCGGTATGGCCACCGTCTCCATGCCCATCATGGGACCGCTGGCTGTTAAGCTCGGCTTCTCGCCCGAGGTCATGGTCATGATCTTCTCCGCCGCCATCGGTGTCGTGAACCTGTTCACCCCGACCTCCGGCGCCATCATGGGCGGTCTCGCCCTGGCCAAGATCGAGTGGACGACCTGGCTCAAGTTTGCCCTTAAGCTCATCGTCGCTCTCTCCGTCGTCTGCGCCGTCATCCTGACCGTCGCCTGCGTGCTGCTCTAAGTACCCAATGGGTACCCCACGGAAACCTTGACGATCCTGTAGAGGATCACCTGGTCATCGTCTGTCCGGTGGGGTAAACCCACCGGTAGACTCCTACCTTTAGCCCCCTTCCGTTCCGTGCGCGGGAGGGGGCGCACTTATGTTGCGCGGTTCTACGAACC
>URAD01000077.1 GCA_900545745.1 uncultured Collinsella sp.
CCGGTCGCCGGATCGCGGTCGATGCGGCTCACATACACGCCGGGCTCAAGCAGCAGATGGTCAACGGAAAAACTCGCGATGCGCTCCATGGCAGATCCTCTCGGTAGTTAAATTGGGACGGGGCTATTTTAGCTGGTTCGAATGGTCGCACCAATCATACCAGTCAAAAAAGCCCCGTCCCAAAAAGACAACTTAGCCAAGGACACGGGCCATACGCGTCTTGAACTCGGACAGGAAGCGCGGAGCATCCACGGTCAGTGCCACAAGCGTGCTCTTGTCCGGATCGGACAGGCGGCGCTCATCGCAGATGGTGCGACCGCGGTACTCGCCCAGCAGATCAACACGCAGGTTGCAGCCGAGCGCACCTACGAGCGTGGGGTCGATCGCCACGGCAACGGCCAGCGGATCGTGCAGCGCACAACCACCCAGGTAGGGTGCGTTCATCTCGTACGAGCCAATGTAGTGCTCGACCATGCTCGCAAATGCGCAGCCCGCCATGGTGCCCGAGCCCGTCCAGCCGGCAATGTCGCGGCGTGTGAGCACCACGCGATGCGTCACGTCCAGACCCACCATGGTGAGCTTACGGCCCGAGCGCAGCACCGCGTCGGCTGCCTCGGGGTCGCTCGCCATGTTGGCCTCGGCGCCCGCGCTCACGTTACCGGGCACGGTAAGGGCGCCGCCCATCACGACCACGCGGCCGATGGACATCATCGCCGCCGCATCGCGCTCCAGGGCGAGCGCCAGGTTGGAGAGCGGGCCAGTCGCTACGTAGACCAGATCGGGACCATAGGTGCGCGCGGCATCAATCAGATAATCGACCGCGGCGTTGCCGTCGGCCGAGGTCGCCCCCACCGGCTCGTAGGGCGACGCGGGCACGCTCGCGCCGCCGATGCCGTTCTTGCCGTGAATGAGCGCGGTGGACGCCGGCGGCGTATAGGGCTCAGTCGCCTGCAGAGGACGGTCGGCACCCAGGTACACCGGAACCTCGGGGCGACCCAGCAGATCGAGCACCGCCAGGCAGTTGTGCGCCGATTGCTCGACGCGCACGTTGCCAAAGCACGTGGTGATGCCCACGAGCTCCACCTCGGGGCTCGCGATGGCATAGGCCAGCGCCATCGCATCGTCCACACCCATATCCAGATCAAGGATCAGCTTCTTGATTGCCATTGTTCTACTCCGCTTCTCCGTCTTTATCGTTTAACCAAACCAATGTTCAACTTCGGCGCGCGTGGGAATCGATTGCTGAGCGCCCAGGCGCGACACCGTCACTGCCGAGGCGCGAGCACCCGCAGCCATGCACTCAAAGAGCGGCAAGCCCTCTAGGCGAGCCGCCGCCAACGCGCCGATAAACGTATCGCCGGCGGCCGTGGTATCGACTACCGTACTCGAAAGTGCCGGCATGCGCAGCAGCTCGCCGTCATCGCCGAGCGTAACCGACCCGGCGCCGCCCAACGTGATGACCGCAGCTCCGGCGCCCTTGTCGAGCAGCGCATTGAGCGCGGCGACGCAACTCGCATCATCCGTGGGCAGAATGCCCGTCAGCACCTGGCACTCGGTCTCGTTGGGGCAGACCAGGTCGACCGCGGACCAGGCCTCCGCAGGCACATCGCAGGCAGGCGCCGGATTAAAGACTGTATAGAACCCGAGCTCGTGAGCGCAAACAAGCGCCTCGGCCGTCGCTACAAGGTCGCATTCACCCTGGGCGATAAAGACGCTTCCGGCAGCCGGGGCAATCTTGCTGGCGTCACTATCGAGTTCATCGGCCACCAGACGCCTCAGCGCGCGGGCAACGTCCTCGCCCGCAAGCGCATGGTTGGCGCCCGGCGACAGCACGATGCGGTTGTCTCCCTCGCAGCGAATGATGGTCGCCGTTCCCGTCTCCACATCATCGCGATGCACTACAAAGTCACAGTCCACGCCGGCGTCTTGGAGCCCCGCCACGAGCGACGCGCCGAACGCGTCGCGACCGACCGCGCCGATCATGTGCGTGCAAGCGCCCATACGCGCGGCAGCTACGGCCTGATTGGCGCCCTTGCCGCCGGCGTTGGTGATAAACCCGCTGCCGCCGACGGTCTCGCCCGCACGCGGTATGCGCTCGCACGCCACCGAAAGGTCCATGTTCATGCTGCCGAACACCGCAACGATGCCGCGATCTGCCATGGAAACCTCCTCATCTGCGGGCCTTATGCCCACCGCCAGCCGTCGATCGTGCACTCTCGCACCCCCTATAACTTTAGTTCACTTTGATGTGGACGCGCGCTTGAGCTTGCGCCAGCAGCAAGCATTCACAGGAGCAGGCAGCTACAATGAAGGCGTGCTGATTATTCTCGTCATTGGATGATGTTTTATGGAACAACTCTCGCAATCGGGCTCGCGCGGTCGACGCCGCACGGGCAACGAGCCGGCGCCGCACGAACGCGTGAAGGGCGAACGCCGTACCAACGAACCGCGACGCACCGTGAGCTCCCATCGTGCTTCTGCCAACAACGCGGGCCGCGCCAACACTCCCGCCGCGGAGCAGACGCCTGCTCGCCCCAAATCCCGCTACATCCCTGCCCTTGACGGCCTGCGTACGCTCGCCGTCGTCGCGGTGGTGCTCTATCACCTTAACCTCACGTGGGCGCAGGGCGGCCTGCTTGGCGTCACGATCTTCTTTGTGCTTTCGGGCTATCTGATCACGCGCTTGCTGCTCAACGAAGTCGCTAAGACCGG
>URAD01000078.1 GCA_900545745.1 uncultured Collinsella sp.
CGTGGCGTTCCCAGTGTGCGGCGGAGGGGGCGGGCCTGAGACATATTAAGGTTGTCGCGAGTTCCGCACGAACAGGAGAGCACTTAATGTGCTCTCCGTCGTGAGCAGGACTGTAGAGCAGCAACCTTAATATGTCTCAGGCCCGCCCCCTCCGCCGCACACTGGGAACGTGCCACGCACTTTACCTGCGTAAACAATGTGAGTGAAATATGAATCTCGATGGATACGCCCGCAGCCGTGTATACTAAACAGCTGTGTGTAACCAGGGGAGTATTCTGGCTGGACAAAATGCCTGCTTAATAGGGTTGTCAGGTAGTCCGGGCGAAATACAAGGCTGGGGAGCACGTCGTGTAAGTAGTGGTCCTCTAGGGGCGTACGCTCGGTGGTGTACGCATTGTCCCAAGACCACGCGAGAGTTGGGATCATATCTTGATCAGCATGATTCTCGGCCGCAAGATTGGCATGACCCAGGTTTGGGACGAGGACGATAACGTCGTTCCCGTCACGGTCATCCAGGCTGGCCCCTGCGCTGTCTCGCAGGTTAAAACTCAGGCAACCGACGGCTATGACGCCGTCCAGATCGGTTTCGGCGACATCAAGGCCAAGAACGTGAACAAGCCCATGGCTGGTCACTTCGCTAAGGCTGGCGTCGAGCCTGTCCGCTTCCTTCGTGAGGTCCGCGTCGAGAACGGCGAGGAGCACAAGGTCGGCGAGGTCGTTACCGTCGCTGATTTCGCTGATGTCGAGAAGGTCGACGTCATCGGTACCTCCAAGGGTAAGGGCTTCCAGGGTCGCATCAAGCGCTGGGGTCAGCGCCGCGGTCCTATGACGCATGGTTCTCACTTCCAGCGTCACCCCGGTTCTATCGGTCAGTGCGCCTATCCTGCGCGCGTCCTCAAGGGCGTCAAGATGGCCGGTCACATGGGTAACGAGCGCGTTACCGTCAAGAACCTTTCCGTTGTCCGCATCGATGCCGAGCAGAACCTCATCTTGGTCAAGGGCGCTGTCCCGGGTGCCAAGAATGGTCTCGTCGCCATCCGTATGGCCTAAGGGCCCAGCCCATTTAGCCCAGCGTCATACCAAGGAGAACACTTAAATGGCAAAGTTTGAAGTAAAGAACAGCGAGGGCAAGAAGGTCGCCGAGGCCGAGCTCGCCGCTGAGGTGTACGGCATCGAGCCGAACATCCACGTTATGCACCACATCGTCAAGTGCCAGATGGCCTCTTGGCGTCAGGGCACCCAGTCTGCTAAGGGTCGCTCTGAGGTTTCCGGTGGCGGCAAGAAGCCTTGGCGTCAGAAGGGCACCGGCCGTGCCCGCCAGGGTTCCATCCGTGCTGCCCAGTGGCGTCACGGTGGCGTTGTCTTCGCCCCCAAGCCCCGTTCCTACGCCAAGCGTATGAACAACAAGGAGGTCAAGCTGGCTATGCGCTCCGCGCTGTCCGCCAAGCTGGCCGATGGCGAGCTCGTGCTCGTCGACGACTACGGCTTCGAGAAGCCTTCCACCAAGGCTGCCGTCGCCATGCTCAAGGCTCTCGGTCTTGAGGGCAAGCGTCTGACCATCATCGTTCGCGATGAGGACGTCAACGCCTACCTGTCGTTCCGCAACATTCCCAAGACGTTCATCATCACCGCTGACGAGGCCAACACCTACGATCTCGTCAACAATAACGCTGTGCTGATGCCCGCCGACATCGCCGCTCACTTCGGGGAGGTGCTTGCATAAATGACCGCCCACGAGATCATCATCCGTCCGATCGTGTCCGAGCGTTCCTTCTCCGGCATGGAGCTGAACAAGTACACGTTCGAGGTCGCCAAGGATGCTAACAAGTATCAGATCAAGGACGCTGTCGAGGAGATCTTCGGCGTCAAGGTCGTTCGCGTGAACACCCTGACGGTCAAGCCCAAGACCAAGCGCGTGCGCTATGTCGCCGGCAAGACCCGTTCTTGGAAGAAGGCCATCGTCACGCTGGCCGAGGGCGACACCATCGAGGTCTTTGGCAACCAGGCCTAAGACTCGCTGCTGTTGAGTGAGCTCATGCCTCCCAAATAGGGGAGGCGGGAGCTCAAGGTTTTGGGCGTATAAAATGGACACGCCCGGAACCGTGTATACGTCCGGTGTCATCGCACCCGAGGCAGAACCTCGAATCCCTGTCTGCGATGGCTAACGGATTCCTATTGAAAGGGATTGTAATGGCTGTAAAGCACCTTAAGCCGACCTCCGCTGGTAGGCGTTGGCAGACGATCTCCGACTTCTCCGAGATCACCTGCACCAAGCCCGAGAAGTCTCTTCTCGAGCCCCTGCCCAAGAAGGCCGGTCGTAACAACAACGGCCGCATCACCACCCGCCACCAGGGCGGCGGCGTGAAGCGTCGTTACCGCGTGATCGACTTCAAGCGCAACAAGGACGGCGTGCCCGCCAAGGTTGCCACGATCGAGTACGATCCGAACCGTTCCGCTCGCATCGCTCTGCTGCACTACGCTGACGGTGAGAAGCGCTACATCCTGGCCCCCAAGGGCCTCGAGGTCGGTCAGACCATCATGTCCGGTTCTGACGCCGACATCAAGCCGGGCAACGCTCTGCCCCTCGCCGACATCCCCGTCGGTACGCTCATCCACGCCGTCGAGTTCCAGCCGGGCAAGGGCGCCGCTATCGCCCGTTCCGCCGG
>URAD01000079.1 GCA_900545745.1 uncultured Collinsella sp.
TTCTGCCCGAGACACGTGCCATGACCGTTGCCATCACCGATGAGAGCAACGTGCTTGCCTGCGCGGGAGAGTTTGAGGAGAAACTACTGCCAGATTCGCCCATCCACACGCTTGCCACACGCTACGTTATCGAACATGGCATCGTGCAGTCGTTCAACCGTATGGTGGATGTCGTGGGCTCGGACGGCTCGCACAACCAAGTCCCCGCCGGCATTATCGCTCCCATCAAGGTGGGCGATCGTACCGTCGGCACGCTCAAGTTCTACTACAAGACCCCGCGCGCCGTCGACCGTACCCAGTACGCGCTTGCCTCGGGCTTTGCCGAGATCTTGTCCACGCAGCTCGCCATCCACGAGCTCGAGGTGCAAAAGGAACTCACGGCGCGCGCTGAGGTGCGTGCGCTGCAGGCGCAGATCAACCCGCACTTTCTGTTCAACACGCTCAACACCATCGCGTCGTTTACGCGTACCGACCCGCTGCGTGCCCGCGAGCTGCTGCGCGAGTTTTCCTCGTTCTATCGCGCCACGCTCGACAACTCGGGGTCGCTTATCCCGGTCTCGCGCGAGGTTGCCCAGACCAAGCGCTACCTGACGTTTGAGAAGGCGCGCTTTGGCGAGGACCGCGTACTGGCGACCTTCGATGTCTCCGAAGATGTCGAGGACACGTTGGTCCCGGCCTTTGTAATCCAGCCCATTGTCGAGAACGCCGTGCGGCATGGCATGGGCGATGGCGATGCCCTGCAGATCGATGTGACCGTCCATCAAGACGGCGACGACGCAATCCTGATTGCCGTGGCCGACAACGGCGTGGGCATGGACGAGGGCACCGCCGCCAGGCTGTTTGATGAGCGCTCCGCCCGCCCCGATGCCAGTTCCCCGCAAGGCGGCGGCGCCGGCGTGGCCATGCACAATATTTCTGAGCGCATCCATCGCTTTTATGGACCGCACTCTTATACGCGCGTCGAATCGGCGCCGGGCAAGGGCACCAAAGTGCTCCTGCATCTTGATTTGTCAGAGAGCATCTTTGACATTCAAGAGTAAAATAAAAGGCTATGGGCTCAACGCCAAGCGGCGGATGCCCAGCGTAGTTTGTTGACGAAAGGTTTAATCCCTATGCTGCGTGCGATGATTGTGGATGATGAGGCCCCGGCCCGTTCGGAACTTCGCTTCTTGCTCGAGCAGACGGGCAAGATCGGCACGATCACTGAGGCGTCGAGCGTCCGCTCCGCCATTGAGATGCTGATGGAAAGCCGCGTCGATGTCGTCTTTCTCGATATCTCGATGCCCGGCGCTTCTGGTCTGCAGCTTGCCGAGGCGCTACATAAGCTTAAGAATCCGCCGGCGATTGTGTTTGTGACCGCGTATAGCGATCATGCCGTCGAGGCGTTCGACGTAGATGCCGTCGATTACCTAATGAAGCCGGTTGAGGAGGCACGTCTGGATCGCGCGATCGAGAAGGTCATGCAACACGCCAAGCCCGTCACGGACAGCAAAGCCACCATCGAGCGCATTCCGGTGGAAAAGGGCGGCCGTAAGGTCCTCATTCCCGTGGATGACATTCGCTTCATCATGGCCAAGGACGATTACTCCTGTATCTATACCGTCGATGATCGTTTTCTATCGACGACTTCGTTGGCGCAGTTCGAGGCCAAGCTTTGCGACTTTGGCTTCTTTCGCGTTCATCGCCGCTATATCGTCAACTTGGCGTGCGTCACAGATGTCGAGACGGTGCCCTCGGGCGCTATCCAACTGGGCATTACGGGCGTCGACGAACGCGTGCCGGTCTCGCGCCGCCGCGTTGTGCCGCTCAAGAAGGCCCTGAGCCTCTAGCACACTGGCCCCGCAGCCCTGTAGACCAATTGTCTGCGGAGCCGTGGGGCTTTTTGTATATACGTCGAATCGGTTTTGCAGAAGGGATCCCATGAACAGTGCAAGCGCCAAGCGCATCGACATCATCTCGGACACCCACGGCTATCTTTCGCCCGCGCTTCTGGACGAGCTCAAGGGCGCAGATCTGATCATCCACGCCGGAGACCTCACCTCAGAGATGGATTACGAGCATCTATGCACCATCGCTCCCGTGCGAGCGGTCCTAGGAAACAACGACTACTACCGCGACTACGGCCCGGATGTAGACCGTCTGGGCCTCTTCACCTACGAAGGCCTCAAATTCGCCGTAGCCCACTACCGTGAAGACCTTCCGGTGGGATCCGTAGACGTAGCCATCAACGGTCACACCCACGTAACCAAAGAGGCCCAAGTAGGCCGCTGCCTGGTCCTCAACCCGGGCAGCGCCAGCTACCCCAGAGGCACCCGAGGCCCCACCATGGCCAGAATGCTTGTCAAAGACGGCAAGATCCTGAGCACCAAGTTTATTGACCTAGAGTAAACGCAACAAAAACGGGGGATGCACAACGCATCCTCCGTTTCCATTTGGGCCAAAGGCGGTAGTTCAACAAGGTCCATCAGACCAACCCTGCCGAGGAGCACGCGGGCTAGCCGCACAGCGGCGCACGCCCGCAAAACTGGTTGAATAATGTGACGGCAGGGAGGGTCTCCGGGGCTGAGGGCGGGGGTTAAGTTTGTCGCGAGTTCCGCACGCAAAGGAAAGCACTTAATGTGCTTTCCG
>URAD01000080.1 GCA_900545745.1 uncultured Collinsella sp.
GGCGTGGTACGGCCAGCAAGGCGAACGCTTTGTCGCCGTTGATCACCGTCGTTGTATCCGTATGCCATTCGTACCGCCTTGTCTCATGTATAACCTGTCCATCCTACAAAAAAGATGTGCAACAAAGGGGTCTGCGCGTCAAAAGCTCGGTAAACGGTACGAAAGGCGCAAAACACACGGCCTCAAAAACATCTCTATATGCGTCCGATGAGCGTACGCCCGTCGGGCGGGCGGCAACAATGAGCTGCAAACTGTGCCGTTCGTCCCAAAAACGGCGCCGTTCGTTTTGCGGTTCTGCCTTCGGTCGAGCTACAAGCGGCGTTGCTACGCCAAGGCCGTATCTTAAAGCCACGAAATAAAAGCGCGCGGCAAAACGGACCGCGCAAGGGGTGACGCCAGGGGGCGTCAAAAAGGAAAGGAGGGGAACAATGGCGGACAAGAACGCAGAAGTTGCAGTCGAGGATAACGGCGGCATGAAGAAAACGCTTTCGCTCTGGAACTTCTTCACCATCGGTTTCGGCGCCATCATCGGTACCGGTTGGGTTCTGCAGGTCGGCGACTGGATGGTCGTGGGCGGCGGTCCCGTTCCCGCTATGATCGCATTCCTCTTGGGTGCAATCTTCCTCGTGCCCGTCGGAGCTGTTTTCGGTGAGCTCACGGCTGCTATCCCCATCTCGGGTGGCATCGTCGAGTATGTCGATCGTAGCTTTGGCCGTACGCTGAGCTACATCACCGGATGGCTTTTGGCTCTGGGCAACGGTATCCTGTGCCCGTGGGAGGCCATCGCCATTTCGACCCTCGTGTCCGAGATGTTCGGCAGCCTGCCTGGTCTTGAGTGGCTGCGCGCCGTCAAGCTCTACACCATCCTGGGCGCCGACGTTTACCTGTTCCCGACGCTGATCGCGCTCGGCTTTGCAGCCTACGTCATCTTCCTCAACTTCCGCGGTGCCAGCTCGGCCGCCAAGCTCCAGGCCTTCCTGACCAAGGCCCTGCTCTGCGGCATGCTGCTCGCCATGGGCGTCTCGCTGTTCACCGGCTCGCCGGACAACGCCATGCCCGTGTTCTCCCAGGTCACCGGCGCTGGCGGCGGCAAGGCCGCTACCGAGGGCGCCAGCCTGTTCGCCGGCATCGTGTCGGTCCTGGTTCTGACTCCGTTCTTCTATGCCGGTTTCGACACCATTCCTCAGCAGGCTGAGGAAGCAGCCGAGGGCCTCAACTGGAACAAGTTCGGCAAGATCATCTCCCTGGCCCTGCTGGCCGCCGGCGGCTTCTACATGGTCTGCATCTACTCGTTCGGCACCATCCTCGACTGGCATGAGTTTGTTAAGAGCCCGGTTCCCGCGCTTGCCTGCCTCAAGGGCATCAACATGCTTCTGTACCTGGCCATGCTCGTCATCGCCACGCTTGGACCCATGGGCCCGATGAACTCCTTCTACGGCGCCACGAGCCGCATCATGCTCGCCATGGGCCGCAAGGGCCAACTGCCCGAGAAGTTCGCCGAGGTCGACCCCAAGTCCGGCGCTCCCAAGCTCGCCTGCGTCGTTCTGGGCGTTATCACCGTCATCGGTCCGTTCCTGGGCAAGAACATGCTCATCCCTCTGACCAACGTGTCGGCTCTCGCCTTCATTTTCTCCTGCGGTATGGTCGCCCTCGCCTGCCTGCGCATGCGCTTCACCGAGCCCGACCTGCCTCGTCCCTACGAGGTGCCCGGCGGCAAGTTTGGCATCGGCCTCGCTATCGCTGCCTGCGCCATCATCATCGGCCTGCTCGTGATTCCGTTCTCTCCCGCCTCCCTCAACATGGTGGAGTGGAGCATCGTGATCGGCTGGTTGGCTATTGGCCTGGCCCTCATGGCTTTCACCAATTCCCGCAAAAAGTAACGCCTAGCCGGGGCGGATCGGGTGCGTGGGGCCCTCTCTCCCGCGCACCGAACCCGGCACCACTTGGGTAGCTTTGTGAGGCCTTAACCCAACACGGCCTCGCCCACTATATGGATCCATAAGGAGGAACCATGTCCACTAAGTATGCAATCGTTGGCGGCAAGCTCATCGACGGTACCGGTGCCGAGCCGGTCGAGAACTCCCTCGTTCTCGTCGACGACAACGGCAAGATCGAGTACGCCGGCGCTATGCAGGACCTTCCCGAGGGCGTTGAGGTCATCGACGCCGCCGGCAAGACCGTCCTTCCCGGCCTGATCGACACCCACCTGCACTTCTCGGGCAACCTGACCGACGATGACACCGATTGGGTCATGCAGCCGCTCCTCGAGAAGCAGGCCGTCGCCGTCAAGCAGGCCTACGACTGCCTCACCCACGGCCTCACCACCGTCTGCGAGATCGGCCGCTTTGGTATCCAGATCCGTGACTGCATCGACAAGGGCGTCTTCAAGGGCCCGCGCGTTCTGGCCACCGGCCTTGGCTTCTGCCGCGTTGCTGGCCACGGTGACTCCCACCACTGCAGCCAGGAGCTCAACAAGGAATCCCATCCCTGGGGCGACCAGGTCGACGGTCCTTGGGATCTGCGCAAGGCCGTCCGTCGTCGCCTGCGCGAGAACCCCGATGCCATCAAGATCTGGGCTACCGGTGGCGGCATCTGGCGCTGGGACTCCGGTCGCGACCAGCACTA
>URAD01000081.1 GCA_900545745.1 uncultured Collinsella sp.
TTTCCCGGCTTTATCGACGGCCACACGCACATGCAGTGCTGGACTGGCATGGATTGGACGGCAGATAGCTTTGAGACCGGCACGCGCGCGGCTGCCTGCGGCGGCACGACGACCATTGTGGACTACGCGACGGCCGATCGCGGCGTGACTATGCCCGATGCCTTGGCCGAGTGGCATCGCCGCGCCGACGGCACTTGCACGGCAAACTACGCCTTTCATATGGCACTCGCCGAGTGGAACGAGCGCAACCGCGTCGACCTTTCGGCCATGCGCGAGGCGGGCGTATCGTCGTTTAAGACCTACTTTGCCTATGACCACCTGCGCCTGGACGATGCCGAGACGCTCGAGGTGCTCGAGGAGCTCAAGCGTATTGGCGGCATACTGTGCGTGCATTGCGAGAACGGTACGCTGGTGAATGAGCTGCAGAAGCGCGTGTTTGAGCAGGGCATCCACGGGCCCGAGGGGCATGCGCTCAGCCGTCCGGACGTGTGCGAGGCCGAGGCAGTGAGCCGTCTGCTGTATCTGGCTCACTTGGCCGGGGACGCTCCGGTCAACGTGGTGCACCTTTCGACCAAGCTGGGGCTCGAGGCCATCCGTGCTGCCAAAGCGCGCGGGCAGAAGAATATCTATGTCGAGACCTGCCCTCAGTATCTGATGCTCGACGACACCTGCTATCTGGAGCAGGGCGAGGACGGCTTTGCGGGCGCCAAGTACGTGATGAGCCCGCCGCTGCGCCATGCCGGTGACCGTGCCGCGTTGCGCGAGGCGCTTGTGGCTGGCGAGATCGATACTATTGCAACCGATCATTGCAGCTTTAACCTGCACGGGCAAAAGGACCGCGGGCGCGACGATTTCCGCGCGATTCCCAACGGCGGGCCCGGCGTGGAGCATCGTCCCGTCGCGATTGCCACGAGCTTTGAGGGCCAGCTGGGCCCCGAGGACCTCTGCCGCCTGATGAGCGAGAGCCCGGCGCGCGTTTTTGGCATGTATCCGCGCAAGGGCTGTCTTGCCGAGGGCTCCGATGCCGACGTGTGCGTGTGGGATCCTTGCGCGCGTTGGACGATCAGCGCCGCGACACAGCATCAGGCCGTGGACTACACGCCGCTCGAGGGCTTTGAGGCACATGGCCGCGCCAAGGCCGTGTTTGTGAACGGTGTGCTGGCGGCACGCGACGGCGAGCCCACCGGAGCCCAGCCCGGCCGCTACGTCCCCCGCTAGCAGCAAAGATGCCGTGTCCCCTCCTCAGTTGCGGTGAAATACGGACTGTTTGCGGCCGTCGGGCGGCCAAACAGTCCGTATTTCACCGCAACTGAGGAGATGGGGCCGGCTACTTGAGGCTGCTGGCGACGACGGGGTGGTCGAGAGCTGCCTCGAAGCGGTCGGCCATCGTGGGGTCGCTGAGCGTGTCGACTTGGTTGAGCATGATGCGGGCATTGTTGAGGTTCAGCATCCGCAGCTCGGCATTGAGCACCTGGGCGACGCGCTCTGGGGTGGCAGTGTCGGTGAGCTCGCAGCCGCAACGCTCGCAAAAGAGCTCGGGGCGGTGGACAACCTCGGCGACGGGTTTGCCCAGTCCCGAGGCGCCGACGACCCAGACAACGTTTGCCGTGGCGGCGGGAATTACCGGCTCCCAGGCGGCATGCGCCTTGAGCGGGAGTCGCTTGCTACCGTCTGCCTCGGCCAACACATAGTCAAAGCGCTGTGCCAGCTCGCCGAGTGGCTCGGCGGGGGCGGAGAGCTTGCCTGTCTCCGGGTCCAAGATGCCTGCCTGGCAGATGCCTCCGCGTGCAAGCCCCGCGCAGGCCTCGCAGGTGCAGCCTGGGGCGTGTGGGGCACCTGGCTTCCAAGGCGCGGCGTCCAGGCGACGATTCGACCCGTCCCATGGCACGCCGGCAACGGGAAGCATATGCGTGGTGGTGCAGAGGAGCACGCGGCCGCCAGCGCGCATGAGCTCAAGACCCAGCGTTTTGAGCAACGTCGACTTGCCGCCGCTGCCGATAATCGCGGTAATGCCCGGCTCGATCCTGAGCGCCGAGGCAAGATTGCCGCTAACCGTTTCCATCTGTTCACCGCCGTATAATACTGTGATAATAAATAATCATCAGAGTAGCGGTCGAACCGCTTTTGCTCTGCTCAAACCGTAGCACAGGGAGGTGCCCCGGGAATGCTCGTTTATGTTCGCGGCGCCGGCGATATCGCCACGGGTGTCGCCGCTCGCTTGGTGCGCGCCGGCGTGTCGGTCGTTATGGCCGATATCGCGGTTCCCACGTGCATCCGCCGCACAATCAGTTTTTGCGAGGCTATTCGCCTGGGCGAGGTCCAGGTCGAGGGCATTCGCGCTCGCTTGGCGCAGACGCCGGCAGAGGCGCTCGAGATTACCCAAGCGGGGGATGTTGCCGTCGTGGTGGACCCTCAGGCCAAGATGCTCGATGAGCTTAAACCCGCGGCTGTGGTCGACGCGATTCTGGCCAAGCGCAACCTGGGCACCACGCGCGACATGGCGCCTACCGTCATCGCCGTGGGGCCGGGCTTTACCGCGCCGGTCGATTGCGACGCCGTGGTCGAGACCATGCGCGGGCATTTCCTGGGCCGTGTCATTACCCA
>URAD01000082.1 GCA_900545745.1 uncultured Collinsella sp.
ATCGCGGAATCGCAGATGAAGGGAGGTGAGTAGCATGACCGAGGAGCTCAAGAAGCAGGGCGGCCTTGTCGATGCCGCCGCTGCGGACGCTGCCGAGGAAGCGGTCGAGCGGGCTGCCATGTCGACCGAGCTGGATGACGCCGCCAAGGCTGCAGCCGAGCGCGAGGCTCGCCGCCAAGCGCTCTACGAGGAAAACGAGCGCGCCGAGGACGAGCGCGCCCGCGCCGAGGCAGAGCGTATGCGCGACGTGGACGACGAAGACGAGGACGAGACGCCTCGGGATACCTGGGCGACGGTGCGCCGCCTGTGGAGTGAGGCTGCCGGCGACCACTGGCGCTTCTATATCGTGTTCGCGAGCATTGTGTTCTATGTCATCTTTAACACTGCCGCGCCGGCATATAGCGCCCGCGTGATCGATGAGCTGTGGGGCCACATTCAGGTAGCGTTTGTCAACAACGCCACCTTCAGCATCACCTGGGAGAACTGCGGCAGGACTATCTTCATCTACTTTTTGATTTGGACGGCCGCCGCTTCGTTCTACGCGCTCCAGAGCTTTTTGATGTCGAGCGTGGCCGAACGCCTCAATCTGCGCCTGCGTAACCGCATCGCGCAAAAGCTCAACCGTCTACCGCTCGCCTATTTTGACGCGCATCGTCCCGGCGAGGTCGTCAGCCGCGCGACCAACGACCTGGACAAGATGTCCGAGAGCATGCAGCGCGGATTGCTGCAGCTGCTCGTGTCGATCGGCACGGTTGTTGGTGCTGTGAGCGTGATGTTCGTGTTCAGCGTGCAGCTTACGCTCGTCTTTCTGTTCTTTACGGCACTGTCGCTGCTGGTGACGAAGGTCGTCTCGCGCCGCACACACGATGTGACGGGCGAGCGCCAGGAGTGGGTGTCCAAGATTACGAGTGCGGTCGAGGAAGGCTATTCGGGCCGTCTGGTGATCCGCGCGTTTAACCGCGAACGTCAGAGCTCCGCTGAGGTGCACGAGGCTTCGAAGGAACTGGCTCGTGTGAGCACCAAGGCCGACTTTATGATCAATGCTGTCGGCCCCGCGGTGCGCTTTATCGGCCGTTTGGCGCAGATCGTGATCGCGCTGGTGGGCTGCAGCATGCTGGTCGCCGGCCACATGACCGTCGGCGTGTTCCAGGCGTTCTTCCAGTTTATCTACGAGGCGTCCGAGCCCATGACGCAGCTGTCGTTTACCTTCAACTCGCTGCAGAGCGCGCTGGCGAGTGCAGAGCGCGTGTTCGACCTGCTCGATGAGCCCGAGATGGAGGCCGATCCGCTGTCGGACGAGGCCGCCAAGCTGCCGGGTCGCGTGGAGGGCCGCGTCTCCTTTGAGCACGTGCGCTTTGGTTATTCGCCCGACAAGCCGCTTATGCGCGACGTGTCGTTTACCGCCGAGCCGGGCCAGAAGATTGCCGTGGTGGGAACCACGGGCGCAGGCAAGACGACGCTCATCAACCTGCTCATGCGCTTCTACGAGATTGACGGCGGGCGTATTACGCTCGACGGCGTGGATACGAGCCGCATGGACCGCGGCGAGCTACGGCAGCAGTTTGGCATGGTGCTGCAGGACGCCTGGCTGTTCGATGGCACGATTGCCGAAAACATCGCCTACGGCTGCCCCGAGGCAACGCGCGACGAAATTGTGGCCGCCGCTCGTGCCGCGCAGGTCGACTTCTTTGTGCGCACCATGCCGCAGGGCTACGACACGCGCGTGGCCAACGATGCCGAGAGCATCAGCCAGGGCCAGCGTCAGCTGCTGACCATCGCACGCGTGCTGCTCAACAACCCGGCGATTCTCATCCTGGACGAGGCGACCTCAAGCGTGGATACGCGTACCGAGCTTGCCATCGGTCGTGCCATGGACGCGCTCATGCGCGGGCGTACGAGTTTTGTGATCGCGCACCGCCTGTCGACGATTGTGGATGCCGACCTGATCTTGGTCATGGATCACGGCAACATTATCGAGCAGGGCACGCATAAGGAGCTGCTGGCTGCCGAGGGTGCCTACGCCGACCTCTATCTGAGCCAGTTCGCATAATGTGACAAAGGGACAGTCCCACATGTCGCATCAACGCAAAGGCGCGCCGGGGATGAATTCCCTGGCGCGCCTTCTTGCGTTGATGCCGATGTCGTTTTGTGCCGCTTGCGTTCCTAGCGTTCGTCCACGAGCTTGGCGACGAGGGCTTTGAGCTCGGCCACCTCTCGCTCGAGTTCCTTGACGCGGCGGGCGTTCTCGGTGATGCCCTGGCGGTTGAGCGCGGACTGCTCGGCGGCGTCGTCGGGCATGTACTCGCGATGCTGCTTGGCATCGAAGCTCTCCTCGAACACGCGGCAGCCGTTGCGCTTGATGATGCGTCCCGGCACGCCAACAACGGTGCAGTTGTCGGGCACGTCCTTAACGACGACCGAGTTGCCGCCGATCTTGACGTTGTTGCCGATGCGGATGTTGCCGAGCACCTTGGCGCCCGTGCCCACGGTGACGTTATCGCCGAGCGTTGGGTGGCGCTTGCCGGTCTCGTTGCCGGTACCGCCGAGCGTGACGCCCTGGTAGAGCAC
>URAD01000083.1 GCA_900545745.1 uncultured Collinsella sp.
TTTAAGTCCATCGAGTTCAAGGTCGAGGGCGACCGCGTCTACTCCGTCATGAAGTTCGAGTCCGGCGTGCACCGCGTCCAGCGCGTTCCCAAGACCGAGTCCCAGGGCCGCATTCAGACCTCCACGGCTACCGTCGCCGTACTTCCCGAGGCCGAGGAGATCGACGTCCAGATCAACCAGTCCGACCTGCGCATCGACACCTACTGCGCCTCCGGCCCTGGCGGTCAGTGCGTTAACACCACCTACTCCGCCGTGCGCATCACCCACCTGCCCACCAACACCGTGGTGCAGTCGCAGGAGCAACGTTCCCAGATCCAGAACCGCGAGGTCTGCATGCAGATGCTGCGTGCCCGTCTGTACGAGATGGAGCTCGAGAAGCAGCAGGCTGAGCTCGGTGCCGAGCGCCAGAGCCAGATCGGCCACGGCAACCGTTCCGAGAAGATCCGCACCTACAATCAGCCCCAGGACCGCGTGACCGACCACCGCATCGGTTTCAACTCCACCTATAACGGCGTCCTTCTGGGCGACCAGCTCGGCACCGTCATCGAGGCACTCGCCGCCGCCGAGCGAGCCGAGAAGCTGGCACAGGCCGTGTAGGTTACGGCGTTCTACGAACGCCGTAACCGGCCGACGCTGCGCGGGCCGCATTTGGACAATCTGCCGTTCAATTTCAAGGGCGCGACCAGAAGGTCAGCGCCCTTTCATTTCACGGCACCTTGTCTCAAATGCGGCCCGCTCGCTGGCATTGCCAAAACATCGATGTAGTCATTGGGTGCGGCACTTGGGGACGTTCCTTATGTGCCGGCACTTAGGGACAGTCCTTCGAGGGGCAGCACATAAGGAGCGTCCCCAATGACTGCTTTTGGTAAATTGCTATATGAGTTTATTTAATTGGACTTGAGAGCCATTGGACCGTTTGCCGGCCCAAAGGAAATAAAAAAATTCGTTTACTATCAAAAATAATGCTCACATTATCGCTCAAGAAGTCGCGGGGCATTTTCCGACGCGTCGCCCGTCAAGCGATTTGGCAAGTATCCGGTTAGATATTGGTCAGTTTTGGGGCAACCTTGCCAAAAGCTTGACGGATGCAAATCTAGACGTCGACAAATGAGCACTTCGATTGCGCCCTGAGCAAAATTCTGGGCTGATTCTCGATAATCGCTTCCAATCGTCCCTTACCGCGTGCCACCCTCGCGTACAATCTGCTCCGACATTCACGCGCCGCCCGGCGCTCAAGAGGGGAGGACCCCATGGCAAACGAGATCTGGACCATCAAGCGTTGTCTCGAGTGGACCAAGGAGTACCTGGCCGAGCGCGGCGAGGAGCATCCCCGTCTTTCTGCCGAGTGGCTGCTGTGCGCGGCCACGGGTCTGGCGCGCATCGACTTGTATATGCGCATGGATGAAACGCTCGACGCGGCCCAGCTCGAAACCATGCACGCGGCCGTCGTCCGCCGTGCCAAGGGCGAACCGCTGCAGTACATCACGGGTAGCACACAGTTCCGCATGATCGACGTTGCCTGCGCCCCCGGCGTACTCATCCCGCGTCCCGAGACCGAGATGCTCGTCGAGGAAGTGCTGAACTATCTGGACGCCGAGGTGCTGAGCCCCGAGGCCGCTGCCCGTCAGCGCGTGGAGTTGCCTTGGAACGATGAGGTCGAGCAGGCCCGCAAGGCCGAGGCCGCGCTGGCCGATGAACGCGCGACCGCCGAGCGCCGTGCCGCCAACTTAACGGCTGTCGATGAGGCCGCGTTGGGCGGCGATGTGCTCGGTAGCCGCGCCTATGCCGAGGAGCTGGCCGATCGCGAGGCGGAGGAAGCTGCTGCGCAGGCCGCTGAAGCCGAGGCCATGGAAGCCTCCGAGCCCGAGCTCGACGAATACGGCATCGCCATCGAGAGCAACGACCAGCAGACGACTCCCACGCAAGACGCCGCCGAGGCTAACGAGTCCGCTCCGACCGAGCCCCGCACCGCCCGCGTCCTCGAGGTCGGTTGCGGCACGGGCTGCATCTCGCTCTCGCTTGCCTGGGAGCGCCGCGCCCACGTCACCTGCACCGCTACCGATATCGAGCCGCGCGCTATCGATTTGGCCACCAAAAACCGCGATGCGCTTGGCCTCACGTCCGACGAGGTCGCCTTCAGCCTCACCAACCTGGTGAGCTCTGTTCCTCGCGAAGAGTGGGGTACCTTTGACGTGCTCGTCTCCAATCCGCCCTACATCCCCACCGATGTCATGCGCTCGCTGCCGCACGAGGTCAAGGACTTTGAGCCCGACCTGGCGCTCGAGGGCGGTGCCGACGGCCTGGATATCTTCCGCCGCCTGCTCAACGCGGCCCCCTATATGTTGCGCGCCGGCGGCCTCTTTGTCTGCGAGCTCTACGAGGGCGCTCTCGACGCCGCCGCCGGGCTCTGCCGCCAAGCGGGCCTGTCGGATGTGCGCATCGTCCGCGACCTCACCGATCGTCCCCGCATCGTCCGAGCCATCGTCACCGAGCCCAAACAGCGCCAGTAATATTTAT
>URAD01000084.1 GCA_900545745.1 uncultured Collinsella sp.
CCACCAAACCTACGGTCACGGCCCTGATAGGCCAAAATGGCGTCGACAAGGCCCCAACGATCAAAGTCAGGCCAATAGGTATCGGTGACGTAGAACTCGGAATAAGCCACCTGCCACAGCAGATAGTTCGAAAGGCGCAGCTCACCGGAAGTGCGAATCACAAGCTCAGGATCGGGAAGGCCGGCGGTATAGAGGTGGGAAGCCACCATATCGTCATCAATTGCGGCAGGGTCGATCTTACCGGCGGCAGCGTCGAGTGCGATCTGACGGACAGCGCGGGTAATCTCGGCACGCGCGCCGTAGTTGACGGCAAGTGCCAGCGTCATGCCAGTGTGATCGGCGCACTCGGCAAGACCGCGTTCAAAAACGTCGCGGGTCTTCTTGGGCAGCGCGGAAATGTCACCCAAAAAGACAACGCGCACGTTTTCGCGCTTCAGAAGCGGCAGCTCGTCGATGAACGTCTTGGCAAACAGGTGCATCAAGACGTTGACCTCATGCTGCGGGCGGTTCCAGTTTTCGGTAGAAAACGCATAGGCCGAAAGCACGTCGACGCCCAGGCGCACGCAAGCGGTAATAATCTCGCGAAGGGAGACGATACCCGCCTTGTGGCCCTCGGTGCGTGCAAGACCGCGCGATGTGGCCCAACGACCGTTGCCGTCCATAATGCACGAGATATGGTGCGGAATGTTATTGAGGTCAAGGTCGGAAAAACCGACGCCCGCAGGGGCGTCGGCAAAGTACTCGACCAGTTTATGCTCGTCGTATTGCACCTTAGATCTCCATGACCTCGGCTTCTTTTTCCTTCAGAAGCTCCTCGACCTTGGCGACATACTCATCGGTGTGCTTCTGGACCTTGGCCTGCTCGCGACGGACATCATCCTCGGTGAGCTCCTCATCGCGCTCGAGCTTGTTGTTGAAGTCGCGACGGATGTTACGGATAGACACCTTGGCCTGCTCGGCGTACTCGCGGCACTCCTTGACGAGCTCGCGACGGCGCTCCTCGGTGGGAGCCGGGAACGGCAGACGAACGACGGTGCCATCGGAGTTGGGGGTAATACCCAGATCGGAAGCGCCGATGGCCTTGACGATAGCGTTGATGAGTGCCTTGTCCCACGGCTCGATGAGCAGCATGTGGGCCTCGGGGGTCTTGACGGCGGCAACCTGCGTGACCGGCGTGGGAACACCGTAATAATCGACGGTGATGTCGGACAGAATGTTGGCATTGGCGCGGCCGGTACGGACCTTGGAGAAGGTATGCTTGAGGGACTCGAGCGACTTGTCCATGTGGGCGGTGATGTTCTCTGCCATGCTTAATCCTCCTGATAGACGAGCGTGCCGACGGGCTCACCCGAAAGCGCGCGCTTGACGGTGTCCTCGCCATCGATGTTGAGGACCAAAATCGGCATACGGTTATCCTGGCACAGTGCCGTAGCCGTGGAATCCATAACCTGCAGGCCGCGGACGAGAACCTCGTGATAGGTAATCTTGTCAAAACGGACGGCATCGGCGCACTTGACGGGATCCTTGTCGTAGATGCCGTCGACCTTGGTGGCCTTGATCAGAATCTCGGCGCCGATCTCGCACGCACGAAGAGCCGCGGCGGTGTCGGTCGTAAAGTACGGATTGCCCGAACCGGCAGCAAAGATAACGACGTTGCCCTTGGAAAGGTGGTTGATGGCGCGACGGCGAATATAGGGCTCGCAGATCTCGTTCATCTGGATAGCGCTCATCACGCGGCAGGGAACATCGTTATGCTCGAAGGCATCCTGCAGGGCGAGCGCGTTCATAACGGTTGCCAGCATGCCCATGTAGTCGGCCTGAGCACGCTCCATGCCACCGGCAGCGCCTGCCATGCCGCGGAAAATATTGCCGCCGCCGACAACGACGCCGACCTCATGGCCAACGGCGAGCAGCTCCTTGACCTGCTTAGCAAGATGGTCGGTAACCTTGGGGTCGATGCCATATTGGCCGTCGCCCATCAGCGCTTCGCCGGAAAGCTTAAGAAGCACGCGTTTATATCGGATGTCGGACAAAGCGATCCTCCTTTAATTAGACTCTCAATATGATATCAAAGGCTCTGATAAGAGCCATGAAAAAGCAGGCTGTGAGTAAAACCCACAGCCTGCTCATTACCAGCTACAAGAGCTTATTTACTCGCCACGGACCAGACGGTCAAAGGCAACGACGGTAATGCTGTCGCCGAGCTCCTTGGAGACCTGCTCAGCGTACTTCTTGATGGTGAGGGAGCTGTCCTTGATGAACTCCTGCTCGGTGAGCACGGACTGCTTGTAGAACTTCTCCAGACGGCCGACAGCCATCTTCTCCTGGATAGCCTCGGGCTTACCGGACTCGGCAGCCTGAGCCATGTAGATCTGCTTCTCGTGCTCGACGGTCTCGGCCGGAACCTGATCGCGGGTAGCGCAGATCGGGGCGACGGCGGCAACCTGAAGGGCAACGTCGTGAGCGAAGGTCTTGAAGGA
>URAD01000085.1 GCA_900545745.1 uncultured Collinsella sp.
GGCATGTTGGTCATGATGTCGCTCGCGACGCGGCCGTAGTCGCCCGAGCTCCAGCGAACCTCGGGCATCATGGAACGTGGAACGTCAAAGAGCGCCAGCAGGTCGTCGTCCCAATCGAGCGTATGGATATTAAAGAGTGCCGTGCGGCTGGCATTGGTGTAGTCGGTGGCAAAGACCTGGCCGCCGGTGAGGTTGTAGATGAGCCAGGTGTCGATGGTGCCAAACATGAGGTCGCCCGCCGCCGCGCTCTCGCGTGCGCCGTCGACGTTGTCGAGAATCCACTGCACCTTGGAGGCCGAGAAATACGGGTCAAGCGTGAGTCCCGTGCGGGAGCGCACCAGCTCCTCGCAACCCTGTTCAACCAACGCGTCGATCGCCGGCGCGGTACGACGGCACTGCCATACGATGGCGTTATAGATGGGCTGGCCGCTCACGCGGTCCCAGACCACCGTGGTCTCGCGCTGGTTGGAGATGCCGATGGCGGCGATGCGGTCAGAATGGATGCCGCTCTTAAACTGAACCTCCATCATGACGGCAATCTGGCTGGCAAGGACCGTCATGGGGTCTTGCTCTACCCAACCGGGACGCGGAAAACTCGTTTTGACGCTGCGACGTGCCTGCGCGACGATGCATCCATACTCGTCGACGATGGTCGCAAGTACCGAGGTGGTGCCGCAGTCGAGCGCCATGATGTAGGAACCGCCAAAGTTAAACGAGGCATCTTCCATGCCCAGGCTGCCCAGATTCAACGACATCGCTTACACCTTTCTATTGCATCGGGTCGGACAGGACCCGTTCGATCTCTGATGCGGGAAGTGCGCCTTGGCGCAGGATCTGGAGCCCGCCGCGCTGGAACGACACGATGGTCGAGGCGTCGCGACACGGGGTCTCACCGGCATCGACGGCAACATCGACCCCCTCCAGGATGCGACCCTCGACGGCGGCAAAGCTTGCCGGCGAGGGCGCGCCGTGCGTGTTGGCGCTCGTGCAGGCAAGGGGACTGCCGCAGGCGCGAATGAGCGCTTGGACCACGGGAGAGGCCGAAGCGCGCAGGGCCACGGTGTCGTCGGCAGCGCGCATAAAGGTCGGCACGCAGGGGGCTGCCTTAATCACGATAGTCAGGGCTCCCGGCCAGCATCGTCGCGCGAGCACACGAGCCTCTTCGGGGATGTCCACGCCATAGCAGTCGAGCGCTTCGACGCCATCGACCAGCCAAGCAACGGTTTGTGTGAGTTCACGTTGCTTGAGAGTGAAGATACGTCGATAGCCGGTGCCAAGCGCAGGGACTGCGGCACCGTTGACGGCAGCCTGCGGATCGCGCGGCCACGATGGGAATTCGCTTGTATCTTGGGGCACGGCGTCCGAGAAGGCGTTGACTGCCACGGCGACACCGTAGACGGTCTCGGTCGGGATCAAGGCCAGGCCGCCGCGGCCGAGCACCTCGGCCGTGCGCTCGACGGCAAGCCGATGCGGCTCGCGCGTTCCCTCGTATACCCGATAGACCGTCTGCATGTGTATGCCAGCCCCTTACGCTCTGGTGCAAGTTTGTTTACTGTGGGGCATTCTCGCACGAAACGTTCAACCTATTTGCCCAGAGCGCATGTTGGTTTGGTGAGCGGCTCTAGTAGTCGGTGAAAGTGAGGGGGTTATTGGACTGCGACGAACTTCTTTGGCCTGCCGGCGTGGCGTTCTTGGGCGGCGTAGCGCTCGATGCTGTCTATCGTTATCATCCGACGGCCGTCGACAAGTTCAACATCGAGCTTTCCGGCTTTGACCAGCGCGGTAATCCGCGGAGCGGAGACTTTGAGGTCCAGCGCTGCGTCTTTAAATGTTCGGCACGCCGCTTCCCGAGCGTCCTCGTGGTCGATTTCGACTGAAAGGGCCACGACCTCGGCCGAGCGTTCGTACCCTGCCGGAGTCAAACCGTTGTTGAGGTCGTCGGCCAAAAACGCCATCAGTGCCTCGGTGGCATGGGCAATCGCTTCTTCGCGCGTATCGCCATCGGCAAAGGCGCCGGGAATCTGCGGGAAACTGGCGCAGTAACCGTCGTCTTCTTTTATGAGAACGCAGTCATAGGTAAATCGCTGCCTCATTTTGCCTCCAACTACCATTCAGCTTGGCGACGAATACTTGCCCACGTGCCCTTCTTTGGTCGATCACCACCAGAGCCGTTCACGGTGACAACACGGTCACCAGAAACATACTTAGCATGACTACCGACTTGCGCGACCTTCACGAATCCATCGTGCTTGAGTAGGGCAATGATTTCCCGAAAGGTAGGAGGTTGCATGGGCCGACCTCTTTCAGCCGTCCTAATTATAAACTACTTTATAATTTTTGCTAACCAGTTAATAAATATTACTGGCGCTGTTTGGGCTCGGTGACGATGGCTCGGACGATGCGGGG
>URAD01000086.1 GCA_900545745.1 uncultured Collinsella sp.
ATCTCGATGGAGCCAAAACCGCCGGTCGCAAGCGTCTCGAGCGGCTGGTACCGCTTGAGCAGCTCGCGAGAGCTAGTGCCCTCCAAGGGAACGTCCGGCGAGAACCGGGCGGTATGTTGCGAGAAAAGCGGCATGGCCAACCCTCGTGCGTTTAAAGTTCGTTTGCGAGTGGCGGGCACGGGGCCGAGCCATTCGCGGTGGCATAGATGCTGCTAGTGTAGCACGCGCAGGTGGGCGACATTCAATTTAAGCTCCGTCTGGGGTCTGGACCTTGCGTCCGGCCTAGCGCTTCTTCTTGTTCTTCTTCTGCTTGCGCTGCTTGCCCTTGGTCTCCTGGGGCTTGTCGCCCTGCTTGGCCTCGGCGGCGGCCTTCTCGGCCTTCATTTTCTTCTTCTTGGTCTCGATGCGGAGTTTTTTGTTGATGCGCGCCTTAAGGAAGGGGCCGAACTGTTCGGCATCGCCACGGACGAAGGTGTCCTTGGGGATCGTCACGCCCTGGTCGGCGAACATGGCCACAAAGATGCGCTCGCCGTCGAGCACGTGGTCGAGCTTGTCAAACGGGAAGAACTGTGACTTGCCGCTCTTGCCCCAAACCATCAGGCCGTCCTCGTTGGCGGCGACGCGGCGATAGCGGCCACCCATGGACTCGTCGGCCTCGACGGCGTCGATAAAGTCGCGGGCGAGGGTGTGGTGCAGGTTTTTGCTCCACCAGGCCAAAAAAGCGCCGAACACGATCAGCACGACGCCGAACTTGATCCAGCTGCCGCCGGCCACCAACATGCCGATGCCGATGAGCGCGGCAATCGCGGCGGCGACGTACAGGGAGCCACGGCGCCTGGGCGAGGCGACCAGGCGCGCAAAGTCGGTGACCAGGTCGTTTTCGTACTGGTACTCGTTGAGGTACAGAATGCCGTCATCGGCCGCGGCCTGCTTCTCGAGCGCGACCTCGACCTGGTCGGCTGCTTCGGAGGGAACGAGGTTGCTCTCTGCGTCTGCCATGCTCTTTGGACTCCTATCGCGGCGGGCTCGCCGTACGGGTTATTATGAATGCAGTATGCCGTGCGACCGCATGGCCGTCGCGGCAACAAGACTCAGTATACCCGGGGGAGCACCCATGGAATCGTTGTACCGAAAGTATCGCCCGCTCACCTTCGACTCCGTGGTGGGCCAGCAGCATATCGTCTCGACGCTCGAGCACGCCATCACCGAGGGGCGCCTGTCCCACGCCTACCTGTTCTGCGGACCGCGCGGCACGGGCAAGACCACCATGGCGCGCATTCTGGCCAAGGCGCTGCTGTGCCGCAATGCCGAGGCGGCGCGCGCCGAGGGTGCAAGCGGCTGCATGCCCGACGGTACTTGCGAGGAGTGCGAGCTCATTGCCGAGGGTAACCACCCCGATGTCTACGAGCTCGATGCCGCAAGCCGTACCGGCGTGGACAACGTGCGCGAGGAGATCATCAACTCCGTCAACTTTGCCCCAGTGCGCGGCAAGTACAAGATTTATATCATCGACGAGGTCCACATGCTCACGACGGCGGCGTTCAACGCGCTGCTCAAGACGCTTGAGGAGCCGCCGGCACACGTGATCTTTGTGCTGTGCACCACCGACCCGCAAAAGATTCTGGAGACCATTCTCTCACGCTGCCAGCGCTTCGATTTCCACCGCATCGGCAACGAGGATATCGAGCATCGCCTGTCTTACGTGTGCGAGCAGGAGGGCTTCGATTACGACGACGAGGCACTCGCCATTGTGGCGCGCCATGCCAAGGGCGGTATGCGCGACGCGCTTTCCACGCTGGAGCAGCTGAGCGTCTTTGGCAACGGTTCTGTGCATGCGGACGACGCCCGCTCGCTTTTGGGCGAGGTTTCGGACCAGATTCTGGGCGAGTTTTCCCGCGCCATTGCCGATCGCGATGTTGCCGAGCTCTATGGACTGATCCGTGCGCAGGTCGAGGAGGGCAATGACCTGCTGGAGCTGACGCGCGACCTGGTGGCGCATGTGCGTGACGTGTACGTTGCCTGCGTTGCCGGTGCCCGTGCCGAGCTGTTTGAGGGCGGCTCCGAGCAGGCCGAGGCGCTTGCTGCCGAGGCCGCTGCCTTTGGCGAGCATCCTGCCGACCGCCTGGCCCGCGTGCTGACGGTGCTCGACGATGCCGCACTGGAGATGAGGGGCGCGAGCGACGTGCGCCTGGTGCTCGAGATTGCCTGCACGCGTCTGGCGCGTCCCGAGGCTGATTTAACGATTGAGGCATTGGCCGAGCGCGTGGCACGTCTGGAGGCCATGGTTGCCAACGGCGCCGTGCCGGCGAGCGTGGCTGCTGCTCAGGCCGCCGCGCCTGCAGCATCCGTACCCGCTGCTGCCCAACAGCCGACGCTCATTTCGGGCGC
>URAD01000087.1 GCA_900545745.1 uncultured Collinsella sp.
GTCGATCGCGAGTTCCGCACGAGCCGGAGAGCACTTAATGTGCTCTCCGTGCGAGTCAGGACTGTCCGAGCAGGCGACCTTATATGTCTGCCGTCCGGCGGCGGGGCTCCTCGCTCAAACCCCTCAGCTAGTTCTTCAGCGAGTTCAGCGGCGCCGGGAAGCGTCCACCACGGTGGGCAAGCACGGTGCCGGCGTTGGGGTTCACCGGCATGATGGGCGCACGGCCGAACAGGCCGCCGTACTCGACGCAGTCGCCCACGCCCTTGCCGATGGCGGGGATCACGCGCACGGCCGTGGTCTTGTTGTTGATGACGCCGATGGCCATCTCGTCGGCGATGATGCCGGCGATGGTCTCGACCGGGGTGTCGCCGGGGATGGCGATCATGTCCAGGCCAACGGAGCACACGCAGGTCATGGCCTCGAGCTTCTCGAGCGAAAGCGCGCCGGCTTCGACGGCGGCGATCATGCCGGCGTCCTCGGACACGGGGATAAAGGCGCCGGAGAGACCGCCCACGCTGGAGCTGGCCATGACGCCGCCCTTCTTGACGGCATCGTTGAGCATGGCGAGCGCACAGGTCGTGCCCGGGCCACCGCAGGTGCCCACGCCGATGATCTCGAGGATGCGGGCAACGGAGTCGCCGATGGCAGGCGTGGGAGCCAGCGACAGGTCGACAATGCCTTTCTCGACACCCAGACGGCGGGCTGCCTCACGGCTCATGAGCTCGCCGGCGCGGGTGATCTTAAAGGCGGTCTGCTTGATTTTCTCGGCAACCTCCATCATCGAGGCGGAGTCGGGGAGCGTCTCCAAGGCAGCAGCCATAACGCCGGGGCCCGAGACGCCAACGTTGATGACGGCGTCGGCCTCGCCACCGCCGTGGACGGCGCCCGCCATAAACGGGGAGTCCTCGACCATATTGGCAAAGCAGACAAACTTGGACGCGCCAACGGAATCCTGGTCGGCCGTGAGTTTAGCGGCATCGATGATGGTCTGGGCGGCCATGAGCACGGCGTCCATGTTGATACCGGCGCGCAGGCTGGCGACGTTGACGCTGGAGCAGACGCGGCTCGTGGTGGCGAGCGCCTGCGGGATGGACTGGATGACGCGGCGGTCGGCGTCGCCGATGCCCTTCTGGACGAGTGCGGAGAAGCCGCCCAGGTAATCGATGCCGAGCGTCTCGGCCGCGCGGTCGAGGGCATGCGCGATGGGGGTGAGGTCCTCATCCTTGCAGCACGCGGCGATCTGCGCCACCGGGGTGACGGAAACACGCTTGTTGACGATGGGGATACCGTACTCGCGCTCGAGGTTCTCGGCGGTCTCGACCAGATGCTCAGCCGTGTGCGTCACGTGGTCGTAGATCTTCGTGCACATGCGGTCGAGGTTCTCGTCACCGCAACCCATGAGCGAAACACCCATGGTGATGGTCCTGATGTCGAGGTTCTGCTCCTCAACCATGCCGCGGGTTTCCGCGATTTCTGCGGGCGTGATCGCCATCCTTGCGCTCCTATCTGCCAAAACGAGCATAGTCTTATCTATTCTAACGTGCCGCACGTGCCAAGTGGCGCATGCGGCACGTTTTGGTGCTCGGTTGTTTCCGTTGTGTTACTGCCCAAAGACCTCTTCGGCGATACGAGCGCTTTCGGCGGCGTCCTTGGCGTAGTAGTCCGCACCGATCTGCTTGGCGTATTCGGGGGTGAGTACGGCGCCGCCTACGATGATCTTGACGCCCGGCACCTCGGCATGAAGCAGCTTGATGGTCTCTTCCATGGCGACGACCGTGGTAGTCATAAGCGCTGAGAGGCCGACGAGTTTGATGTCGCGCTCCTTGACGGTCTTGAGTACCTCCTGCGGATCGACGTCGCGGCCCAGGTCAAAGACGGTGTAGCCGTAGTTGTCGAGCAGCATTTTGACGATGTTCTTGCCAATATCGTGGATGTCGCCCTTGACGGTGGCCACGCAGATCTTGCCCTTGTCGGCGATCTCGCCGGCGGGCATCAGGCGCTTGATGGTGTCGAAGCCCACGCGTGCGGCCTCGGCCGAGGCCATAAGCTGCGGCAAGAAGAACTTGCCCTGGTCAAAGAGGACGCCAACCTCATCGAGGGCGGGGATAAAGTGATTGTTGATGAGGTCCATGGCGTCGTGGTCTGCCAGCAGACGCTCGGTCTCGGCAGCGATTTCGCCCTTGCGGCCCGAGACGACCATGCGACGAATCGGGTCATCGTTGCCGTCGGTGCCGGGGGCGCTTGCGGCAGGCGCGGCATCACTCGATGCGGCCTGAGCTGCTATCGGGTTTGCGGCGATCTTATACGGATCGGTCCAGCCGGCGTAGCGCTCGATGTATCCGGTCGAGCCCTCGTCCTCAACGCTCAG
>URAD01000088.1 GCA_900545745.1 uncultured Collinsella sp.
ATGGACGAAACCGGCAAGCTGCTCGACCACGGCGTGGTCTACCCCACCAAGCCGCGCCACGACGTCGCCGGCACCAAGCGCGAGCTCGCCCGCCTCGTCAAGAAGGACAGCGTCAACACCATCGTCATCGGCAACGGCACCGCCAGCCGCGAGACCGAGGAAGTCGTCTCGGAGTTCATTGCCGAGCAGGCACCCGGACTGCGATACACCATCGTCAACGAGGCCGGCGCGTCGGTGTACTCCGCTTCCGAGCTCGCAAGCCAGGAGTATCCCGACCTGGACGTCACCGTGCGCGGTGCCATGAGCCTGGGCCGCCGCCTGCAGGACCCGCTGGCAGAGCTCGTCAAGATCCCGCCCCAGTCTATCGGCGTGGGCCAATACCAGCACGACCTTGACCAGGCCGAGCTTTCGCGCACGCTGGGTCACGTGGTGGAAGACGTCGTCAACCGCGTGGGCGTCGACGTAAATACCGCGAGCGCGAGCCTGCTGGGATACGTATCGGGCATCACGCCGAGCGTGGCCAAGAACATCGTGGCGTACCGCGAGGAAAACGGCGCCTTTACCGATCGCCGCCAGCTCAAAAAGGTCCCCAAGTTGGGGCCCAAGGCATACCTCAACGCCGCGGGCTTCCTGCGCATCAGCGGCGGTAAGAACCCGCTCGACGCGACGAGCGTCCACCCCGAAAGCTACGAGGTGGCCACGGCCGTCCTGGAGCGCGCCGGCGTTGCCGCCAGCGAACTCAGCCGTGGCGGCGTACCCGATATCGAGCGCCGCCTGGGCAGCATCTCGGCGCTGGCAAGCGACCTAGACTGCGGCACCCTCACGCTCATCGACATCGTTAACGAACTCAAAAAGCCCGGCCGCGACCCGCGCGACGACGCGCCCGAGGTAGTCTTTAGCCGCTCGGCGCTTTCCATCGACGACCTGGAGCCCGGCATGGAACTCAAGGGCACGGTGCGCAACGTCGTCGACTTTGGCGCCTTCGTCGACGTGGGTGTGCACCAGGACGGCCTCGTGCACATCTCCAAGCTGGCCAACCGCTTCGTTAAGCACCCGAGTGATGTCGTGCGCGTCGGCGACACGGTGAAGGTGTGGGTCGAAAAAGTCGATCGCGACCGCAAGAAGATCTCGCTCACCATGGTGCAGGGGAAGTAAACCGCCTAAAGCAAGGGTCCCCCCTCTCGCGACGTGCAGAATCGCGAGTATTCTGCAAATTCCGCCGTTCCGGATGCCCCTCAGAGGCAATAAAGTCACAAACAGCCCCCGTTTTAGCGTCGTCAGAGCCAAAACGGGGGCTGTTCCGTGCTTTATCTAGCTGGTAAAAGCCTTTACCTTGCTGAATACTCTCCATTTTGCACGTCGCAGGCGGGGGTACCTTTGCCCACGGCAGGATTGGAGGCCGATCACCAACCTACCGGCAAGTTCGTGTCGGCAGCCCCGGCCTTTCCTTTGCCCAGCGCGACCCTTGCGAAGCGCGTGAGCGATAGGGAAAGGAAAGGCCGGGCGAACAACTCGCAGCGCAGCCAGTGTTCGCGTTACGGCAGGATATGGAAGCCGAGCGACGCGATATCCTTGGCAAAGCCGCGCACGGTGTCGAGCGAGACCTCGTAGGGGTCACGGCCGATGTTCTTGCGCTTGGCCAGGATGCTGTTGGGCACCGTGATGATCTGGCAACCGCAGGCCTCGGCCTGGTAAATGTTGATAAGCTCACGCGTGGACGCCCACAGGACCTCGCAGTTGGGCTTGGCGGCGGCCTTCTTGACCGACTCCGTCATAAACGGAATGGGGTCGACGCCGGTATCGGCGATACGGCCGGCAAAGAGCGAGATGATGGACGGCGTCTCGGCATCAACAGCCTCGACCATCTCATCGACCTGCTCGGGCGTAAAGATGGTGGTGACGTTGACCTTGATGCCGTCAGCCGAAAGCCTGCGGACCAGCTCGGCGGTGGACTCGCCCTTGGTGGTCACGCACGGAATCTTGACGTAGACGTTCTCGGCCCAGGTAGCGATCTCACGGGCCTCGACCTCCATGGTCTCGACGTCGTCGGCAAAGACCTCAAACGAGACGGACACATCGGTAATGTGGGTCAAGACCTCTTTGGCAAACGCGCGGTAATCCGTCACGCCGCCCTTCTTCATAAGGGACGGGTTGGTCGTGAAACCCTGAACGTTGCCGTTCTCGTACATGTCGAGCATGCCCTCGAGGTTTGCACCGTCAGCGAACACCTTGATTGCCATCTGCCTGATTCCTTTCGT
>URAD01000089.1 GCA_900545745.1 uncultured Collinsella sp.
GCGAGGCTGTGAAGCGCAACATCGTGCCGCTGGTCGAAAAGCCGATCTCCAACGATCTTGAGGATGCCCAGGCCTTCGCCGCCGAGGCCGAGACCGCCGGCGTGCCCGTGCTCGTGGGTCAGCACCGTCGCCACAACCCCTTTGTCAACAAGGCCAAGGAGATCATCGAGTCCGGCGAGCTGGGCAAGCTCACCGTATCGAGCTTCCACTACATGATCTATAAGAACGACGAGTATTTCGATGTCGAGTGGCGCCGCAAGAAGGGTGCCGGCCCGATCCTGGTCAACCTGGTGCACGATGTCGACCTGCTCCGCTATCTGTTGGGCGAGCCCGTTGCCGTCCAGGGCATGCAGTCCAGCGCCGCCCGCGGTTTTGAGACCGAGGACTCCGCCGTGGTCAACGTCCGTTTTGCCGATGGCGCGCTTGCGAGCATGACCATCTCCGACGCCACCGCCAGCCCCTGGAACTGGGAGGCCACCGCTCGCGAGGATCCGCAGTACCGCCCCTTCGACGCCGACGCCTACTTTATCGGCGGCACTAAGGGCGCCCTTTCGCTGCCCCGCCTACACCAGTTCTCCTACGACGGCGCCTCCAACTGGCACAAGCCGCTGCAGATGGAAATCCCGGCTGTGGACCCGGCGCTGCCGCACAAGATGCAGCTCAAGCACTTTGTGAAGGTCGTTCGCCGCGAGGTCGAGCCCGTCGTAACCCCCGCCGACAACGTTAAGACGCTCACGCTTCTCAACGCCATCAAGGAGGCCGCCGAGACCGGCCAGCTCGTCGAACTGTAATGCCTTAAGAGCGGCCGCGGCAGAAACCCCATGCTGAACCCCTCGGTCCGCCACAAATATGCCCCTCTTCTTTGCCCCGCGAGCAGCCTCCTGCCCGCGGGGCATTTTGCTACCTTGACGACGATTTTTCTGAGACGGGGGCCTTTTTGCATCTCGGCTTGATTCGTTCGCCACGAAATGGGCCTATCTACTACGTTTAACCGATTACCCTCAACCATGCCGAATTTTGCGAAATTAAAACCGCAGGTAGACGGCTTGCGTATTCTCGGAAAACCGGGGAATGGTCGACCCATACGGGTTAAACGTAGTAGATAGGCCGTTTTCATGGCGCGGCCCCAAAACAGTCTTTTGGGACGGGTGGTATCCTTGGTAGCTCTGTGCCGCAAACGCACCTTAAACGCAAGGAGTCCCATGGATCTTATCGCCCAGCTCGCCTGCGAGCTCAACCTTAAGGCCGCCAACGTCGAGGCTGCCGTCAAGCTCATCGATGAGGGCAACACCATCCCCTTTATCTCGCGCTACCGCAAGGAAGCAACGGGCGGCATGGACGACGTCGCCCTGCGCGCGCTCGACGAGCGCCTGTCCTACCTGCGCAATCTTGAGCAGCGCAAAGAGGACGTCATTCTGCTCATCGACGCCCAGGGCAAGCTCACGCCCGAACTCGAACAGCAGATTCGCGAGGCCACGCAGCTCCAGCGTGTCGAGGACCTCTACAAGCCCTACCGCAAAAAGCGCATGACCCGCGCGCAAAAGGCCCGCGAGGCCGGCCTGGAGCCGCTCGCCAACATGATCATCATGCAGGCCTCGGCCAAGGGCAGCGCACTCGACGCCGCCGCGGCATACGTCAACGAGGAGGCCGGCTTCGACACGCCCGAGAAGGCGCTCGCCGGCGCCGCCGACATCGTGGCCGAGACGGTAGCCGAAGATCCCGAGAACGTCGCCGACCTGCGCGCCTTTACGCAAAACACCGCCGACATCGTCGTCGAGGCCACCGACCCCGCCGAAAAGACTCCCTACGAGCCCTACTACAACTTTGACGAGCCGCTGCGCCGTATACCCAACCACCGCGTGCTGGCTATCGACCGCGGTGAGCGCGAGGGCAAACTCCGCGTGCACGTGAACGTCGACGGTGCTGTCGCGACGGCGCGCCTCGGCAGCCGTTGGCCCCGCCGCCAAGGCGTGTTCGTGCCCGTCTTTGACGCCGCCATCGCCGACGGTTACAAGCGCCTCATGGCCCCTTCGCTGGAGCGCGAGGCCCGCGCCAAGCTCACCGTTCGTGCCCAGACCGAAGCCATCAACGTCTTTGCCAAGAATCTCGAAGGCTTGCTCTCGGCACGCCCCGTGCGCGGCGCCCGCGTGCTCGCGCTCGACCCGGGCTACCGCACGGGCTGCAAGGTCGCCGTCATGGACGAAACCGGCAAGCTGCTCGACCACGGCGTGGTCTACCCCACCAAGCCGC
>URAD01000090.1 GCA_900545745.1 uncultured Collinsella sp.
AGTTCTCGCGCGCCTGCGGCCTTTCGGACTGCGCCTATTGGATGCTCGTCGACACTAGCACGGCGGGCGGCAGTATTGCCGTAAGCCGTCTGACAAGCGAATGGTTCTACAGCAAGCAGACCATCAACTCGGCAATTAAAACCTTGACGGCGCGGGGCTTCGCAACGTTGGGGTTTGCCGAAGGCAGTCGTAAGAACAAGGTTGTGAGCCTGACCGAAGAGGGCAGGCGATTTGCCGAGCGTTATGCGCTGCCGGCACTCAAGGCCGAGCAGCGAGCCTTTGGCGCGCTTGAGCCATGTGAGCAGCGCGAGATTATGCGCTTGATCGGCAAATTCTCTCAGGTGCTCGGCGATGAGTGCGATGCCTTTAAGCAGCATATCGCTGCCGAGAGCCAAGCCGAGAATCAAGGTGAGGGGGAGTCGTGCGACTGTTAATGAGGTTTTTGAAGCCCTATCGAGGGCTTGTCGCAGTGACGCTGCTGGTGCTGCTGGTGGATAACGTCGGTACGCTGCTGGTTCCCACGATGCTGGCGAACATGGTCAACACCGGTATTACCACGGGCGATATCGACTACATTTTACGCAACGGCCTATACATGTTTATCGCGACCAGCATGGCTAGCGGCGGCACGGTGCTGGGCTGCTATCTTTCGGCGCGCCTGGCCGCCAACGTGGCTTGCGATATCCGCAATGCCGTGTACGACAAATCGCTCGAGCTCGCGGCCAGCGATTTTGAGCGCTTTGGCACCGGATCGATGATCACGCGCTCGCTCAACGACATCAACGTGATTCAGCAGGCGATTCTGCAGACGATTCAGCTGGTGCTGCCCGTGCCGTTTTTGGCTGTGGCGGGCATCATCTTCGCCTGGTTTATCGATCCCGCCATGGGCACGCTTCTGGGCGTAGTCGTTGCGATTGTGCTGGTGGCGGCGGTCTTTACGGTTGCCAACGCGGCGCCGATTTTTATGCGCCTACAGGGCTTTATCGACCGCATGAACGTGGTGCTGCGCGAGAATATTGTGGGCGTGCGCGTCATCCGTGCGTTTAACAAGGAGCGCCACGAGGAGCGGCGTCTGGACGAGGTGTTTAGCGAATACGCCGCCAACGCCATCAAAGTCAACCACCTGTTTGTGGGCCTCGACAGCTCAAGCTTCTTTTTGATGAACATCGCCGAGGTGGCGGTGCTGTGGGTGGGCGGCAACCGCGTAGGCGCCCACGCCATGCAGATTGCGAGTATCTCGGCGGTGCTGGAGTATGCAATTCTGATCCTGTTCTTTGTGATGATGGCCCAGATGGTGGTGCTGACGCTTCCGCGTGCTGCCGCGTGCCTGAACCGTGCGCAGCAGGTGTTGGAGATTGAGCCGAGCATCGTCGATGGCGAGCGCACGCTGGATGACGGGGCGCGCGAGCCCCAAGACGAAGCCGATGCGGTGGCCGTGTTCGACCACATGTCGTTTCGCTTTGACGATGCCGACGAGGACACCCTGTGCGACCTGAGCTTTGCCTGCCGTCGCGGTCAGACGACTGCGATCGTTGGCTCGACAGGCTCGGGCAAATCGACGGTGGCAAAGCTTCTGCTGCGCTTCCACGATGCCACCAAGGGCTCCATTCGCCTGAATGGTGTGGACCTGCGCGAGCTTACGCAAGACGAAATCCGCGGGCGCATTGCCTATGTGCCGCAGAAGGCGTGGCTGTTCTCGGGCACGGTGGCGAGCAACCTTCGCTTTGGTAACGAAGGCGCGACCGAGGGCGACATGCTCCACGCGCTTGAGGTTGCCCAGAGCACCTTTGTACTCGACCAACCGCAGGGGCTCGATACCCCGGTTGCCCAGGGCGGTACGAACTTTTCGGGCGGCCAGCGCCAGCGTTTGGCAATCGCCCGTGCGCTCATGAAGCATGCCGATCTATATATCTTCGATGACAGTTTTTCGGCCCTGGACTTTAAGACCGATGCGGCCCTGCGCCATGCATTGCAAGACGAGACGCGCGATGCCGCGGTGCTCATCATCGCGCAGCGCATCTCGACGATTCTGCACGCCGACCAGATTGTCGTGCTCAAGGATGGCGAGGTTGTGGGCTTGGGCACGCATGGCGAGCTTATGGAAACCTGCGAGGTGTACCGCGCCATCGCGGAATCGCAGATGAAGGGAGGTGAGTAGCATGACCGAGGAGCTCAAGAAG
>URAD01000091.1 GCA_900545745.1 uncultured Collinsella sp.
TCGCCAGCTGGATCGCCGCCGGCCCGCTTATGGCCTACGGCTGCGTGTTCCTGATTATCTTCATTGAGACAGGCGTGGTGTTCTTCCCGTTCCTTCCCGGCGATTCGCTGCTGTTTGCCTCGGGCTTCTTTGCCCACAACGGTGGCTTTAACATCGTGGCCCTGCTGGCCGTCGCATGGGCTGCTGCCATCCTGGGCGATCAGTGCAACTTTATGATCGGCCACTTCTTTGGCCGCAAGATCATCGCTTCGGGCAAGGTCAAGGCCATGACGCCCGAGCGCATTAAAAAGTCCGAGGACTTCTTGGACAAGTGGGGCCACCTGGCTATTTTCCTGGGCCGTTTCTTCCCGTTTATCCGCACCTTTGTGCCCTTTATCGCCGGCATGGGCGGCATGCACTGGCGTAACTTCGTTATCTTTAACGTGCTGGGCGGCATTACCTGGTCAACGCTCTTTACGCTGCTGGGCTACTTCTTTGGCGGCATCCCCTTTGTGCAGGAGCACTTTGAGCTGCTGATCGTCGGCATCGTTGCCGTGTCGATCATCCCGACCGTGGTCGGTCTGGTTAAGGCTAAGCTGGGCAAAAAGAACGCGTAGCTCGAGCCAGCGCGCAAACCGTGCAGTTGAGGCCCGTCACCGCTTACGGTGGCGGGCCTCTTTAGTTTCGGTCAAATGAAAATACTTTACTTAGTTAAAGAAAAGCGTTTTATCAGACGCGTACGGGGAGTACAATCTCGTGCATGCGAATCGACGTGCCATCGGCTTTGATGCTGTTCGCGTGTCCCGTCCGGCTCTACGCTCCGGGCGTGCGACGTTGCGACGCGGTCGGCCTCGGTCCTTGCGTGCGGGTTCGCGAGTTTGCAACTGTGTATGTAAGGAGCGACATATGACTGTCGAGAAGAAGGATATCGATTGGGGTAGCCTCGGCTTTGGCTACATGAAGACCGATTACAGCTACGAGGCTCATTGGAAGGATGGCGAGTGGGACGAGGGCGGCCTGACCACCGACCACACCCTGCATGTCTCCGAGTGCGGCGGCATCTTCCATTACTGTCAGGAGGTCTTTGAGGGCCTGAAGGCCTACACCGCCGAGGACGGCAGCATCGTCTGCTTCCGTCCCGACATGAACGCTGAGCGTATGTACAACTCTGCCCAGCGCCTCGAGATGCCCCCGTTCCCCAAGGACAAGTTCGTTGAGGCCGTCAAGCAGGTCGTCTCTGCCAACGCCGCCTGGGTTCCGCCCTTCGGTTCTGGCGCGACCCTGTACGTGCGTCCGTTTATGATCGGCTCCGGTGACGTGATCGGCGTGGCTCCCGCTCCTGAGTACACGTTCCGTATTCTCGTGACCCCGGTCGGTCCGTACTTTAAGGGTGGCCTTAAGCCCGTTAAGCTGCGCGTTTCCGAGTACGACCGCGCCGCACCGCACGGCACCGGCAACATCAAGGCCGGCCTGAACTACGCCATGTCCCTCAAGCCCACGATGGAGGCCCATCGCGAGGGCTATGCCGAGAACCTGTATCTCGACTCCGAGTCCCGCACCTATGTCGAGGAGACCGGTGGCGCCAACGTCCTGTTCGTGAAAGAGGATGGCACGCTCGTCGTTCCGCAGTCGCACACCGACTCCATCCTGCCCTCCATCACCCGTCGTTCGCTCGTTCAGGTCGCTCAGGACCTGGGTATGACCGTCGATCAGCGCCCCGTCGAGTGGGCCGAGGTCAAGGCCGGCACCTTTGTGGAGTGCGGCCTGTGCGGCACCGCTGCCGTCATCTCCCCGGTGGGCGAGATCGACAACAAGGTTTACGGCGCCGACGAGACCGTGACCTTCCCGGCTGGCTACACCGAGATCGGTCCTGTGATGAAGAAGCTCCGCGAGACCCTGACTGGTATCCAGTCCGGTGCTGTCGAGGACAAGCACGACTGGGTTTACACCGTCGCGTAAGCTGTCTTACCTATCCGGGCAGAGAGCAAGTTCCCTCCCGGCGCGTCCTCGGACATGCAAGAAGCCCTCGCTGCGCACTTCGTGCGGCGAGGGCTTCTTGCGTCCTGCGGAGTGCGCCGGGAGGGAGCTTGCTCTCCGCCCTGCGGGCTCGGCGATGTCACAACGAACAATAATTAATCTGAATTAAAGATGGTGCGCGGCCTTTTAGGCCG
>URAD01000092.1 GCA_900545745.1 uncultured Collinsella sp.
TTCCCGTCCGCCATCATCTACGGCAAGCTCGCCGGTCGCGTGGGCACGCTCAACATGATCATGGTGGCCGTCGCCGCCTACATGGGCATCGTGCTCTTTGCCGCGTTTTTCCTCAAGACCGCCTTTGAGTTTTGGGTGCTCGCTATTTTGGTTGGCCTGTTCCAAGGCGGCGTGCAGGCGCTGAGCCGCAGCTATTTTGGCCGCATCATCCCCAAGGAAAAGTCCAACGAGTACTACGGCTTCTTTGATATCTTTGGCCGCTACGCAAGCGTGATGGGCACCTTCCTGGTGTCGGTTGTCACCTCGCTGACCGGCAACCCGTCGTTGGGCGTCCTTTCTATTGGTGTTCTGCTGGTTGTTGGCTTTGTGCTGCTGGTCCGTCTGTCCCGCATGGCTCAGGCGGCGGCGTAAGGCAACCGGGCTCAGTACTGCAATTGTGCCTATCTGCAGTACTCTTTTGGAAGTAGCCGCATAAATCATTCTGACTTCCGAACAATGTTTAGCCCAAGTGGGTATGATGGAAACAGCTAGGTCGCGGGGCGTCGCCTGTGTTTGGCGGCGCCCCGTTTTTGTGTTGCAAGGAGGGCAAAGGTATGAACGCCACGGTTGTGATCCCAACATATTGGGCAGGCGATGATACCCAAGCAAACGCTCCCGGCACCTACGATCACTCGACGTCGCTCAATGCCGCCAACCCGGAACTCGATCGCTGCCTGACTTCGCTCGAACAGGTGCGCGACATTCCGCGCATCATTCTCTTGGTGGTCTGTCCGGTTTCTGCCACGTCCGACGTATCCCATCGCGTGCACGAAATCGTTAATGCGCATCCCTCACTTAAGGTCACCATCGTTACCAATACTCAGGCTTCGCGTGTTGCCGACCGCGTGGCACAGATTGCGCCCAAAGGTTCGGGCGAGTGCGTGAGCCTGCGCGGCTACGGCGCCATCCGCAACATGGGTCTTGCCTGCGCGGCGGTGCTGGGGCACGACGCGGTTGTGTTTTTGGATGACGACGAGACCGTCATCGATGCCGACTTTATGAAGCGTGCGACCTATGCACTGGGTCAACAGACACGTCAGGGCCTGCCGATTTTAGTCAAGAGCGGATACTTTTACGATCGCGACGGGTCGCCGCTGGCTCCCACGGACAAAGCGGGCATTTGCCATCGCTGGTGGACCAAGCGTATCGAGTTCAATCGCTGGATGAAAAAGGCGCTCTCGGGCACCCGCATCTCGCGCTCCAATTACGTATGCGGCGGCCTGATGGCCCTGCACGCCCGCGCCTTTACACGCGTGGCCTTCGACCCGTTTATCACCCGCGGCGAGGATCTGGACTACCTGTTTAACATGCGCATGTTCGGCTACGACGTGTGGTTCGATAACGAGTGGACCGTGCGCCACCTGCCGCCCGAGTCCGAGAAGCGCTCGCCGCGCTTTATGCAGGACGTGTACCGTTGGTACTACGAGCGGGCCAAGCTGACGTTCGCTGCGCACCAAAAGGAGCTCATTCCGGTTACGGCCGCATCACTCATGCCCTATCCGGGTCCGTGGATCTCGCGCGAGCTCGACGACCGCGTGCGCAAGACCGCCATGGTTCGCAGCATGTTTACCCGCGAGCACGAGGGGTATCTGCGCATCTGGCGTCATGGTATTGACGAGGCCAAGACCTATGCCCGCCAAAACGCCGCAAGCTACCTGCGTTTTCAGAGTTTCTGGCCCAAGATCATGGATGAACTTTGGCGCGACGCACAACTGATTAGCATCCTGGAGGGGGCTGAATGATCGACCGCCGCGCCCAGCGCGATAATTCAATTTCAATCTTTCGCATCATCGCCGTTGTCTGCGCCGTTTGCGTGTTGGTGTACTTTATCTTTGCCCTGGCGACTGGCATTGAGCCGATTGCCACGGTGATCGCCTGTGCGCTGCTGTGTATCTTCCTGTGCATCTTTATCTATTTGACGCTCAACCCCGATTCGGTACGCTCCCAGTACACCGAGGAGACGCTCTCGGTTGCCTCGGCCATGCTCGAGGACATTAAGGGCGGCCTGACGCAGGAATCGGCGCTTTTGGTGTGCCGGCGTATTCTGCCCGAGACACGTGCCATGACCGTTGCCATCACCGATGAGAGCAACGTGCT